>CAXSDW010000004.1:0-45105 GCA_964236235.1 uncultured Chitinophagaceae bacterium
TTTTCATTAACCTTAACCGGATACTTTTTCTTTAATTCTTCAATCCATTTTTCTTCAATAAGATTTTGGTAATCGTTGATAACAAGTCCGCGGGCTTCTTCAAAATTACGAGGTTGATTAGCCGGATATGTGCGTATTATTTTTACAAAAGATGCAGTGCCATCGGCAGTGTTTATTATCGGCTCTGTAACCGTACCGGCAATGAGTTTAGTATTTTCTTTTACCGGAATTTGCGCAAACTCATACCTGGCGCTATCTGCCTGTATTTGTAAAGAATCTTCTTTCACCACGCTATACCAGCTTTTGCCGTTTCTTATTTCATTGGCAGCGTTAGTAGCAATTTTATCATTAGCGCAGGAAATTAATATTGCATCTGCACTTTCATTCCAGAAATATTTATTTTTATTTTGATTATAAAACTTTAAAAGACCTGCACTGTCTGCTGAAGCTTTACTCCATACATTTCTTTCCATAATTTCAAACAACATATTTCCATCTTTAAATTCCTGCATCTGGTATTTAAAATCGGGATTGTAAGTTTCCAAATTCTGGCGGTATTTTTCAAATGCTGTAACAGAAATAAATTTTTGCATCAGCTCAGGATAACTCTCGTTTTTATATAGCCCGGGATTTGTTTTATAGTTCTTAGCAAACTGAAGCCAGTCGCCAACTGTAACCTTACTGCCGGTAAATGAATGAACAACTGTTTTTTGATTGAGGCTTGCAGAAACAGGTTCTTTACTGTTACCAATAAAGTCGTCTGTGGCCTGCCAAAGCTCTGTTTCGTTTATACTATTCTTTTTATAGCCAAGCTTTTTTAATATGTCTTTTAAAAACTTTTCTTTGGCTAAAGATATTCTATCATCCTGCTGCACCTGCTGCTTTAAAGCAATTAAATAATCAGCATCATTTTTATCATGCGGAACAAAAGTGCGGCCCAGTCTTTTCACAATATGATACCCAAATGATGTTTGAAAAGGTGTAGTAATGTCTCCATCTTTTCTTAATCCAAATGCCCTGCTTTCAAAAAGCGGATCATACTTTCCGGTACCAAATTCCGGCAATACGCCGCCGGACATGTAAGTAAGTTTATCATTACTCACAGCTTTTGAAACCTGGGAAAAGTCAGCGCCGGCAACCAAAACCTTATATACTGAATCTGCAATTTTAAACGCCTGGTTTTTTTGTTGCTCATCACCACCCGGCGGTATAGCAATTAAAATTTGTGCAGCTTTCATCTTGCCTGCAGCATTTCTTTGTTCAATATTTTGAAAAATATGATAGCCATTTTTTGATTTATATACTTTACTTATTTGGCCGGGTTTAAGATTATAAATTATGTTTTCAAATTCATATGGAATGCTGAATACTGTGATAAAGCCAACATCAGCCCAGCTTGCAGCAGTTCCATTTTTTTTTAGTTCTTCAGCAACGTCTCCAAAAGATGCATTTTTTACAGTAAGAGAATTATAAGCTTGCTGCGCTGCTTTATAAATTTTTAAGGTATCTGCAGGTACCGATGATTTAACTAAGGGAATAAATAAGTGAGCAATATGGATATCTAACTGGCTGCGGTTAAAAGCTTCCTGCACAAGAATACTTACCTGCTTATCATCGTTAAGATAACTTTCTTCAATTTGGCTGCGAAAATTTTTTAGATCGGTATTTATTGCCGGCAATGTATCAATACGTAAGTCATGCGCTGCTCTTACTTTTAATTTAAATTTTATATAAAGATCAAGATACTCACGTAAGGCAGCCGCTTTATCAGTAATTGTTGTTTTGTTTTTATTGTAGGCTCTTAAAAATTCATCCTTACTTACAGCCTGGGTTCCATAAGTAAATAATGTTTGTGAAAAAGTAAAGCATGCAGTTAATAAGAAAACAATTGACAGGAAAAGTTTCTTCATGAGATTATTGAGTTACCTGTTTATTTTTGATTTTTACCTGCAGCATATCATCAATTTGTTGCAAGGTTAATTTTTTGGCAATGATGCGTTTGTCTTTATCAAGCAAATATAATGTAGGTGTTTGAGTAACATCATATAATTGCCTGAAGCCTGCCTGGTTACCGGCTAATTCCGTTTTTTTACTTTCTTCAGTTTGATAAACGTGAACCCAATCTTTTAAATTATGCTGATGTATAAATTCAAGCCATTTATCTTTTTCCTTTTCAGTTAAAACACCATATATTTTTATACCTTGTTGTTTCCATTTTGCCTTGTAGATAGAATCTAACTTTGGGATTTCTTCCCTGCAATGCCCACACGTGGGATCCCAAAAGCAAACCACTGTATACGCTGCATTAACACTGTACAACGAAGATATTTTTCCTGATGTATCAGTTAAATTAAGGTCGGCAGCTTTTTCTCCAATCAAATTTGCCATAAGCATGTAAGCCCTGTCTGATATGGTTTTTAACTGCTTTTCATTAAGCCATGTTGAAACTCCTTTGGAATGATATTTATCAAACAGGTGAACAAATACTGCATCCTGGCCCATATACTTCGGATAGATATATTCATCAGTAAGCCAGTTAAGCAAAAACCGGTACATATTGGTATCGCTTCTTGCAAGCAGCAACAGGTAATCAGCTTCTTTTATAATTGAATCCGGTGCAGGCACAATCACTTCTCTAAAATATTTTTCAAGCTTTGGTAAAAAGAATGGCGTACGGATTATTCTGCCATCCATAAAAGTTATTCCATCCCAATAATGCTTTTTATAATAATTATAATTTGTAATAGAATCTTCTCTTGTAACGGGCTTTGCTATTGGCACAGAAGCGCTCTTCATACTTTTAAACATTGCAGCCAGCATAGATTCGGGGTATTGTTTAATCATATTTTCCCTGTAAGCATTCAGCTCGTTATTTAACGCTTCATATTTACTTTGATATAACACAGAATCGGCTTTGGTTTTGGCTGAACTATATGCTTGTTGCGCCTGCTGTAATTGTTTACCTTTTACTGATATATACTTTTGATATTGCTGAAACAGCACATTTTCTTTTGAACCTTTTATTACCGTTTTATTTACAAGATCAGTCGTATCTGCATTTATATAAGTCACCGGTTCTTCACTTATAAAAAAATCTACAAGCTTTGCTTTGCCCGGAAATATTATTGAATAAATACCTGGTTGAATTGTTTTATTATTTTTAAAAACTGCAATGCCTTTATCATTTATTAGCGCAGAATCTTCAATATTAATATTAGCGCCATAATAATAAGTAAGATACGCAAGCCCGCTTTTAAAATTAGGCGTGTGCAATGTAACCTGGTAAGCCTGGGCTTTAACCAATGAACAGGAAAAAAGCAAGAAGGCGACTGCTAAAAATTTTTTCATATTTTACAAGTAAGCAAAAATATTTAAATGGACTGATACAAAGTATTACAAGTTGTTTGCATAAATATTTTACAATAATGAAATAGAATAATTATAAAGATCAAAAGTTATAACACTAACCAGTTTTGTTTACAATTTGCTTTACAAGTACCGCTTCATAACCTTTTTGCAGCAAGTGATCCTGCAATTTTCTTTTCCTTATAAAAACATTTTTTTCACTTTTAAGCGTCTTTATTTTTTGCCCGGCAATTTTATTTAATGCTTTGGTGTAATCAGCTTCGTTTATGTTTGCAAGCGCTTTTTTAATTGAATAATCACTCACCAGTTTTTGCTTTAATGCGTGTTTTATTTTTACTTTGCCCCAATGTTTCATTCTGAATTTTCCGCCGGCAAACTGGTTAGCAAAGCGCTCTTCGTTTAAATAATTTTCTTCAATTAATTGTGAAATTATTTCGTCAACTTCTTTTTTATATAGATTAAAAGAATACAATTTTTCTTTTACTTCTGCATGGCATCTTTCCTGGTAAGCGCAATATTGTTTTGCTTTTTGAAGCGCCTGTTCCTTTGTAAATTTTATAGTAAGCATTCCCATAAAAATAAATAGTAAAACGGGTTCAAGTGTAAAACATTCTGCGTTTCCTGCGAAGCAGCTTTACAAATTAATTTTATTTTCTTGATTGTATTAATCCTATTTTTATCTTAGTATTTTAATATAAATTATATGAAGTTTATTGTTTCCTCTTCTCAATTACTTAAGCATCTTCAACAGATAAGCGGCGTTATTAATGCAAATACAGTTTTGCCAATTCTTGAAGATTTTTTGTTTGATATAGATGGGAACAAACTAACTGTTGTTGCTACAGACCTGGAAACTGTGATGAAAGTTCATCTTGATATTGAAGCAAAGGAAAGCGGCAAAGTATGTATTCCTTCAAAGATATTATTGGATTCTTTAAAAAATATTGCAGAGCAGCCACTTACTTTTAATATTGATAAAAACTTTGCTATAGAAATTACCAGCAGCAACGGAAAATATAAAGTGATGGGCGAAAATCCGGATAATTTCCCTAAAGAACCTGTAGCTGACACTGCAACCTCATTCACTTTGCCTTCTTCTGCATTGGTTACTGCTATTAGTAAAAGTTTATTTGCGGTAAGTAATGATGATTTGCGGCCTGCGATGACAGGTGTTTTTTTTGAGTTAAGCGAAAACGGAATTACCTGTGTTGCCACGGATGCTCACCGCTTGGTTCGGTTTAAAAGAACCGATGTTAGCTGTCCTAAAACGGATTCATTTATCGTTCCTAAAAAACCATTAAATTTATTAAAAAGCGCATTACCATCTAACCAGGATGATTTGCAAATATCTTATAACAGTAATCATCTTTTTGTAAAACATGGCGGAACTGAACTTGTGTGCAGGCTCATTGATGCCCGGTTTCCTGATTACAAAGTAGTGATACCGGCTGACAATCCATACAAGCTTACGATAAACAAAAATGATTTTCAAAATGCGTTAAGAAGAGTAAGTGTGTTTAGTAATAAAAGCACTAACCAGGTTGCATTAACTATCACCGGCAGCGAATTGCAACTGGTTTCGCAGGATGTTGATTTTAGCTTTGAAGGCAATGAAAGAATGACTTGCCAGTATGATGGTGAAGACCTGCAAATTGCATTTAATGCAAAGTTTTTAATTGAAATGCTGAATGCTGCTGATACAGAAGAAATCTCAATAGAATTAAGCACTCCCACAAAAGCCGGTATAATAAAACCCACTGAAACAGATGAGAATGAAGAGCTGTTAATGCTTGTAATGCCGCTCATGTTAAACAGTTAAGCTGTCGTTTAAAAAGTATTTAATACTCTGCTTTAAAGAAATTATATCAATTTAAAATTGATGTGCACGTAACAACAGCGCATCACTTTAACAACGTAAATCAATAGTTTTTAGTGAACTTGCAAATCAAATTTTAATTAAATGATCTGGATTATTTTAGGCCTTATACTTTTCGGTGTTACAGGTTTTGTAGTTAAAAATAATGCTGCGCTTTCAAGGTTTGGAAGAGTAGGCAGATTGCTTGGTTTGCTTTTGATATTAGCAGGAATTTTAACCGCATGTCTTGTACAAATAGATGCCGGTGAAATTGGTGTTAAGGTTTTATTCGGAAGTGTGCAAAATGATGTTTTGGGCAGCGGCCTTCATTTTGTAAATCCTTTATTGGATATAAAAACGGTTGATGTAAAAACGCAAAATTATACCATGAGCGCTGTTCATGATGAAGGCGATAAAGTTGGTGATGATGCCATTAAGGTTTTGGCAAGTGACGGTTTAGAAGTAACTATTGATCTTACCGTTTTATACAGAGTGGTTTCAGCTGATGCACCAAGGCTCGTGAGAGAAACCGGGCTTGATTACAAAGATAAAATTGTGAGACCTATAACCCGTACCAAGATCCGTGATAATGCTGTATACTACCAGGCTGTTGATTTATTCAGCACAAAGAGAGACGAATTTCAGCAGCGCATCTATAAAAGTATTGAAGATGATTTTAGAAAACGCGGGCTTATGCTTGAACAATTATTAGTAAGAAATATAACCCTTCCAAATTCTGTTAAAGCTTCAATAGAGTCCAAAATTAATGCAGAACAGGATGCAAAAAAGATGGAATTTGTTTTACAAAAAGAAAGGCAGGAAGCAGAACGGAAAAGAGTAGAAGCGCAGGGCATTGCAGATTATCAGCGTATAATTAATACAGGATTAACTGAGCAGCAATTGCAATATGAACAAATAAAAGCAATGAAGGAAATAGCGCTTAGTCAAAATGCTAAAGTAATAGTAATGGGAAAAAATAATAGTCCTGTAATATTAGATGCCAAGTAAATAATCATTATTGAATATTAATTTTTAAGCACCTTTAATGGAAATTGTTACCATACGCACCTTTGATAATTATTTTTTGGCAAATATTCTCCTAACTAAATTAAGGCATGCCGGCGTACAATGTTATTTAAAAGATGAATATACTGTTACCATCGATCCTTTATTATCAAATGCTATAGGAGGAATTAAACTTGTAGTTAATAAAAAAGATGAACAGGAGGCCAGGAAAATGCTCAGGCTTTTTGACACTGATTATAGAAATAATATTACCTGCCCGCAATGTTTTTCTCATGATGTATTACTTGTACCAAAACAAAGCCCTGAAAACCTGATAACCGCCATTGCAAGCTGGCTGTTTTCGGCTTATGCTGTATCGGCAGAAAATGTATACAAATGCAGTAATTGCGGCTATGAAAGTAAAGTACTTCCCGAAACGCAAAATTCAGAAGATTATTAATGAAGACGATTGCCATGATACCTGCAAGGTATGCTGCCACAAGGTTTCCCGCTAAACTTATGCAGCTTATCGCAGGGAAAACAATTATAAGGCATACCTACGAAAACACTGTAGCCACAAGATTATTTGATGAAGTAATTGTGGTTACCGATAGTGAAATAATATTCAACGAAATAATTCATAATGGCGGCTATGCAATAATGAGCAAGCAAAAACATGAAAGCGGCAGCGACAGGATTGCTGAAGCCGTTGCAGACCTTGAAGTGGATATTATTTTAAATGTGCAGGGAGATGAGCCCTTTATTAACAAAGAATCTTTACAAAAATTGTTGGCTGTATTTACAATTGATATAGAAAAAAATGTTCAGGTAGCATCTCTTATGAAAACGATAAAAGATAAAGATGTTATTAATGATCCGAATTGTGTAAAAGTTGTAGTTGATAAAAATATGAATTCACTTTTATTCAGCCGCAGTGTAATTCCATACTTAAGAGATACAAATGCCGGAGCAATATATTACCAGCATATTGGTGTATATGCCTTTAGAAAAAATGCCTTAATGAATTTTACAAAATGGGAAATCACACCACTCGAAACTGCAGAAAAAATTGAATGCCTTCGCTATTTGGAGAATGGAATTCAACTTAAAATGGTGGTTACTGAATATTCAGGAATTGCCATTGATACACCCGCTGATCTTGAGAAAGCAAAGAACTTTATGGGCAATTGATTAATATTTTATAGCAATATTTACTTAAACAAATTATATACAGCAAGGCTCATAACGTAAGCCAGGCCTGTCATATAGACCAATTGAATAACAGGCCATTTCCAGCTTCGTGTTTCCCGCTTAACAACTGCAAGTGTGCTCATACATTGCATTGCTAATACATAAAAAACCAAAAGTGATAGTCCGGTTGCAAGATTATACACTTTGCTGCCATCAGGTCTCTTAGCAGCTTCCATCTTTTTGCGAAGCGTAAAATTGCTGTTGTCTTTATCATCACCAACACTATATAAAGTGGCCATCGTTCCTACAAAAACTTCCCTTGCAGCAAATGAAGTAATTAAAGCAATTCCAATTTTCCAGTCGTAACCTAAAGGAGAGATTGCAGGTTGTATAAGTTTTCCCAGGATACCTGCATATGAATTTTCAAGCAATGCGGTCTTTTTCAATTTTTCTAATTGCTTTGCCTCTGACGGATTATTATGTTTTAGTGTTTCATATTGCACAGTAACATCATGCATTTTTTGCTTAGGTCCGTAGCTGCTTAAAATCCACAAAAGAAGGCTTATTACCATAATCACTTTACCGGCGTCAAACACAAATACCTTGGCTTTTTCAATCATTGTATAAAAAACATTTTTCCATCTTGCACCACGATAAACCGGCAGCTCTAAAATAAAATAACTTCGTTCTGTACTTTTAATAAACCACTTCATTACATACGCTGAAAGAAAAGCCATAATTGTCCCTAATAAGTATAAACTCATCATTACCACTCCCTGCAAATTAAAAAAACCTAAATACGAATGCTTTGGGATTATCAATGCAATTAAAACAGTATAAACCGGTAACCGTGCACTGCAGCTCATAAGAGGTGTGCACATAATTGTAAGCAATCTTTCTTTTTTATTTTCAATATTCCTTGCGCTCATTATTGCAGGCACAGCGCACGCCAGCCCGCTTATCATGGGCATTACACTCTTTCCGTTAAGGCCTGCTTTTCGCATCAGCCTGTCTGTAAGAAAACTTATTCTTGCCATATAACCTGTGTCTTCAAGTAAGGTGATAAGACCAAATAATATCATGATCTGGGGAACAAAAACCATTATTCCGCTCAGGCCGGCAAGTACTCCGTTTATCAGCAGATCGCTAAACCATGAAGTTGGTAATATACGTGCAAGCCAGCCGCCCAATTCACTAAAGCTCCATTCAATAGCATCCATGGGAAACTGTGCCATCCAGAAAATACTTTGAAACAATAAAAACAAAACGGAAAGTAAAATGGCATAACCCCAAAAGCGATGTAAAAGAATATTGTCAAGCTTTTCTGTGAACAAAGCCTTTTTAAAAGGATCTGTTTCAACTATTGTGCGCTGCATTATGCTCTTGATCTTTCCATAGCGCAGCATTATTTCTTCGGCCTGTATTTTAGTATGGTTAAAATTATTTTCACGCTCAATATTTTCTATACGATCCTGTGTAGCGTTATCTAATAAAAAATTTTCATGATTTATAAGATAATGTATTCCCTGGTAATCACTTAATGCAGGAACAACTTCTTTAATGTCAGCAATGGCTTGCCCGGCAAGGGCTTTGCTGCTGATAAAATCTCTTGCAGGCATTTTATACAGATTTTCAGCGGTTAGTTCAAGTGCTTTTTTTAATTGAGGTATTCCTTTATTTGTACGGGGATTTACAGGTATTACAGGTACACCTAATTCTCTTTCAAGGCCATCAATATCAATTTGTATACTTCTTTTTTTTGCAAGATCCATCATGGTAAAAGCTACCACCACCGGAATTTTCAAATCAATTATTTGAGAGCAAAATAGCAGGTTACGTTTTAAATTAGATGCATCTGCAACTATTAAAATTATATCCGGGATTACATCAGCATCCTGGTTAAGGAGTATTTTATACGTTACCCATTCATCATGCCTTTTTGGATAAAGACTATAAGTGCCGGGCAAATCAACAATATTTGCCGTAAACGTATTAGAAATTTTAGAAACGCCGGTTTTCTTATCAACAGTAACGCCGGGAAAATTTCCAACCTTTTGATTTAGCCCTGTAAGAGAATTAAAAAGGGAAGTTTTTCCGCTATTAGGATTACCAACAAGGGCTATATGTAGGCGCTTTGACAAGGTTTTTAAACTATTTGTAAAAATAATTTAATAGGAGATGGGGAATTTACGAATTCAGAAAAGAGAATTTCACAATTCTGTTTTTTAACAAACACTCCGTCATTAATTCCTCATAAATTTGTTATCTGTAAATACTTTCCAATTCATGAAAAAATTTTTATTTTTTATTTTATTTTTTTCGCAATTTTCTTTTTCCCAAAAATTAAAAAAAGCTGATAAAGAGCTTTTAAATAATTTAAAAGCTGAAATTTCTTTTTTAGCAGATGATAAACTTGAAGGCCGCAGAACAGGCACTAACGGCGAAAGACTTGCCTATATATATTTAGCTGATCAATTTAAAGGTATCGGTCTTGCTGCAAAAGGAGATAGCGGCACATACATTCAGCCTTTCAATATAGATGATGGGAAACAAATAAACAGTACAACACATTTTATTGTTAACGGCAATGACCTGAATATTATAAAAGATTTTTTTCCATTGCAGTTTAGTGCGAACGCATCGCTGGAAGCCACACCAGTTATGGCTTTTCAGGAAAAAAATATGCCATGGTTTTGGGATTTAAAAGAGGTGATTGAAAAAAATAGAGATAATCCGCATTTTGATTTAAATGAAAGTATAAGAATGAAAGCTAATGATGTTGCACAAAAAGGCGGAACAGCTTTGTTGGTTTATAATACTTCATCAGCGCAGGATGAGATTAAGTTTGAAGAAAAAGAAAGATTAGAAACAGCCAAAATTCCGGTTGTTTATATAACGCCTGATGCAAGAAAAAGATTTTTTCAGGATAGCTCTGCTGCATTGGATATTAAATTAAAAGTGGTAACTGAAGATAAGAACCGCACCGGGCACAACGTAGTTGGCTACCTTAATAACGGCGCTGCTAACACTATAATTATCGGTGCACATTATGATCATCTTGGTTTGGGAGAAGACCACAATTCTTTATGGACAGGTGCTGCTGAAATACACAATGGAGCTGATGATAACGCCAGTGGAACTGCTGCTGTAATTGAGCTTGCCAAAATGCTTAAGAAACATAATTATAAAAACAACAATTATTTATTCATTTGTTTTTCCGGCGAAGAGCAGGGATTATTTGGCTCAAAGTATTTTACTGAACATCCTGCAATAGACTTATCTAAGGTAAACTATATGATAAATCTTGACATGATCGGGAGATTGAATGACAGTACACACAAATTGATAATAGGTGGCTTTGGCACGTCGCCTTCGTGGGGAAACCTTTTATCAACTAATGAAAAAACGTTAACAATAAAATTTGATTCAAGCGGTATTGGCCCAAGCGATCATACTTCATTTTACCTGAAAAATATTCCGGTTTTATTTTTCTTTACAGGAGTTCACAGTGATTATCATAAACCGGGCGATGATGTTGACAAAATAAATTTCATAGGTGAAGTGTATGTTATAAAATATATCTATAAGATAATTGAGGAAACAAATCAAACAGAGAAAATACCTTTTATAAAAACGAGTGAGGCTCAAAGCCGGTATGCGCCTAAGTTTACAGTTACGCTTGGCATTATGCCCGACTATGCATTTACAGGTAAAGGCGTACGAGCTGATGCAATTGTGGATGGTAAGATTGCAGAAAAAGCGGGGATAAAAGCAGGGGATGTAATTACAGCGCTGGACGAAAATAAATTTTATGACATATATTCTTACATGGATGTATTGAGTAAATACAAAACCGGAGATGCTGCAAAAGTGAAGGTGTTGCGTGATGGAAAAGAATTGCAGTTTGATATAATTTTTTAATTTTAAGAATGGAAACTTTAATAGTAAGAATCAAAAGAAAAAGTAAAAGCTCTTTCACAAAAGAACTGCTTAAATCATTTAATTTTCTTGAAGTTAAAGAGGAAAAAAAATTCACTGTTGCAGAAAAAAATATGATCAAAAATTTATCATCTGCCTTTAAAGATGTTGAATTAAGTATTTCAGGGAAAAAGAAATTAAAAACTTTAGAAGAAGTTTTGAATGAATTATAAAATTGAAACTACCAACAATTTTATAAAGGAACTAAAACATCTTGCAAAGAAGTATCGTTCGCTTAAAACAGATTTGCTTGTCTTAAATGAAAGTCTTAGGCAAAATCCTGCTCAAGGCGTTCCCTTGGGTCAGGGATGTTATAAAATCAGGTTATAAATTTCCTCAAAGGGAAAGGGAAAAAGCGGTGGCGCAAGAGTAATTACTTGTGTAAAAATTGTTCATCATACTATATTCCTATTATCCATTTTTGATAAAAGTGTATCAGATAACATATCAGATAAACAGCTAAATGAAATTCTTAAAATTGCAAGTTTAAATAATAAATGAAGCTTAAAATTGATAACGATGTATTGGTAGAAGAATTCTTTCAGGATACAAGGCTGCTGGGCATTGTAGCGCCTGTAAAGGATTACAAATTTTGCTGGCAGTTAAACCAGTTGCTTCAGTTTGATTTTAGAATTAATAATAATATAGAGATACAATTAAATAAAAAACAGCGAACTTATTTTTTTTCTATTTATGAACATGTGGAAAAAGGTGGAACCATTAAACATTATTTATACAACAATCACTTTGACGGCGAATATCTTTTGCCCGAGTTTAAGCATCTTGATTTTTTATGGCTTATCAAAGATGATATTTTGCACGACAATGAAATGATGTGGCTAATTAATTCAATAAAGAATATCCCGTTTGTACAATTTGTAAAGGAGATGACCAATGAAAACATAAAGAACAAGCAGCACATCATTTTTTAAAATTTATTGTTCACTGCATTCTAAATATATTTTATGTGGAAAGAAGAGTCAAACAAATTGTACAGGAAATTTACGTTTAAAGATTTTTCTGAAGCTTTTGCTTTTATGTCAAGAGTAGCCCTGGCAGCGGAAAAGATGGACCATCATCCACTTTGGACTAACATGTATAATACTGTAGAAATTTGGTTAAACACACATGATGAGGGCGATATTGTAACTGATAAGGATAGGAAGTTATCAAAAAAAATTGATTCCTTTTTCTAAAGCAACAATATTCATTTATATAAAGCCGGCATATTCGATTCATCCGTTTTAATATAGTAATATTTATCTCGATAAGATTGTTCTGAGTATGTGTCTTTTCTAATTTGTTCATTTGTGATCTGCTCTTAAAACATCTTGTAAATATTCAAAGAAAGTCCAAAGCCACTTAAACTATAGTACTTGAAGTCAGCATCAGAATGCCCACGAAAATAATTATCAAACCCTTTTTTAGAACCTGTCCTTTTGATTTGATTAATAAAATTCGTTATATTTTTTACACTCATCTGTTGTAGTATTCATCTGTAAGTAGCAGCTAATTTAGGATTGTCAGAGTTAAAGTTCATTAAAACCACAATACACCTTAGTTCAGATGATAGAGAAATCGTTCACCAACTATTTGCACCTTAACTTTATAGCCGAAGGCTTACTGTAGAATTTTCTTAAGTTTTAAAGGCTCTTGTCTGCCATCCCAGATCGTGATTATACTTATCATAGTATCATACTCCTTATATACCATTAAATAATCACGAACTATTTTAATTCGGGTGTCTTTGTAATTTGTTGACTTACCAATTTTCGGAAATTTTGAAATTAAATTAGCAGCATCAATAAACATATAATTCAATCTTATACTGTATGCTGCTGAATTATTTCTTGTTTTCCAATATTGAAGGATTTCTTTTCGATCGCGTTGAGCCCTGGCAGACCAAACTATTTTTTTAGCCATTTGTCAATTCCACGATTTGCTTCCTCATTCGATAAATAGTTACCGTCTTCAATATCTTTTATTCCCTGGTCAATTGAGTTTTTTTGTTCATTTGAAAGAACAATCATTTCAGGCTCGCTGGTTCCAATTTCAAGAATGCGATAAATTTCTTCCAGAATGTTTTCGTCTTGGGTAGATTTGATTTTATCTATAAGTTCCTGTTTCATTTCATTAGTCAACATATAAATGAATTTCTTCAAATTTACGATTTGTTAGTAGTAAAAATTCCAGCAGCTTATCTTACTATGATAGCTTTTTCTTCCCATTGAATAAACTTCCCGATGGGTTCTGTAAATACTATATCGTGTGCTGATAAAATTTCTTTTACTTCTTTTACACTATCTTCTTCCACAGCAATTAATAATCCACCGCTGGTTTGCGGATCAGCCAGAATTGCTTTTTGATAATCACTAATGCTTGCAATCTTATTTCCATAACTATCCCAGTTCCTGTTTGTTCCGCCGGGTATACATTTTTGGTCAATATAGCTTTTAAGGTCATCAATTATTAAAGGAACATTTTCAAAATCAATGATAGCGCTTAAGCGGCTGCCTTCCGCCATTTCAACCATATGACCAAGCAGGCCAAACCCCGTAACATCTGTCATTGCATTTACTCCTTTAATGCTTCCTAATATTTCACCTGCTTTATTAAGTTGCATCATTTGTTTTGCAGCAAGGCCTTGATGTCCTTCATTTAAAATTCCTTTCTTTTCTGCTGTGGTTAAAATGCCAACACCTAATGGTTTGGTTAAAAAAATATGATCACCTTCTTTAGCCAAATTATTTTGTTTGATGTTGTTCACAGCAACAAGACCATTAACTGCCAGACCAAAAATGGGTTCGGGAGAATCAATACTGTGGCCGCCTGCCAACGAAATTCCGGCCTCTTTACAAATACTCCTGCTGCCTTCAATTACTTTATGTGCAATGTGAGGCGGCAGATTATTTACAGGCCATCCTAAAATTGCAATGGCCACAATGGGCTTACCTCCCATCGCATATACATCACTTATTGCATTAGCACTTGCTATGCGCCCAAACTCGAACGGATCATCAACTATTGGCATAAAAAAATCTGTTGTAGATATTAATGCCATGCCGTTTTCAAGATCATAAACTGCAGCATCATCCTTGCTGCTGTTGCCAACTAAAAGATTTTTATTATCAGGTAAAGCAATATTGCTTTTTAAGATTTCATCTAAAACTGAAGGAGAGATTTTGCAACCACAACCTGCGCCGTGAGAGAATTGTGTAAGCTTTATTGTATCATTGATCATTTGGTCAATAGTCATTTTGGCGAAATTATAAAAACTAATAATGACTTAATGATTATTGGCTCAATGACCATTAACTCAATGACCACTAACTCAGTGTCGTCTTTTTAAAATGACTGCAGAATTTTTTTTAAAATCTCCTGCGAATCTTATCTCATACCTGTCGTTACCATCCATTAAAATAAGTAAGCCGGTATTTGGCGGAATACTTCCAAGGTTCTCTGCATACATTACCAATTGTAAAGAATCGCCTAAATCAGGCGTCATATATATAGTTTTAGTTATTGCGTTTGTAGTAAGTCCCTGGTTAGCCAAAATAACTTTGCCATTTAGTATAACGCTAACTGTATCTCCATCCACTTCGCCGTTGTCATATAAACTTATTACCAGACTGTCAGATTTGAAATAAACACTTTGAATAGTCTCGGTTTTTCTTTTATCAACTTCGGCGGCTGAAACTATAGAGCTCTTTACCGGCGCTGGTTCCAACACTGGCGGAAGCGCAGGAGCCACCGTTACTTTTGCAGATTGTTTTGCAACAACGGGCTGTTCTTTTTTAACAGGCGCTGGTTTTGTTGGTACTGGTTTTGGAACCATAACTATTTGCTTCACCTGTTCTTTAAGTACAGGCACAGCTTGAATATTTTTTATTGGTTTTGGTAAAGAAGATGCTGCAATTTCTTTTGGCTTTGTGGCAATAATTACCTGTGGCTTATTATGTGTTGCCAGCGAAGTTGTTTGTGCTTCCTTTGTTGAAGTTATAATTGGCAGCGGTTGTTTTATTATTACAGGTGTTGGCTCATCATCTTTTGTTATTGGTTGAGCAGAGGTAATTTTTTCTCCAGGTTTTAATGTTACAGCTACATCATCTTTTACTTTTGTTTTAGGTTGAAGGAAAGAAAGTGTGTTAAGTAGATTAAGCCCGATCAATTTGGGTATTATTTTATTTGTTTTGGAAGTATCTGTTTTTCGCAACTGGATAGAGCCACTAACAGATCGAAATTGCCGGGTTTTATTTGTTTTAAACGTTCCGTTCAGCATCATTGCTGTATCTTCTACAATCAGCGACAAAAAATCAAATTGCCTTACTCCTTTAGCCGGCGCTTCTGTGTAATCATTAAAAATTAATGCTTCGTCTTCAACCGAAACATTTCCATTTTTGTTTTTAATGGTTACTGCTTTTACACCTGTTTCGGGCAAGCCGTTAACCGTAAAAGTTGTATGTGAATATCCACTTAATTTTCCGTTGCTTTCACTTATCGCAAGTTCATAAGGTAAGTCTTTATCAGTTGTATGTATTATTCCTGTCCATAACCCGGTAATATCCTGAGCAAAAATTGGTAAGGGAAATAAGATTATAATTATCAGCGCTTTCATCAAACATTATTCAGGAAAAAGCAAGTTGCCCGTATTCCTAACACTAACGCTTGAACATGGAATTTTATTTAATAATTCCTGCAGGTTTGTTCTGCTGTATAATCCTTTGGTATAGCATTTATCATAATATTTTAGCAGGGTAGAAAAACTTTCTGAAATATTATTTTCAAGGATATAGTTGATGGCATTTTGAGTTTCCAAACCGCCTAATCTTTTCTGAATACGAACTATAGCATTTATAAGTTTTTCTTTTTCAATAGTGCCATAAGTGTTGGTAAGATAATCAAGTCTTTCTTTAAATGGAATATCAATAAAATAAACGGGACTATTACGCATCTTTTCCCAAATGCCTTTAGGAATATTTAATTTGCCGATTCTCTGGCTTTCATCTTCCAGCCAGATCGAATTAAACAAAAGATCATCTTGTGATTGTAATTCAATTTCTTTCGTTGCCTTATTTAAATTGTTGTGTTTAAATAAAGTAATTGCAAGAAGATTTTCAAACATTTCCTGGCTTGGCTGGCTTTCATTTTCAAGGCCGCCAAAAGCAGAGCCTTTATGATTTGCCAATGCTTCAAGGTTTATTACCGCCTGGCCCAGGCGTTGCAATTCTTCAATCAAAATAGTTTTACCCGATCCTGTATATCCTCCTAAAACTTTAAAATAATATTGCTTTTCAAATTGTTGTAAAACCCGGTTGCGGAAAGCTTTGTAACCTCCGGCTAATGTATATACTTTATAGCCGTACAAATCTAAAAGCCACGCCAGCGCTGCACTTCGCATTCCTCCACGCCAGCAATGTATGAGAACGATGTTTGTTGATCGTTGGTCGTTGTTTGCGTTATGATTTGCGATTAATGATTCTGCTTCTTCTACCATGCTCCTCATTTTTGTACCAAAAAAGTCAAGGCCGGTTTTTATGGCTTGTTGCCTGCTTTGCTGTTTATATGTGGATCCAACAATTTTTCTTTCTTCGTCGTTAAATAAGGGTAAATTATAAGCAGATGGAATGTGTGCATGTAAGAATTCTGCGGGGCTGCGAACATCAAAAACAGGATGCTCTTCTAATAAAGATAAAAATTGTTCTATCGTAATCTTTTGAACAGCCATACATGATTTATCAATAGATTATAAATAAAAAACCACCTTGAAAGTGGTTATAATTTATAAAAATCAAATAATTTAAATCAATCTTTTTCAATGATAAATTGTATCAAAGCAACATTTATCCATTCATAGATATAAGGAATTCCATGTTATCCTTAGTGCCTTTCATGTTTTTTATCAGGATATTAAGTGCTTCTTCAGGGTTCATATCAGCCATATGATTGCGCAGAACCCACATACGTTGTAAAACATCTTTGTCTAATAAAAGATCATCACGCCTTGTTGATGATGCAACGATATCTATTGCGGGGAATATTCTGCGATTAGATAGTCTTCTGTCGAGCTGCAACTCCATATTTCCTGTTCCCTTAAACTCTTCAAATATAACTTCATCCATTTTACTGCCGGTATCTACCAATGCGGTTGCTATAATAGTAAGCGATCCGCCAAATTCTATTTTTCTGGCAGCGCCAAAAAATTGCTTTGGTTTTTGCATTGCGTTTGCTTCTACACCGCCAGACAATACTTTACCACTTGCAGGAGCCACAGTATTGTGCGCTCTTGCCAAACGGGTAATACTATCCAATAATATCACCACATCATGCCCGCACTCTACCAGTCTCTTTGCTTTTTGAAGAGCCATAGTACTCACTTTCACGTGTTTCTCTGCAGGCTCATCAAATGTAGAAGCTATCACTTCAGCCTTTACACTTCGTTCCATATCAGTAACTTCTTCAGGGCGCTCATCCACCAGCACTATCATTAAATAACATTCCGGATGATTAGCGGCTATTGCATTAGCGAGTTCTTTAAGCAACATGGTTTTACCCGTTTTTGGCTGGGCAACTATCAACCCGCGCTGGCCTTTACCAATTGGGGTAAACAGATCCATTATCCTTGTAGACAGATTATTCGGTTGAGTAACCAAATTAAGTTTTTCAAAGGGAAATAACGGTGTTAAATAATCAAAAGGAACACGGTCACGAACTTCATCAGGACCTTTGCCGTTTATGGTTTCAACTTTTAAAAGCGCAAAGTATTTTTCTCCTTCTTTTGGCGGACGAACAGAGCCATAAACTGTATCACCGGTTTTTAATCCAAACAGTTTTATTTGCGAAGGCGAAACATAAATATCATCCGGAGAAGATAAATAATTGTAATCACTGCTGCGTAAAAAACCATAGCCATCGGGCATCATTTCTAAAACACCTTCGCCCAGGATCACACCATCAAATTCGATATTAAAAGCAGCATCTCTGCGTGGCGGAAAACTTTTTTGTTGCACAGGAGCATTACCATTCATCGGAGTTTCAGCACCTTGTTGTACATCATCATTCAATAATTCTATCAGGGCAGGAGCTATTGCAGTCATTTTATTATGAGAAGCTTCCAGGCTTTCTTCTATATTATCTTCATCTAATTCTTCAGGTTCTTCAATTTCCCTTTTAACAAACTTTTTCTTTTCCGCAGGCTCAGCCCTTTTAATTCTTGTTTCAGGTTTTGGCTTTTCTTCGGCTACAACCTGTTGCTGATCTTTATTATCTTCAGCCACAGACACGGCCACAGGCGCAGGTTTTGGAATACGTTTGCGTTTTGGTTTTTCGTCTTCAACGTGGTTTTCGCTGTTATTCATTGGCGTTTGTTTATCAAGTATTTTGGAGATGAGCTCCTGTTTATCTAATTTTTTTGAGTTGGAAATGTTTTGTTGCAGCGCTATATCCTGCAGTTCGGGAACGAGCATATCGTTCAGTTGTGAAATATCGTACATAAAAGAGTTGAAGATTAAAACTCAAACAATCTTAAAATTTGTGAAATCTATTTTTGATTTATATGGAATGGATTCTATTGGTTACTGATGAATCAGATAAGGAGAACTAATCAGTATTTTCCTCTGCAATGATACATCAATTTTATAAAATATGAAAATTTTTATTGTATGTTTTCTATAAAGAAGATGCGTTATCTATGAACTTCTTTACACTTAAATCTCTTAAATAGTACCTTCAAAAAATTTATTGAGAGATTTAAGCCGGCTGCTTTCTGTAACACGTATCATTATCTTTGCACGCCAAAATTAGAAACAATGTTTAATAAAAGAACCAGGATTAAAGAAATTTTAGCAAAAGATAATAACAATTATGAAACCATAATTATGGGCTGGGTACGCACCATAAGAAATAACCAGTTTATTGCGGTTAATGATGGCAGCACCAATAACAATATTCAGGTGGTGGCTGAATTAGGTAAATTTGAAGAAGCGCTTTTAAAAAGAATTACAACAGGAGCTTGTATCAAAGTAGCAGGAACAGTGGTGGCTTCGTTGGGTAAAGGCCAAAAGGTGGAGATAAAAGCAAGCACAATAGAGATACTGGGAGATAGTGATGCAGAAAAATTTCCGTTGCAACCTAAAAAGCACAGTCTTGAATTTTTAAGAGAAGTAGCTCATCTTCGTTTCCGGACAAATACCTTCGGCGCTATTTTTCGTATCCGCCATTCTTTGGCTTTTGCTATTCATAAATTTTTTAATGATAAAGGTTTTATTTATTTACATACGCCGATTATAACCGCATCTGATGCAGAAGGTGCAGGCGAATTGTTTCATGTAACAAGTTTTGATCTTACAAATCCTGCAAAGAATGATGATGGAACGATTAATTATAAAGAAGATTTTTTTGGCAAACCTACCAACCTCACTGTCAGCGGCCAGTTAGAAGCAGAGTTGGGCGCTCTTGCTTTTGGAGATGTGTATACTTTTGGCCCAACTTTTCGTGCAGAAAATTCTAATACAGCAAGGCATCTTGCAGAGTTTTGGATGATAGAGCCAGAAATGGCATTTGCTGATCTTGAAGATGACATGAACCTTGCTGAAGAGTTTATAAAATACATTATCAACTATGTGCTCAATTATAATAGTGATGATCTTGACTTTTTAGCAAACCGGCTACAGGAAGAAGAAAAGCAAAAACCCGCCAATGAAAGAAGTGAATTCGGATTAATAGAAAAACTTGAAATGGTTGTAAATAATAACTTTGAGCGACTTACATATACCGAAGCAATTGATATTTTAAGAGAATCAAATCATAACAAAAAAAAGAAATTTCAATACCAGATAGATAAGTGGGGCGTTGATCTGCAAAGCGAACACGAACGGTATCTTGTAGAAAAACATTTTAAAAAGCCGGTGATCTTAACCAATTATCCAAAAGATATTAAAGCCTTTTATATGCGGCAAAATGATGATGATAAAACAGTTGCCGCAATGGATATTCTTGCACCTGGTATTGGCGAAATTGTTGGCGGTTCTCAAAGAGAAGAAAGACTTGAAAAGCTTACTGAGAGGATGAATGAAATGCATATTCCCACAGAGGAATTAAACTGGTATCTTGATACGCGACGATTTGGAACATGCCCTCATGCAGGCTTTGGGTTAGGGTTCGAAAGGCTTGTTTTGTTTGTTACCGGGATGACAAATATCAGGGACGTTATAGCATTTCCACGAACTCCTAAAAGTGCTGATTTTTAATTTGCAGTATAGATTTATCTTCAGATCAAAACAATGTTTAAATTTTATCATCATTTAAATATTTTGATGTTACACATTAAAGGTTTTTTAAATGGCATACAGATTGAATACAATCAAGTGGATAAAATACCTAAACTTTTACTGTAAAAATGAAACTTCCATCAGCGTTTATTAAAGATTCTGAAAATATTAATGTAGTAATTGAAACTCCAAAAAACAGCAGTATCAAGTATACTTATGAGCCTGAAAATGAAATGTATAAATTGTCAAAAATTCTTCCTGAAGGCTTAAAATTTCCCTTACACTTTGGTTTTATTCCGGGCACATTAGGTGAAGACGGCGATCCTGTAGATGTGTTGGTTTTAATGGATGAGCCAACTTATCCCGGATGCCTGGTTGAGTGCACTGTAATTGGCGCTATAAAAGCTGAGCAAACTGAAAGAGACGGAACTACTGTACGTAATGACAGGTTGCTTTCTGTTGCATTAATATCACAAAGGCACAGCACAATAAAATCACTTAAAGATGTTAACAAATATTTGCTTGAAGGTGTAATAAATTTTTTCATTACTTACAATGAATTATCCGATAAAAAATTTAAGCCTTTAGGCAATCTGGATAATGATGAAGCAATAAAACTTATAAAAGAAAGTATAACTAATGCATGAGATATTATATAAACTATTTGGAGAAGGGAAAGATCTTAATACTTACAGATGGGTTGCAGGACTGTGGTAATCTTTTTTATAACTCTTGCGCTTATACGCTTTTCCGGCATGCGTTCTTTTGGTACTAAGGCTGCCTTTGATAATATTATTGCTATAATGCTCGGGGCAATTTTAAGCCGTGCAATTGTAGGTGCTTCACCATTTTTTCCTACAGTAGGCTAACATTCATGAATAACTCCGCTGACATGTTAATGTTATTTAATTTTAAATATAAGTATCCGTATTCTTGATAAATAGAGCCATAGATTTACAAGAAATTTTCTATTTCATCGTGTTCTTATGCAAAATATAAAAGCTATTATTTTCGACCTTGGGGGCGTTCTTCTTAATATTGATTTTAAAAAAGTAAGTGAAGCTTTTAAAGCACTTGAGGTAGAAAAGTTTGATGAGCTTTATTCACAATCCCAGGCTGATCCGCTGTTTGAGAATTTAGAAAAAAACAAAATATCCGAAGAAGAGTTTTTTACTGCTATAAAGAAATATACTACCAGGCCAATAACAAATGAAGACGTTGCAAATGCCTGGAATACAATTCTTTTAGATTTTAGAATTGAAAGTTTGGCTGCTCTTAAAAGGCTTCGTAAAAAATATAAACTTTTTTTACTGAGCAATACAAACAGCATTCATTATACAGCATTTCATAAAATTTACGACGTTAATATCCGGGAAGGTTCTTTTAATTCTTTATTTGATAAGGCTTATTATTCACATGAAATCGGGTTGCGAAAACCTGATGCAGCGGCATATGAATATGTGCTAAAAGAAAATAATCTAAAACCTGAAGAAGCGCTTTTTATTGACGACAGCATTCAAAATATTGAAGGCGCAAAACGTGTTGGCATGTCAACCATTTTACTTGAAAAAGGTATGAAAGTTGAAGACCTGCATTTGTAACTCAGTTCTGTGATTCCCTGTTTGGATTTACTTCTTCATAATCAATGTAATCTTCCTGCTTTTTTTCATGCGTTGCTGAAACAGGCTTCTGCTGCGGCTTTTGGTTATTATATTTATTCATCTGTTCCTCCATTTTAGCGTGCATATCGCCAAATTGTTGTTTTACTTTTTTGGTGGTTTGATAAATGGGAATAATAAAATCAAATACCAGCTTATATAAAATGTATAATAAAAATAATTCGCCGGCCAGTCGTAAAATATTCATAATATAAAAGTATTATTAATTTATATTTTAAAGATTATAAAATTTTATTTAACTATAATTTGGAGTGTAAAACCTATTTGTATTATCTTTGCAGCGGAAAAAGATTTAGTAGAAAGGGAACGGAATCGTTCCCTTATTCTTTTTTTAGAAATCACAGACACAGGATAAACATGGGCATTGAAGCTGCGCAAAAAACCATAGAAAACTATATTAATACTTTATTAGAAGATAGCAAAGATGTTTTTCTTGTTGATGTAAAAGTTAATTCCGGTAATAATATTATTGTTTTTTTAGATGCAGACAGCGGGATTACTATTGAAAAATGTATCCATATAAACCGGGCGTTATACAGGCAGATAGAAGAAGATGGGTTGTTTCCAAACGGTGATTTTTCAATTGAAGTTTCGTCTCCCGGTGTAGATGAACCACTAAGGCTTCTGCGGCAATACAAAGTAAATATAGGCCGTAAGGTTGAAGTGTTGTTAAAAGATGAATCTAAAAAAGAGGGGAAACTTTTGACTGTGAATGATGATGAAATAATTATTGAACAAACGGATGGTAAAGGTAAAAAAGCGATAAAAAAAAACACACCTGTTTTATTCGATCAAATCAGGCACACAAAAGTGCTGGTAACTTTTTAAAAAATATGTAATGGCTAGTATTAATCTTATAGATTCCTTCCAGGAATTCAAAGAAGCAGAAAATATTGATCGTCCAACTTTAATGAAAGTGATGGAAGATGTTTTTAAAACACTCATCAGAAAAAAATATGGCTCAGATGAAAATTTTGACGTTATTGTAAATGACCAGAAAGGCGACCTTGAAATTTTTCGCAGAAGAACAATTGTTGAAGATGATGATCTGTATAATACATTGACAGAAATTGAATATAAAGATGCTATAAAAATTGAGCCGGATTACCAGGTTGGTGAAGAACTGTATGAAGAAGTTGATATTCAAAAAGAATTCGGACGCAGGGCAATTCTGGCAGGAAAGCAAACACTTGCAAGCCGCATCAATGATCTTAAAAAGAACATCTTAATAAAAAAATATGAAGACAGGGTTGGTGATATTGTAAACGGCGAAGTTTACCAGGTTTGGAAAAAAGAAATTTTACTTTTAGATGAAGAAGGCAATGAAATGATACTTCCCAAATCGGAGCAAATTCCTTCTGATTATTTTAAGAAAGGCGAAAGTATAAGAGCAGTTGTAAAAAAAGTAGAATTAAAAAATAGCCAGGCGTTAATAATTGTTTCACGAACTGATACCTCTTTTCTTGCTAAATTGCTGGAGATAGAAGTTCCTGAAATTTTTGACGGCCTTATTGTAATAAGAAAAATAGTAAGAGACCCGGGCGAAAGAGCAAAAGTAGCAGTTGAAAGTTTTGACGATAGAATTGATCCCGTTGGCGCCTGCGTTGGTATGAAGGGAAGCCGTATTCATGGCATTGTTCGTGAGTTAAAAAATGAAAATATTGATGTCATAAACTGGACGAATAACATCCAGTTGTTGATTCAGCGTTCTTTAACGCCTGCTAAAATTACCAGCATGGATGTTGATATGGAAACAAAGCATGCAAATGTTTATCTTAAGCCAGACCAGGTTTCGCTGGCAATAGGAAGAAGAGGCGTAAATATAAAACTGGCTTGTGAATTAACAGGTCTTGAAATTGATGTCTTTAGAGATAACGAAGGTGAAGTAGAAGAGTATGACATAGACCTGGACGAGTTTACAGATGAAATAGAAGCATGGGTAATTGATGAATTAAAAAGGGTTGGTTGCGATACTGCAAGAAGTGTATTAGATTTAACGGATGAAGAACTTGAACGCAGAACAGATCTGGAAAAAGAAACTATTGCAGATGTAAGAAAAGTATTGAATGATGAATTTAAAAAAGAATAAAAAATTAGTCTCCTTTCACAACATGAGGAGAAAAAAATAAAGAATGTCAGAAGCAAATACACCACGGTTAATGGCGGCAGCCAAAGAGTTTAATGTAGGTAAAGATACCTTAATTGATGTCCTTGTGTCCAAAGGATTTAGCGGAGATGATTTAAAACCTACTTCAAAGATCACTGAAGATATGTACCGTGTTCTCCAGTTGGAGTTTCAGCAGGATAAAGTTGCCAAGCAAAAAGCCGAACAAATTGATCTTCCAAAAAACGCCACTGCAGAATTAAAGAAAAAAAGGGATGAAGAAGATATTTCTATTCGCAGAAAAGAAGCAGCAAAAGCTGCTGCACCTCCTGCGGCACCGCCACCTCCTGTTGAAGAAGTAAAAGAAAAAGAAGAGATAAAAGAAGAACCAGTGCAGGAGCCGGTTAAAGAAGAAGTTCCGGTTATAGAACCTGAGCCTGTTTCTCCTCCGGCTCCCCAAATAACTAATATAGAAGCGCCTGAATTAGAGCAGCCAAAAATTATTGATAAAATTGATTTAAGTACCATAGATTCTTCTACAAGACCAAAAAAAGAACAGAAGAAAAAAGAGCCGAAAGAAGAAGAAGTAAAACAGGAAGATCCAAAAAAAGAACCGCCAAAAAAGACAAAGAAAAAAGAAGAGCCGCTTATTCCGGTAGAAGAACCAAAACCTGTTGAAGAAATTACAGAGCCTGCTCCGCAGAAAATTGAACCGGCTATAATTGAAAACATTAAAGCCGATAAATTAGAAGGTCCGAAGATTATGGGCAAAATAGATTTACCATTTAATAATGATACCCGTCCAAGATCAAATGATGAAAAGCGGAAACGTAAGCGTATCCCGGTCGATCAAAAGAAAGTTGGTAACGGCCCGCAATCTAATTTTCAAAGAACGCCAAATAATAATAATGGAACCGGCGCACCTGTAGTAAGCAGGCCTTACCAGGGCAACCGGCCACAGGGCGGCAATGCAGCACCGGGAAGGTTTAATAGAAATGCACCCGCAGTTGCAAGACGTGATGATAAAGAAATTGATCAAAAAGAAATACAGGATAAAATACGTGAAACGCAGGCTAAGCTCGCAGGAGCAGGCGGAAGAGGAAAGAGCTTAAAAGCAAAATACAGAAAAGCAAAAAGGGATGAAGCCGCAGAAAACATGACCGGCGATTCAGTTGCCGATAACAAGTTGCAGGTTACTGAATTTATATCCGTGAGTGAGTTCGCCAATCTTATGGATGTAAGCTTTGCCGAAGTAATCAGCAAGTGTATGAGCCTTGGCATAATGGTATCAATAAACCAGCGCCTGGAAGCTGATGTAATAGAACTTGTAGCGGGAGAGTTTGGATATGAAGTTGAATTTATAGGAATTGAAGATGAGGCTGATTTGGAAGAGGAAGAAATTGATGATAACGAAGAAGATTTAAAACCACGTCCGCCGATTGTTACCATCATGGGTCACGTGGATCATGGTAAAACTTCTTTACTGGATTATATACGCCACACCAACGTAATTGCCGGCGAAGCAGGTGGTATTACACAGCATATTGGTGCATACGAAGTGATGCTGAAAGATGGCCGTGCCATTACATTTTTAGATACACCCGGTCATGAAGCTTTTACTGCAATGCGGGCAAGAGGCGCCAAGGTTACGGATATAGCAGTGATTGTAGTGGCAGCAGACGATGCTGTTATGCCCCAAACAAAAGAAGCGATCTCCCATGCGCAGGCAGCTAATGTTCCTATGATTTTTGCCTTAAATAAAATTGATAAGGATGGCGCTAATCCTGAAAGAATTAAAGAACAATTATCTGCTATGAATTTGTTGGTAGAAGATTGGGGCGGCAAATATCAAAGCCAGGAAATAAGTGCTAAAAGCGGTTTAAATATAGATGAACTTTTAGATAAGATTTTATTAGAAGCAGAATTGCAGGATCTTAAAGCCAATCCGGCAAAGCATGCAAATGGAACCGTAATAGAGGCGTCATTGGATAAAGGCCGTGGCTATGTAGCTACGATTCTTGTTCAAAACGGAACTTTAAAACAAGGCGATCTTTTGGTTTCAGGCCAAAATTACGGAAGGGTTAAAGCGATGTTTAACGAACGTAATCAGAGAATTGAAGCTGCCCCTCCCGCTACACCCGTTTTAATATTAGGTTTAAACGGTGCACCCCAGGCAGGTGAAACTTTTAAAGTATATGAAGATGAATCTGAGGCGAAAGAAACTGCTAACAGAAGAGCACAAATTTTACGTGAACAGGGAATACGTGCTAAGAAACATATTACCCTGGATGAAATAGGGCGCAGGCTGGCATTGGGTAATTTTAAGCAGCTTAATTTAATTATAAGAGGCGATGTTGATGGCTCAGTAGAAGCGTTGAGCGATTCATTGCAAAAATTAAGCACTGAAGAAATTGTAGTAAGTGTAGTACATAAAGGTGTAGGCCAGATTACGGAGAGTGACGTTTTATTAGCCACAGCGTCCGATGCTGTAATCATCGGGTTCAATGTGCGGCCATCTTTGCAGGCATCTAAATTAGCAGAACATGAAGGCGTGGAAATTAAAACTTATTCTATTATTTACGACGCTATTGATGAGGTAAAAAGCGCCATGGAAGGTATGCTTGAACCAAAGATCCAGGAAAAGATTCTTGGTATTGCAGAAATAAAAGAAACTTACAAATTTGATAAAGCTACTGTAGCCGGATGTATGATTGTAGATGGAAAAGTGGCCAGGAACAACCGTATACGCCTGGTAAGAGAAGGTATAATAATACATACCGGTGAATTAGGAAGCCTTAAAAGATTTAAGGACGATGCAAAAGAAGTCACTACAAATATGGAGTGTGGACTTATCATTAAAAATTACAATGACATCAGGCCTGGCGATATGGTAGAAGCTTTTGAGGAAGTGGAAGTGAAGAGAACTTTATGAGTTTTGAGCTAAAAGTGATACGTTGTAAGTTTTATAAATCATAAGCGAAAGCTGGGCCGCTTTTCAAATCTTTTATATCAGTATTGAATTAATCTGCATTTAACAAATCACTCTTATCTTTTAACTATTCAATTCTTCTAATAAAAGTATACAAGTGTATTTTTGGCTTAATCGAATTATATGAAAAAGTTTTATTTATCTGCCTTTTTTTCAATAGCCATTTTATCTGTTTTTGCACAGCCTAAAAAAGTACTGGCTGATAAAATAGTTGCCACCGTAGGAGATAAAATAATATTAAAAAGTGAAATTGAAAACAGCATTACAGATATGCAGCGGCAAGGCATGGCTGTGCCCGATAACGGAAAATGTTTGCTGATGGAACAGGCGCTTGGTATAAAAGCGTTAGTGCTTCAGGCAGAAAGAGATTCACTTCCTGTATCTGATGAAGATGTAGATGCAGAAATTGACAATAAAATTCGCTACTACATTAATCAATATGGTTCTAAAGATATATTAGAACAAATTGCAGGCAAAAGTGTATACCAGCTTAAAGAAGATTTCAGGCAAAGTATCAGGGAACAGAAGCTTGCCCAGGCTATGCGAAATAGTGTTGTAGAAAATGTTAAGATAACTCCTACGGAAGTAAAACAATATTTCGATTCCATACCAAAAGATAGTTTGCCTTTTTTTGAATCACAACTTGAGGTTGGGCAAATTGTGATTTACCCCAAAGCAAGCCGTGAGCTTGAAAATTATGCTATTGATCAATTGAAAGAATATAAGCAGGAAGTTGAAAGCGGTGCAAAAGATTTTAAAACGCTGGCTTCATTATATACTGACGATCCGGGCAGTAAAGAAACAGGTGGAAAATATGATATTAACCGCAATGAAAAGCAATGGGATCCTATCTTTTTAGCAAAAGCATTTAGCTTAAAAGATGGCCAAATCTCAAATGTTTTTAAGACAAAATTCGGTTATCACATTATACAAATGGTGAGCCGTGCTGGCGATGATGCTTCTATCAGGCATATCCTTAAAATTCCGCAGGTAACTTCAGTAGAAATAAAAGCTGCAAAAGATAAGTTAGATTCGGTAAGATCGAATTTAATATCCGGTACTTTAAAATTCGGTGAAGCAGTTTCCAGGTACAGCGAAGATGAAAACAGCAAATTTACAGGTGGCAGAGTGCCATCGCCGGATGGCGGCACTTATCTTACCATTGACCAGATGGATAAAGATCTAGTGCTTATGCTCAAAAATATTTCTATTGGTGAGTATTCTCAGCCAACAGAATTTACAGATGAAAAAGGAAAAAAAGGTGTACGCATTGTTCAATTAATTTCAAAGACGCAGCCTCATCGTGCAAACTTAAAAGATGATTACGATAAAATATCACAAAAAGCGCTTGAAGAAAAGAAAAACGCCGAGCTTGAGAAATGGTTCACTCAAAGGATTGCATCTTTTTATATTAATATTGATGACGATTATAAGTCTTGTCCTGAAATGCAAAAATGGATGGTTAATCCTACCGTTATAAACTGATCTTCTTAAAAAGGTCTTCCTTATCTTGCATCGCCAAAATAAGTTTACTCAATAACATACAAAATGAAAATAGCTGTTGTAGGCGCAACTGGTTTAGTTGGCAGTAAAATGTTACAGGTTTTAGAAGAAAGGAATTTCCCGGTTACTGAATTGTTACCGGTTGCTTCTGAAAAATCTATTGGTAAAGAAATAATTTTTAAAGGGAAAGCGTATAAAATTATTTCAGCGCAGGATGCTATCGCAGCAAAGCCGCAACTGGCACTATTTTCAGCCGGTGGAAGTACATCTTTAAACCTGGCTCCTCAATTTGCGGAAGCAGGTATTACTGTAATAGATAATTCTTCAGCCTGGAGAATGGATCCTGAAAAGAAATTAGTAGTGCCTGAAGTAAATGCCGGTGTTCTTACCAAAGATGATAAGATAATTGCAAACCCAAATTGTTCTACTATTCAAATGGTTGTTGTGCTTCAGCCTCTGCATAAAAAATACAAAATAAAAAGAGTTGTGGTATCAACTTATCAAAGTGTAACGGGTACTGGCGTAAAAGCTGTTACACAATTAAATAACGAACGGAATAATGTAGAAGGTGAAATGGCCTATAAATATAAAATTGATAAGAATGCCATTCCTCATATTGATGTTTTTTTAGAAAATGGATACACTAAAGAGGAGATGAAAATGGTAATGGAAACTAAGAAAATAATGGGTGATGATTCCATTAAATTAACAGCAACATGTGTACGCATACCTGTTATGGGCGGGCATAGTGAAAGCGTAAATATCGAATTTGAAAATGATTTTGACTTAGATGAAGTAAAAAATATTCTTGCCGGCTCACCCGGCGTTATTGTGCAGGATGATGTAGATAATTTTATTTATCCTATGCCATTAACTGCTCATGATAAAGATGAAACTTTTGTTGGAAGAATACGCAGGGATGAAACACAGCCTAACACTTTAAACTGCTGGATTGTAAGCGATAATCTTCGCAAAGGCGCTGCTACTAATGCCGTACAAATTGCAGAATATCTAATGGAACAAAAAATACTATAATAATAATTTTACCAAAGCGGTTTTTTTAAAAGCATGAAGTATACGCAAAATAATTACCTGTTGCTTTTCATAATTTATTTTGTAATGAACTATATAGGGAAATACCTTGATCATTGTGCATCTTATATCATCGTAGCGAATGCTTCCCATTGCAGGAGTGATGCGTAACTGATTTATTTTTTGTATCAACAAACTGTAAGAACCGATTTCCAAGGCTGGTCTTGCTAGCTATTATACCAGCTCATTGGCTCTTGAATATCATCAGACTTCGCATTTTGGGTTATTACTGTTTTAAAATTATTCAAACTTATAATTTTAATTCTGATTTGGCCTGCTCCCAATCTATTAATAAGGTTGAATTTGCAGTTATTTTTTTCGCTTCTTCTTTGCCCAATTCTTTTTGCCATTCAGAAACATAGAACGAATTCATATCAGCATCTATTACTATTTCTACAGCTTCCATCTTTTGTAAATCTTCTATAACATCTTTAGCATAGTCTTTTTTAATTATAATGTGATATCATGTATTACTCATAAAATATACTTTAAGTTGCTTTAATTAATCGTCCAGGTTTCTCTTCCTTTTAATAATTTATCAAGATCACCTTTTCCTTTTGTTGCAATAGTTTCTTCAATCTGCATCGCCATTATATCTTCATAGCAGGCTCTTTGTGCTTTATAAAAAACACCAAAAGGCCTTGGAAAATGGCCTTCAATTCTCGGGTCGTCAAACATTCTTATAAGTATCTGTGCCTTATAAAAGTCTTTTTCATCATGCACCCAGAGATCATCATAACCTGCGCCAGCATTTAATTCCACCATCACCGGCCTTAAACCATCTAACTTTATTCCTTTATTTTTTTGCGCTCCAAATATTAATGGCTGGCCTTGCTCAAGAAAAAGTGCTTGTTCAGCCTTTGAACCTTTATCAGTATATATTTCAAAAGCGCCATCATTAAAAATATTGCAGTTTTGATATATTTCTAAAAACGAAGCGCCTTTGTGTTCCTGCGCTCTTAAAATCATTGCCTGTAAATGCTTTGGATCTCTATCCATACTTCTTGCAATAAAGGTTGCGTCTGCTCCCATTGCCAGAGCCAGCGGATTAAAAGGATGATCTATGCTTCCTAACGGAGTACTTTTAGTTACTTTATTTTTTTCAGAAGTAGGTGAATATTGACCCTTTGTTAATCCGTAAATCTGGTTATTGAACAGCAAAATGTTTACATCAAAATTTCTTCGTAACAAATGAATTGTATGGTTACCACCAATGCTCAGGCTATCGCCGTCGCCGGTTACAATCCATACACTAAGTTCTGGCCGTGCAGCTTTTAAACCACTTGCAACGGCAGTGGCTCTTCCATGAATACTGTGCATACCGTAAGTATTCATGTAGTAAGGAAACCGGCTGTTGCAGCCAATTCCTGATATTATAACTATGTTCTCTCTTGGTATTCCAAGGCCAGGCATTATCTTTTGTACCTGCGCCAATATAGAATAATCACCACAGCCAGGGCACCAGCGTACTTCCTGGTCAGTGGCAAAATCTTTTGCTGTAAGCGATGGTAATATTTTTTCTGTGATTTCCATTTTATACAAAGTTTGTCATTCAACAAACCAAATTTTAATTATTTAATACTGAAAGATCAAGTTTAAATCCCGGCAGAATGTTTTCGCCGGAAATTTTTTTATCGAAGCCATTTACTTCTTCGATTATACCATTGGTTTTATAAACATAAACCCTTTCATTTTCAGGATCAATAAGCCATCCGAGCAGCACTCCGTTTTTTATCCAGCTTTCCATTTTGTCTTTAGCTGGGTTTAAACTATCAGAAGGCGACATTAATTCAACAATAAAATCCGGCGTTACATAAGCGAATTTTTTTCTTTCTTCAGATTTTATAGCATTCCACTTTTCATTGCTTATCCACGCTGCATCCGGGTTTCTCATTGAATTATCCGGTAAATAAAAACCGGCTGATGAATCAAACACAATTCCCAATTTTGATTTTTTATTCCATTCAACCAATGCATAATTTAACTCGGAATTTTTAGCCGATGAATCATTTCCTGCAGGCGCCATAATTAATATTTGTTTGTTTGCATCTCTTTCAATCCGAATACCCTTATTCTGAACACAAAACGAAAAGAATTCATCATCACTCATATTGTCAAGCGACGGATGCTCAAGATCAAGATTATAATCTGCAGTAATGATTTTTGCCATATTATAAATTTCCTTATCAAATTTAATCAATTTTATTCACCCAAAGCTCCTTCTGATATTTCGCTGCTCCTCTTGTATGAGGCACTACAATGGTTCCGCCTGCAAATATTAGCTACAGCAAATATCTCATACATTTTTAATGTGGTAACACCTCGCTCATGCGACTTTTCTAAGCGCCAGCTTCATATATATTGGTATCTAAATTTCAAAGGCGCTTCATTACAAAATTATTCCTGCTTAATATTACATCGTTCATTCTTTTTCCAAAACTGTTAAACTCATCAATTAAGTTTGCCATAAAAAATAAAATTAATTGAATACAAAGTTACATTCAATGCAATAATCCAACATCAATTTCATTAATTTTACGCTCTTTTATAAACATGCCTTATGGAAAATAATTTATATGATTTTGGAATGGTTGGCCTAGGCGTTATGGGCAGTAACCTCCTTTTAAACATTGCAGATAATGGTTTTAAAGTAATAGGTTACGATACCAATTCTGCAAAAACTGCTTCGCTTGAAAGCAGCGCCACAAAAGGTACAATAGTTAAAGGAGTTAATACATTGCATGAAATGATAACTCTTTTGCAAAAGCCAAGAAAGATAATGATGCTTGTGCCTGCAGGTAATCCTGTAGATAGTGTAATTGCAGAACTTACACCTTTAATTGAGCCCGGGGATCTTATTATAGATGGAGGAAATTCGCATTACACCGATACCATAAAAAGAATTAGCTCATGTAAAGACAAGGGTATAAATTTTATGGGTATCGGAATCTCAGGCGGCGAACAAGGCGCAAGGCTTGGCCCAAGTATTATGCCTGGTGGAGATGAAGATGCTTATAAACATCTTGAGCCGATTTTACAGGCTATTGCGGCAAAAGTAAATGACCAGCCATGCGTGGCATACCTTGGTAAAAGTGCTGCCGGCCATTACGTAAAGATGGTTCACAATGGTATTGAGTATGCAATAATGCAGCTTATAAGTGAATGTTATGATCTGCTTCATAATGGGCTTGGTTTAAATAATGATGAATTGCATGAAGTGTTTTCCCAATGGAATAATGGTGAAATGCAATCTTTTTTATTAGAAATTACCTCAGTGATTTTTTTACAAAAAGATGAAAAAAGTGATGCCCGTCTTGTAGATATGATTCTTGATAAAGCCGGCGCAAAGGGTACCGGCAAATGGACTTCAGATGAAGGTCTTGATCTTGGCATACCAATACCTTCAATTGATATGGCTGTGATGATGCGTAATCTCTCATCACTAAAAGATGAAAGAGTAAAAGCAAGCGCTTTATATAATACTTCTTTACAAAAGCTTGATGTTGCTAACGACGAATTTATTAAGCAACTTCATGATGCATTATTTTTTGCAACAATTATAAGTTATACACAAGGTCTTGCTGTGTTAGGAGCGGCTTCCGGCCAGTATAAAATGGACATCCCTCTGCCAGAAGTAGTAAGAGTATGGAAAGGCGGATGTATTATAAGGTCTGAATTATTGAATGTGTTTAGCAGAGCATTCTCAAAAGATAAAGTTCTACCCAATCTATTATTGGATGATGAAGTGGCTCAATTGATACAAAGCAAGGAACAGGCTACAAAAGATGTGCTTGTAAAGGCTGTTCAATTTGGTTATCCATCTGCAGGGTTAATGGCATCTTTAAACTATTTTGAAGCATATAAAAGAAACAATCTGCCAACAAATCTTATACAGGCGCAAAGGGATTATTTTGGCTCACATACTTATGAAAGAATTGATGGACCTGGTATTTTTCATACAGACTGGCAACATGCAGGTGCAGTTGTTGATCATGCTTCAGGCCAGGCAGTTGATCATTCTTCTCATTAATTTTAAAATATAAATTTCATGCAGGCTGACAAGCAATTACCCCCTATACTTATTTTTATTTTTGGCGGCAGCGGAGATCTTAATTACCGCAAGCTTACACCCGCATTGTACAATTTGTTTCTTGATGGCTTTATGCCTCAAAAGTTTAATATTATTGGTATTGCCAGAACTCTTTATGCCGGCAATTCTTATAAAGAACATTTAAAAGAAGGGATACAAAACTTTAGCCGGCGAAAAAGTGAAGACGGCAAATGGGATGAATTTGCTGAGCATATAAGTTATATAAATATAGATGTTGCAGATGAAAAATCTTACGCTCAGCTTGGCGATATTGTAACTGAAAAGAAAAAGGAATTTGGCGAAACACCAAATGCAATTTTTTATATGGCAGTTGCACCGCAACTTGTTCCGGACATCGTAAAAAATTTAAGCAGTTTATCATTTTGTTCTGAGAAAAAGTGTACACGTATAGTGATTGAAAAGCCTTTTGGGCATGATTTGGAAAGCGCAAAAGAAATGAATAATCTTTTGTCTAAATCTTTTGCAGAAGAACAGATTTACAGGATTGATCATTATCTCGGTAAAGAAACCGTTCAAAATATATTAGCCCTTCGGTTTGCAAACGCACTTTTTGAGCCGATATGGAACAGGAACTATATTGATCATGTACAGATAACATCTTCTGAAACCGTTGGTGTTGAAGGCCGCGGCGGATATTATGAAACCTCGGGGGCTTTAAGAGATATGGTGCAAAATCATATTCTGCAGTTGGTTTGTATGATTGGCATGGAAGCCCCTGTATCATTTGATGCAAATGAAATAAGAAATAAAAAAGTAGATGTATTAAATGCGCTTAGAAAAATACATAAAGATGAAGTACACAATTATGCTGTACGTGGCCAATACAGTGCAGGCTGGATGAAGGGACAAAAAGTGCCCGGTTACCGGCAGGAAAAAGACGTTAAGCCCGATTCGGCAACAGAAACATTTGCCGCCGTAAAATTTTATATTGATAACTGGCGCTGGCAGGATGTTCCTTTTTATGTGAGAACAGGAAAATTAATGCATGAGAAAACCACGGTGTTAACCATCCAGTTTAAGCCTGCTCCATCTTATTCTTTTCCTGCAGAAGCTGCTGAAACATGGCGGCCAAATAAACTCTCTATAAGCATCCAGCCGGAAATGGATATTTCCCTTCTTTTCCAGGCAAAAAAACCAGGACAAAAAATGATGCTCACACCGGTAAATATGGTTTTTAACTATAAAGATGAATATGATGGCAATGAGCCTGAAGCTTATGAAACTTTATTGTATGATGTAATGGAAGGTGATGCTACTTTGTTTATGAGAGCCGACCAGGTGGAAGCTGCATGGGCTGTAGTAATGCCTATAATTGAAGTTTGGCAGGAAAGAAAACCAATTGATTTTCCTAATTATTCACCTGATTCCTGGGGGCCGGAAGATGCCGAAGCACTTATTGCAAAAGATGGACATCACTGGATCACATGGTTACCTAAACAACAGGAATAATGCAGTTACATATCTATAAAAACGCTGATGAACTGGTAAATGAGTTAGCCAGATGGATAACTGATTTTATCAATAATAAATTACAAACACAGGATCGTTTTACCATTGCATTATCCGGAGGAGAATCTCCTAAAAAGCTTTACCAGCTTTTATCTTCAGGTTTTTATATTGATAAAATACAATGGAATAAAGTACATATTTTTTGGGGAGATGAAAGAGTAGTTCCTTTTAATGATGATAGAAATAATGCAAAGATGGCTTATGAGAATATGTTAAACAATGTTCCTATTCCTGAGAATAATATTCATGTGATGCAAACTGATATTGCGCCATATAATGCGGCGGAAGAATACGAAAAAATATTGCATACCTATTTTGATAATTCTGATAAAAGTTTTGATCTTGTTCTTTTAGGCATGGGCAAAGATGCACATACACTCTCATTGTTTCCCGGCTCTGCCATCATAGAAAAAGAAAATTGGGTAAATGCAGTTTACGCAGATGATCAAAATATGTATCGCATTACGTTAATGCCTTCTATTGTAAATAAAGCTTCGGCTATAATCTTTTTAGTTACAGGTGCTGATAAAGCAACAGCATTGTGTAATGTTTTAGAAACACCTTTTGAGCCCACAAAATATCCGGCACAACTAATAAAGCCTTCAAATGGAGAACTGCATTGGTTTACAGATGAAGATGCAGTAAGTGAGATAAAACGCAAGCCTGGTCAATAGCCATTTCATCGTATATCATTTTAATTATCATCGTTTCTTTCACCAGAATTATTTGACCCTCCAGTATCATCCTGTTCTGCCTTTGTATCTTCACTGGGATCATCCTGTGTTTTTGACGGCGCAGGATTCTCTTTAGGCGCTCTTAAAGTCTTTTCATTCTGTTCATTATATCCGGCCTCGGAAGATGAACCTTTTTTATCACCTTTTTCTGCTTTACGTGATTCGTAATATTTTTTTGATCTTGAATTCATTTGTAAATCTTTAAATGTTGTATACAATTTTATTTGCGAATATAGGCTATGTTATAACCCTGAGCCTGGCATAATTAAGCATTATTTTTTTCTCGCCGTTATGCTCAAATTTTACGGTGGCTATTGGATTATGTGCTGCACCTTCCATTTTTATCACTTCACCAAAGCCAAATTTTTGATGCTCTACTTTTTGCCCTTCCTGTAAATTACTTGTATCACTTGGCGCAAAATCCGGTGAAGGAATATGTTCTTTAATTTTTACTGCCTGCACTGTATTTACATATGCTGGCTTATCAGTGTAGCGTGGTCTTTCCTCTGCCGCCTTGCGGGCAAATGCACTTTTTGCTGTATCAAACGGATTCCAGTGGCTGCTTTGATTATTACGCATATTGCCGCCTGCAAAAGCTTTGTCAAGGCGCTCTTCAGGCAATTCATCAATAAACCTGCTTGGGTCATTTTGTGTAAGATTGCCAAAGCGATAACGTGTGTTGGCATACGTAAGCCAGAGTTTATGCTTAGCTCTTGTTACGGCCACATAAAATAATCTTCTTTCTTCTTCAAGTTCTTCCCGGGTGTTAATTGACATGGCATTTGGGAAAAGTGTTTCTTCCAGCCCGCCAACAAAAACTACCGGAAACTCAAGTCCTTTAGCCGCATGAATGGTCATCAGTTTCACAACGTCACTCTCGCCTTTATTGTCATCCGCATCCGTTAATAATGTTATTTGCTGCAAATAACTTCCCAAACTTTTATCAAGCAATTCACCATCCTCGGTCGGTGTTTCTGTAAATTCTTTTATTGAGTTAAGTAACTCCTGAATGTTTTCATACCTGGCTAAACCTTCAGTGGTTTTATCATTAAAAAGTTCTTTAATCAGGTTAGTGCTTTTACCAACAATTATGGCAAGATCATAGGCATTCTTTTTTTGTAATTCACTTTGAAACATTTTAATCATAATAACAAAGTTGTTGATTACTTCCAGCGTTGTTGCTCTGTAACCAAACTCTGCAGCACGTTCCAGCACATTCCAGAAGGATACATTATTTTCATTGGCAAGAAGAATTGCTTTTTCAACAGACGTTTTTCCAATTCCTCTTGCAGGAAAATTTATGATTCGTTTTAAGGCTTCTTCATCATCAGGGTTTACAACAACTCTCAAATAACTCAAAAAATCTTTTATCTCTTTTCTCTGGTAAAAACTTATGCCGCCATAAATACGGTAAGCAATATTCATGCGGCGCAGGCTTTCTTCAAAGCTTCGGCTTTGGGCATTTGTTCTGTAAAGAATTGCAAAATCGTTATTGCGGTAATGGTTGCGAAGCTTTTGTTCCTGTATTGCATCTGCAACATATTTTCCTTCGTCATTATCAGTTGCTGTACGAATTAACTTTATTTTTTCACCATCACTGTTGCTCGTCCATAATTTTTTTGGCAGCTGATTTTTATTGTTGGCGATAACGCTGTTGGCAACATGAAGTATACTTTGAGAACTGCGATAATTCTGTTCAAGAACAACCAGCTTTACTTCATCATAATCTTTTTGAAACTGTAAAATATTTTCAATAGTTGCTCCGCGAAAACTGTAAATACTTTGTGCATCATCTCCAACCACAGCAACATTTTCATGCATTGCGCCAAGCAGTTTTATAATCTGGTATTGCGCCGGGTTAGTATCCTGGTATTCATCAATCATAATGTACTTAAACTTGCGCTGGTACTTGCTGAGGCTCTCAGGATGTGTGTTCAGCAACAGGTAAAATTTCAACAACAGGTCATCAAAATCCATTGCACCATTTTTAAAACAACGCTTGCAGTATGCATCATAAATTTGCCCTATCATCGGGCGGTTTGTTCTTGCATCTTCCTGTTGAAGTGTATAATCATTTATATATTCCGCTGCTGTTATCAAAGCATTTTTAGCGGCTGAAATGCGGTTATATACAGTGTTTGGCTTATAATGTTTATCATCAAGATTCATTTCATTTACAACAGCTTTTACTACACTTTTTGAATCGTCAGTATCATAGATAGTAAAGTTCCTGGGATAGCCAAGTTTATCTGCTTCGGAACGTAATATTCTTGCAAATACTGAGTGAAATGTTCCTATATATAAATTTCTTGCTTCGTTATTACCAAGAATTTTCTCTACTCTTTCTTTCATTTCTGCAGCTGCCTTGTTGGTAAATGTGAGCGCAAGAATATTGAAAGCATCAACACCATTAGCCATAAGATGAGCAATGCGTGTAGTAAGCACTTTTGTTTTACCGCTTCCTGCCCCTGCCACTATCAGCATCGGTCCATCGCGGTGAAGCACAGCTTCTCTTTGCGGATCATTTAATACTTCCAAATATTCCAGCATAATGTAAAGTTACAAAATGAGAAAGAGGTAAAATGATGAGCGTTTATATTTATTTTGTAAGATTCTAACGACTGATTTCTAATTAACGTGAGTTTGTGTGTTCTTATCACATAGGCATACAGAAACATAGGCTCCACATAGTTGTTCACGATCCTATGTGTTATTTCTATGTGAACTATGTGTCTTATGTGGTAAATTCCTAAACCAGTATATTTCTTAATGATTGATAATCATTTTAAAACATCCAAACTCATGTTGATTAATTCCTTAATAAAAAAATAAAGGATGATAATAAGTTTATAAGAAATAATTATTGCAGAATAGTTAATGATATTTGCAGGTAAATAATAACTTCAGTAGAATAATTAAATCAATTTATATGAAAATAAAACCATTAGGTAATGAAGGCCTTACTGCATCTGAGTTAGGACTTGGCTGTATGGGAATGAGCGAGTTTTATGGCGAACGAAATGATAGTGAATCAATTAAAACCATCCACAAAGCATTTGAACTTGGCATTACATTTTTTGATACTGCAGATATGTATGGCCCATATTTAAATGAAGAACTGGTGGGCAAAGCAATAAAAGATTTTAGAAGAAATGTAACACTTGCAACAAAATTTGGTATAGTAAGAGATGTAAGTAATCCTAATGTTCGCGGCACAAATGGTAAACCGGAATATGTAAAATCTTCCTGCGAAGGAAGCTTAAAAAGATTAGGAACTGATGTAATTGATCTGTATTACCTGCATCGCAAAGACCCTGATACACCTATTGAAGAAACGGTTGGCGCAATGGCTGAGCTTGTTATACAGGGAAAAATTCGGGGTATTGGGCTTAGCGAGGTAAACAGCGATACCTTAAGAAAAGTACATGCAGTGCATCCTGTTACTGCGTTGCAATCTGAGTATAGTTTATGGACACGTGATCCTGAAGATGATATACTGCAAACCTGCAAGGAATTAGGGATTGCATTTGTAGCCTATAGCCCGCTTGGCCGTGGATTTTTGACTGGCCAGTTTAAAAACTTTGAAGATTTTAGTGAAAATGATTACAGGAGATTTTCTCCTCGTTTTCAGGGCGAAAATTTTAACAAGAATTTAGAATTAGTAGAGAAAATTGAAGAGATGGCAAGAGCTAAAAGCTGCACTGCATCTCAGCTTGCGCTAGCATGGGTGATGGCGCAGGGAGATTTTGTTTTTCCAATTCCCGGCACAAAACGTATTAAATATCTTGAAGAAAATATTAATGCTGTGAATGTACAGCTTACCCAAAAAGATTTACAGGAAATAGATGCCATTGCTCCTAAAAATGTGGCTGCAGGTCTACGGTATCCCGAGACAATGATGAAGAGTGTAGAAAAATAAATTCAAAGGAAGAAACACATTTAGGCAAAAAGAAATTTTTTATGCTTTGGGGAATTTAGCACATCTTTGAGTGTTATTCCCACTCATTTTAGTAGGAGATTTTAAACACTACAAAAAGTTCTTATATGTACAATCACATCTGGAAAAAATATCTTCCTTTCATCAATATACAATTAAAGAGATCTGCCGGAGGTGAACAAGTGCTGGCTTTAAACCGCGTTGATTTTGAAAGAGCCGGAACAGGCCGCAAAGCGGGATATAAATTTACAATAGAATTTTCCCAAGGTCGTGTGAGTAATGTAATAAGTAATTCTCCTCTTGCCTCTAATCTTGCTGCCGTAATGCTGGAAAGCGAAGCCACCAAAGAGATTCTTAGTAAATCCAATTATACAATTTCTCTTAATACAAAATTCCAGTTAATTACAAAAAATTGCAGTGTTGCTAAAAGTGCTGAGGAAACTACCGTAAAAAGCACACCTGAAAAGGAGTTAGCCAATTCCGAAGCGAATGAATAGATTGCCAGATTATCAATAATCACTTTTAAAGCTTTAGCACAACACTTACTTATTGTAGGCACCAGATGCTATTTTAACCAACTATTTCTTATTAACTTTGCACTGTAAATTATAATTATGATTAAGACAGGTAATCCCGTAATCAGTATATATACTGAGATGACGCCAAACCCGGAAACAATGAAATTTGTTGCAAACAAATTATTATACCCGGGTAAAAGTATAGATTTTCAGGATGAATCAAGTGCATCACCTTCGCCTCTTGCCATGCAATTATTTAGTTTTCCATTTGTAAAATCTGTGTTTATTGCAAGCAATTTTGTTACACTTACCAAAACAAATGAAACCGAAGACTGGCAGGATATTATTCCTTCAATAAAACAATTTTTAAAAGAATACCTTGAAGAAGGAAGACCTGTGGTAAATGAAGAGGATATCGCTACTATGAAATCGGAGAGCAGCAATGAAGTAAGTGCTGATGATGACGATGTGGTAATACGCATAAAAGAATTATTGGAAAATTATGTAAAGCCAGCGGTAGAAATGGATGGCGGCGCAATTCAGTTTAAAAGTTACGAGGATGGTAAAGTAAACCTTATGTTGCAGGGAAGCTGCAGTGGTTGTCCATCTTCAATGATTACTTTAAAAGCCGGCATAGAAGGTATGATGAAAAGAATGATCCCGGAAGTAAAAGAAGTGGTTGCTGAAGCTGAATGAAACTTGAAATCAAATACTATAAATTGAAGCATTCCTAACGGGATGCTTTTTTGTTTTGCAATAGTTACTTTTGGGCAAAACCAACTTATCAATTTTGAATGTTTCAGAAATTTATCATCAATTAATTGAAGGAATACAACAAACAAGCTGGCTTGAATATATAGCCGTTATTTTCGGTATAGCGAGTGTAATTTTTTCCCGGATGGAAAATATTCTTGTGTATCCCGTTGGCATGATAAACACAGCCCCTTATGTTTATGTGTACATAACTCATGGACTATATGCCGATGCTTCAGTAAACTTTTATTACACAATTATGAACATAATTGGCTGGAGAATGTGGGCACAAAAAAAAGAAGGGAATACGAAATTAGAAATTACAAAATCTTCTAAAAGAGATTGGGCAGTTGCACTGATTTTTTTTAGCATCTGTTGTATTATTCTTTACCTGGTACTTAAAAATTTCACAGATAGCACCGTTCCGCAAGCAGATGCTTTTACCTCAGCAGCCGCTTTTACCGGCATGTGGCTGATGAACAAAAAGAAGATTGAAAACTGGATATGGTGGATAATTACTGACCTCGCTTCTATTCCACTTAACTTTTATAAACACCTCGTGTTTACAAGCTTTCAGTATCTTGTTTTTTTAATACTGGCTTTTATGGGATACATAACATGGTTAAAAAAGCTGCGGCATTCCAATGATTAAAAAAATTGTTATTATCGGGCCTGAGTCCACAGGTAAAAGTACTTTGTGTGTGCAATTGTCTAAACATTATAACACAATGTGGGTTCCCGAATTTGCAAGAGAATTTTTAGAAAAGAACGGCACTGATTATTCTTATGATGATCTTCTTACTATTGCTAAAGGCCAACTTGAATTAGAAAATCATGTAACAGAATCAGAGCTGCCGACTGAAAATACCAAAGTTTTTATTGATACAAATATGTATGTAATGAAAGTTTGGTCTGAATTCGTTTTTAATAAGTGTCATAACTGGATATTAAACCAAATTGCTGTAAGAAAATATGATTTGTATTTTCTCTGCAACGTAGACGTGCCGTGGGTTAAAGAGGAATTACGTGAGTACCCAAACCTTGACACAAGAATAAAACTTTATCACTATTATAAAGATATTATGATAAACCAATCTGTGCCATGGATTGATATCAGCGGCGATTATTCAACAAGATTTAAAAAAGCCGTTGATGGAATTGACTCAATAAAATAACGATAATTGATATGGTGTTTGACCTTAAAGTAGATTAGTATTGTATCGTTACTAATTTTAAATTCATTTGTATTTTATTTTATGGCGCAAAAAAAATTAATTCGTTTTGAGGCCATTAATTCTTTCCTAAACGTTTTTCAATATCCCAAAAATATAAATGGAAAATGGAAAGATTTTTTCAAGAATGACAATCCTATAATTCTTGAGCTTGCTTGTGGTAAAGGAGAATATACGGTGAGCCTGGCAAAAAAATACCATCAAAAAAATTATATTGGTGTTGATATAAAAGGAAACCGTTTATATATTGGCGCTAAGATATGTTTAGATGAAAAAATATTTAATGCCGCTTTTTTAAGAATCCAGATTCAAAAAATAGAAGAATATTTCAATGCAAAAGAAGTTCAGGAAATCTGGATAACATTTCCTGATCCGCAGCTTCGGAAATCGAAGTCGAAAAGAAGATTAACGCATCCGAATTTTTTACGCTTATATAAAAAAATTCTTTCTCCGGGTGGTTATATTCATCTTAAAACAGATTCACCTGATCTTTATAATTTTACAAAACGGGTTATTAGTCATTACCGGTTAAATACCATTTCCGACATTAGCGATGTATATAAAAATGAAAATATAGATGCTGATGTAAAAATAAAAACGCATTATGAAAAGCTGGATATAGCAAAAAGCAATGCAGTTTTTTATTTATGTTTTACTTTGCCTGAAATACTTGCAGGCAATGATGAGAAATTTAATGAGATTTTAAAGAACGAAGATTTAGGTATTTATGAGACAGGAATTAATTGAAAACCAAGACTACTATCTGAATGATGAAAACAACATGGTCTTTACAGTAAAATATTTGTTGAGCAAGGGTTGCTGCTGTGGAAACGGATGCAGACATTGTCCTTATAATTATGTGAACGTTCCCGAACCTAAGAAAAGCGAACTATTATTTCTAAAACAAATAGATGGCAATCAAAAATAATAAGCTTAGTAAAAATAAGGAGCAACCTAAAAGCATTACCAAGCACTATAGTTTTTTTGAAGATGTGTATGAAGTGGTAAGGCAAATACCAAAGGGAAAAGTAACTTCTTATGGAGCCATTGCTAACTACCTTGGCACAAAGCTTTCTGCAAGAATGGTAGGCTGGGCAATGAATGCAGCTCATTCTGTAAAGCCAAAAGTGCCTGCACACCGGGTTGTTAACCGGAATGGAATGCTTAGCGGGAAAGCACATTTTTCTTCACCAACCTTAATGGAAGATCTTCTTGCTAAAGAAAAAATCAAAGTTAAAAATGATACTATAGTAAATTTCAAACTTCATTTTTGGGATCCTGCAGTTCAACTGACAATTGAATAATGCTTAATAGTAAGGACTGATCATAAAATAAACTACCACACCTGTAACAGCAACATACAGCCAAACCGGCCACGTTATTCTTGCCAGTCTTTTATGATTTTTATATTCACCTGTTAATGCACGGTAAGCAGTAAATAAAATAAAGGGCAAAATAATTGCCGCAAGTGGTATGTGAGTTGCTAAAATAATGTAGTATACAAAACGCAGGGAACCTGCTGTATTCTTTTCATCATCACTTAATATATTATCATGGTTTATATCTCCGTATTTCGTTTCGCCTGTAAATAAATGATGGCATATGTAAGAAATGAGAAATAAAAATGAAAGTATTATTGCTATTGACATTAGGCGCTTATGCAATAAAAACAACCTTTTTTTTACAGCTATTAAAGCGGCTATTAATAAAATTGCAACAATAGAATTTATAACTGCATTGGCTTTTGCAAACAAGTGCGGATCAAAGCCAAGGCTGATGTTTAATTTTAATTTTGATAATAATGCTACTGCAGCAAAAACAATAATTGAAGCTATCCAGATAAATCTTTTTGCTGCTTTATCATTTTTTTTTAATTGTGGAGAAAGCCCGTATGAGTTTATCGAATCCTGAACTTTATTATCTTCCATTTATACAATTACTGCATTATAACGATGCTTCGTTTATATGTTAGCTTCTGCCAAATAATTCTTTTAGAAATTCACCGAATGTTTTTTTCCGGTCTTTCTCTAACATCAATAAGGGAATGTCCCTGGCAAGCCTGGCCTGCAATACAGAATCAAATCCATTATACCATCCTCTTATTACTCTTTCCTTATCAAGCAAAAAAAAATTTTCTGTATGGATAAAAGCGGTATCAATATTTACATCGGCAACACTTGCTCTAAGCTCGTGTAACGCAAAATCATAAACCTCATTTTTATCACCTCTTACTAACCACCATGAGCCCGGGTCTACATTGAATCTATCTGCAAATTTTTTTAA
>CAXSDW010000004.1:45205-61739 GCA_964236235.1 uncultured Chitinophagaceae bacterium
GTTTTTTTCTTTAACAGCTACGCTATCATAAAAATATCTTGGCGGCATTTGTACAGCACGTTCACTATAATATTTAACCATGACATAGCTTATTGCCGGTATAAATGCAGCAAGCATCAAAGCCAGCATAGCTTTCTTATTCATGTGTTATTATATTCACAGGTAAAAAAAGAAGCCATCACAAGTGCGATGGCTGAATATTTTATTTAAGTAATCCTGAAAACTCATCTGCTAAGGTCAATCTTTTTTTCCTCTTTCCTGTGCCGGCAACCTCTGCTTATTACTATTTTCCTGGTAGGTTCTGCTGCCTGCATCTGTATTTCTTAAATTTTTCCATGCATTACCGTCCCATAAAAATGCAGTAATAAACCAAATAAATAACAGTAAAGGTACAATTATCGTCATTATCAGATTTCGTATTTCGTCGCCAAGATGCATAAAAATTGACACGATATAAAATGCTTTTGCCAGCGTTAATATACACACCAGGCCTTTAAACATTAATACTAATAAGTGATTTGGATTAGCTCCTTTATGAAGTGTATATATTGTTAACCCGATCCCCAGCTCCGCAATTGTAAGAAATAACAACAACCAGAATGTTTTCCATATTCTCTTTACCTGCGCATCACCATGTTGATGATCTATAACTTGTGCTGATGAAACTTCTGACATATGTATAAATTGAATAATTTAACTAAATAATTTGTGGTAAAAAACTAAATAAGGTAAAAGCATAGAAACACAAATACCCACACAAGATCAACAAAGTGCCAATAAAGTCCGGCCTTTTCAACCATCTCATAATGTCCACGCTGATCAAAATCACCAAGCCTCGTTTTCACAAGCATTATACAATTAATGATTACTCCTGAAAAAACGTGAAAGCCATGAAAGCCTGTTATACCAAAAAAATATCCACCAAATGCAATAGGTCCGGGAGTTGCAATTTCTTTACCGTTAAATTCCACTTCCGGTCCCCATGGATTGTGGCTCACTGTGGTGCCCCAATGTTGCACTACACCATTTACTAAAACTTCGTGGTTGCCGGTTATTAAATGTGTCCACTCCCATGCCTGGCAGCCTAAAAATGCAAGCCCTCCAAGAATGGTGAAAATCAGCCATTTTTCAACTCCTTTCCTGTTCATGTTATGGCCTTCATGCACAGCTAATACCATTGTAACAGAACTAAGAATTAAAATAAAAGTCATTAAGCTTACAAAAGCTAATGGCAAATTTGTATGCCCTGTAAATGGAAATGCATTAAACACATGATTAGGATCAGCCCATACATTTTGACTGAATCTTATGGTACCGTAGGATATTAAAAATGCTCCAAATGTAAAAGCATCGCTCATTAAAAAATACCACATCATTAGCTTTCCATAGCTAACATTAAACGGGCTTTTTCCGCCACTCCATAATTTTGTTGTCGGCTGTTGTGCTATTGCTGTTGCCATTTATCACACTTTAAAAGTTAAGCAAAAATAAAGTTTAACCTTGTTATTCAGAATTTAAATTAATGATTAATTATTTAATCAATACCAAAAAAATTAATAAGTATATCCATAAAAAATCTACAAAATGCCAGTAGGTACTTATCAGATCTATAGATACGGAACTATAGACTTTTCTCTTTACACTAAATGCTTTTATTAATATTACTAACAGCGCAATTACACCTGCAAGAACATGCAAAGCATGAAGCCCTACAATAATGTAAAGAAATGAAAACGAAACATTTTTTGTAAGCGTAATACCGCCGTTCCATAAAGTGATAAAGCCTACTGTTTGCATAATTACAAACAGTATCCCTAAGCCCAGCGTAACTATGAGCCAAAGCCTGTACTTTGGCATTTCGCCTTGCTTAAAATAATTTCTGCTCATCATTATAGTAAGGCTGCTTAAAATTATTACTGCTGTGGAATACCAAAAAATTACCGGCAGATCAAAAGTAATCCAGTTGGCAAGGTTGCGTTTTACAATATATGCACTGGTGAAACCTGCAAACATCATAACGATGCTTCCTATACCAACCCACAAAGTAAACTTGTGCGGATGTATTCTTTTTCTTTGATCATTTATCACAATATCCATATTTCAATCTATGATTGATAGTACCTCTATCAAATTATATTCTTACTTTATCAAATAGTAAGGCAAGAAAAACAATCATAAGGTAAAAGTAAGAACTAAACATTACCCTTCTTGCCGAAGAAACATCCATTTTAATAAATAACCTGAGACTTACAAATACCATATAAATGTTACAGCATAAAATGATCAGCATCGAAATAAAACCACTTAATTTAAAATAATATGGCAGCATGCCTACAGGTATCATAAGCATTGAATACATTACTGTTTGCAACGCTGTAAATTTAGTAGGCCCTTTATCGCTGGGCAATAATTTAAAGCCGGCATTTGAATAATCTTTGTGCGCTACCCATGCAATTGCCCAAAAATGAGGAAACTGCCATAAGAATTGTATTGCAAATAATATCCATCCGCCGGCACTGAATTCATTTGTAGCAGCAACCCATCCGATTAAACAAGGAAGTGCACCCGGAAAAGCGCCTACCAAAACTGCTATCGAATTTATTTTTTTTAGCGGAGTGTAAATGAAGGCATATAAAAAAAGACTGAACAAACCAATTAAAGCGCTTGCAAGGTTAAACCATTGCCACATAATAAAAACACCTGCAAAACCCGTAATAGCTGCAAAAGTAAATGCCTCATTTTCATTCATCCTTCCTGAAGCAACGGGTCTGTTTGCAGTGCGCTTCATTAAAGCATCAGTGTCTTTTTCAACGGCCTGGTTTATTGCATTAGCCGAGCCGGTTATCAGCATACCTGCAATAAATAAAATAAGAACTGATAAGAGATCGAACTTAACATTTGGCGCCAGCAGATAACAAACTATGCAGCTAAAGACTACCATAAAACTCAACGTGAATTTTATGAGCAAAAAATAATCTTTTACCTTGCTTGCCAGCAAATAAGAAGGTGAACTGGTTATGACGTGATCATGCTTGTACATTAACAGTGAATCAAGGCTTTTTAGTGATTACTTTCCTGGGAACCTACGGGCTCAACCTGTGGGATAAATTCACGGCCATCTTTACCATAATCATATGCCCAGCGGTGCACCTCCGGTATTTCACCAACCCAGTTTCCATGACCCGGGCGAATAGGCGTTGTCCATTCCAGTGTGTTGCTTCCCCAGGGGTTTTGAGTAACCACTTTTCTTCCCTTAAAAATGGAATAAAAAAAGTTAAATACAAATAAAAGTTGCGCAGCAAAAACAATGATTGATACAAAACTGATAAATTCATTTAAGCCCTGGAACATTTTGAAAGATTCCCAGTTGCTGAAATCATAATAGCGGCGTGGCATTCCGGCCAATCCTTCGTAGTGCATTGGCCAGAAAATTAGATATGCACCCACAAATGTTACCCAAAAATGAATATACGCTAATGTATTATTTAAATATCTTCCATACATTTTCGGGAACCAATGATAGATTCCTGCAAACATACCAAACATGCCTGCCACACCCATCACAATATGAAAATGAGCAATGATAAAATAGGTATCATGAAGATGAATATCCAAAGCAGAATTTCCCAAAAAAATACCCGTTAATCCACCGGAAATAAACATGCTTACAAAGCCTATTGCGTAGAGCATAGCCGGCGTAAATCTTATATTTCCTCGCCATATAGTAGTGAGCCAGTTAAAAACTTTGATTGCAGAAGGTACTGCTATCAGTAGGGTAAGTAAAACGAAGAATGAACCCAGGAAAGGATTTAAACCAGTTACAAACATGTGATGCGCCCAAACTAAAAAAGCGAGAAGCGCAATCGCAAACAAAGAACCTACCATAGCCATATATCCGAAGATTGGTTTACGGGCATTTATAGACATAACTTCTGAAACCATACCCATTGCCGGTAAAATAATTATATATACTTCAGGATGCCCTAAAAACCAAAAAAGGTGTTGAAATAAGATCGGGCTTCCGCCTTCATTTGGTAAAATTTTGCCTGCAACAACAATATCACTTAAAAAGAAGCTGGTGCCTAAGTTGCGATCAAATAATAACAGAATTGCGCCAGATAAAAGAACCGGAAAAGACAATACACCCAAAACTGCTGTAAAGAATAATGCCCAAATTGTTAGCGGCATTCTTGTCATACTCATGCCTTTTGTACGCATGTTAAGGATTGTGGTGATATAGTTAAGCCCTCCTAACAAAGAGGATATAATAAACAGTGCCATTGAAATAAGCCATAAATCCATACCGATTTTTGAGCCATCCGACGCTTCGTGTAAAGCACTTAATGGAGGATAAACTGTCCACCCGCCCCCTGCAGGGCCTGTTTGCACAAACAATGATGACATCATTACGATGGAGGCAGCAAAAAAGAACCAATAGGATAACATATTAAGAAAGGGTGACGCCATATCTCTTGCGCCTATTTGCAACGGAATTAAAAAGTTAGCAAATGTGCCGCTAAGGCCTGCAGTTAATACAAAAAAAACGAGAATGGTGCCATGCATAGTTACCAATGCATAATAAAATTCAGGGTCAAGCTTGCCACCTTTTGCCCAATGCCCTAAAAAATCTTCCAGCCACGGGAAAGTTGATTCAGGATAACCTAATTGTAAACGAAATATAACGGAAAATAAACCGCCTATTATAGCCCATATCATTCCCGTAATTAGAAATTGTTTTGAGATCATTTTATGATCCTGGCTAAAAACATACTTGGTTATAAATGTTTCATGATGGTGATGTTCATGAACCTCATGCGCCTCATCATGAACGCCGGCTGCCTGATCGTGTAAAATTACTTCGTTACTCATATCTGTTAATTTTCTATAAACTACAGGTTTATAATTATTTTTTTGTTTCTAAAATAGCTACTGGCTTTGCTTTTGATGCTGATGTATCTGTAGCAGGAGCAGCTTTATTACCAGGTAAAGTTCCAACATATTCGGGTGTTTGTGTAGCCATCCAAACATCAAAATCCTGCTGGCTTTCAACCACAATTGTTCCTCTCATACTAAAATGCGCTTTACCGCAAATCTGGTCGCAGCTAAGCTCATAAACAAAGTTAGCGTTGCCTGTTCTCACCTTCATTTCTTCTGTGGTATATTTTGGTGTAAACCATAGCGTAGTTGGTATCCCCGGCACTGCATCCATCTTCAACCTAAAATGTGGCAAGCCTACATCATGAATAACATCCTGTGAGTTGATAACTAACTTAACAGGCTTATTAACTACAAGATGCATTGTGGAAGCAACATGTATATCATCATGACTGGCAGCATCGCTCCAATCAACACCGAGGGGATTGCCTTTTGCAGGATCTGTGAGCTTATAATTTTTTTTACCTAAAACACCGTCTCTACCCGGGTACCTGAACTCCCAGGCAAATTGGTGCCCTGTAACCTCTACCAATTGTGCATTTTTAGGAGCTTCTGAAGTAAACTTAAACCAGTATTTTAAACCGAATACTACTAAAACGGTTAGTACAATTGCCGGAACACCTGTCCATAAAAGTTCAAGTTTATTATTATGCGTAAAATAATAAGCGGTTCTTTTATCACTTTCCTGGTATCGGAATGAAAAGACAAATAACAATATTTGTGTTATAAAAAAAACTATGCCGGTAACTATAATCGTAATCCACATCATTGTATCAATATTTTCCCCTTCAAGTGATGCGGCTCCCTGCGGAAATAAGGTTCTGCCATAAAGTAAATCATTACACCACCATACTCCTATTAATCCAAATATTAAAAAAGCAATTAATAGAAATCCATTGACGCGGTTAGTTTGTTTGCGTGATTTTTCTTCTCCTTTTAAAATACTTACATACTCACTTGCTTTAGCAATCTGGAAGATCAGCAGAAAAATCATTACAACAATTGCTATCAAAAAAATATCATTCATAAAGGGCTTAAATTTATTTTAGGCTATTGCAGCTACAAAATTAATTATTTAAAGTTCTTCTACTACTACTATTGTGACAACTAAGCTATGTATGATGTATAATACTTTCTTTTAAGAAAGGATGATTTTTAGGTATAAGAGATACGCTTGATAAATATTTTCCCGTACCCCACATTATAACACCAATAAAACCCAGCGGAATACCAAACTCAAACCAACTCATGTGCGGATGATCCTTAACAGTGCCTGGCATAACCATTTGATAAAAATCCAGCCAATGACCAAAAATCAGCAGCACACACATTAAAGTCATTACCGTGTAATTTTTTTTTGGGCTTTTCTTCATTAATATTAGAATAGGGCAAACAAAATTTATTATTAGATTTAAGAAAAAGATTGCTTTATAAGGTCCCGGATTTTCTGCGGTACCAATTCTTTGAATAAAATATTTTGTTTCTTCCGGCTGGTTACTGTACCAAATAAGCATGTATTGTGAAAACCACAGATACGTCCAAAAGATAGAAAAGGCAAAGATGAATTTACCAAGATCATGCAGGTGTTGATCAGTGACATATTCTAACTCGCCCTTGTTTTTTAAATAAATAACAAATAGCGTAAATAAGGCAATACCCGATACAAAAGTACTGGCAAATGTGTACCAGCTAAACATTGTGCTAAACCAATGAGCGTCAATACTCATAATCCAGAGCCATGGCAATGTAGAGCCCACTGACAGGCCAAATACAACTATAAAAAAGGCTGCCCAGAAAATATTTTTACCAAGCCATGATTTGCCTGTTTCATAATCCATAGCCCCCGATTTATCACTGTCTATGCTAAGCTGTCGCATTTTTTGCCCTATAAACCACCAGAGACTAATAATCAATAGCGAAAAAATCAGGTAAAAGCCGGGACTAAGAAATCCTGACTTACCACTTAAAATTTTATCATTCTGCACATAGCTTCTGTCTAACCATGGATAGATATCATACCTGTGACCAAAAACTATACTTAGAATAATAACAAGTGTAATTATTGCAAGAACCGGTAATACAGAAGAAACGGCCTCGGGAACACGGCGTAATGCAACCTGCCAGCCACCCATAGCTAAAGTGCTTATACAAATAAAGAACATACTTGTGTTTACCAGGAGAAGCCAGAAGGTGCTGTTTTGTAATAGCACCGCCCAAAACCTTGTGCTGTTTACATTTTCACCATGGGAGCCACTTAAAGGATTTAATAATATAAACCCAAAAATCAATGTCAGCAGGCCTATAATCAAAAGGCCCATCGTCCATTTTTTGTACCCTGCAGGAATTGCAAAGAGATTATTTTGATTATGATTATTCATCAAATTATTTTTAAGAATTATCCTTTTTTTGCTGTTGCTGAACTGTCTTTACTCCTACTATTTGTACCACCAGATGTAGAATCTGACTTATTTGAACTTGCTGAAACCTGCTGCTGTGATTTGACATATTGCACTACCATCCATCTTTGCTTTTTCTCTAATTGCGATGCATAACTTCCCATATTTCCTTTGCCATAAGTAACTACATGAAACATTTGACCAATCGGCTCGTTTACATATTGTTCTAACTTTAAGTTGGCAATGCCACCAATTTTACCGGAAGTTGCCATCGGGCCCTGCGCATCTAAATTATTGCCATGGCAAATTGCACAATTTACATTAAACAACCTTTGCGCTTCAATTAAACCAGCTGAATCCAGCGGTGGCAAAGGATCTTTAACCAGAGCACTTTGTTTATATCCGTTAGAGTCATTAGGTAAGGTATATGGAAACAGATCCCCTCTTTTAATAGTTCCTTCCACAGGTGATGGTATATAATTTATTCCTTCGCTTTTAAGATTATTAGGAGCATAGGCTTCATATGCACGGCTATAAGTCATATCCGGCATATAAATTCTCCCGGGATGGCGTTTGTCTATACAGCCGGTAATGGCACATGAAAGTGAAATTATCATTGTAATAATAATCAACCTGTACCAAACTTTAATGCGGGATTTAATATTATAAACTCTATTTGACATTTTCATATTAATCGTCTTTTCTAATCGTCTGCCTTTAAGCTGGTCTTAATAACCTACTTCTTCATACCTGTATAATTTTTGAGGCTTGTCATATCTTCCAAGCCACCAGCCTGTTTCTGCATTTTGTACATTGGTTTCAATTGCACCATTTGTTTGTAAGAAATTAAGCAACTCGGTCTCATTGGTTTTTGCTGTACATTCAATCACCATTACAAAAAGATCATCTGTAGCTCTTGGGCTAAAATGGTGTCTTTTTATAAAAGGCGCCAGCTGGCATAAATAACAAAATGTAAGTACCATACCCACTGCCGAGAATAAAACAGTTGCTTCAAACGTAATGGGGATTAAAGCCGGCAGAGGAAAGTGTGGCTTACCGCCAATATTCAATGGCCAATCACTTGTAAATATCCAGCCCATACATGTAAGCGCTGTGGCGGTACCGGTAATGCCATAAATAAATCCGGCAGTATGAATGCTTGTTTCTCTTATTCCTATAGCATGATCCATCCCGTGAACTGGAAATGGCGTATACACATCATGAATTTTATACCCGGCACGACGTACATTTTTTACCGCAGGAAATAAAACGTTTTCATCATCAAAACAACCAACAACAAACTTCTTTATAGACATAATAATTATTTCAAAAATTATTTTAAGTCATTTAGTCTTAATGTGCATGCTCCACTTCTTCAATATAAAACTTATCAGCATCCATCTTTTCTGTTTCAGTCATTTTTCTTTTATAGCCTTCTCCGCTTGTTTTTAAAATTGCCTTTATTTCTGCAATCGCAATTACCGGGAAAAACTTTGCGAATAAAAAGAAACAGGTAAAAAATAAGCCAAATGTTCCGAGGTAAAATCCAACTTCCCAAATAGATGGGCTGTAGTATGTACTCCATGAAGATGGGAGATAATCCCGGTATATTGAAGTAACAATAATTACAAACCTTTCAAACCACATACCTACATTTATTAATACTGACATGAAGAAAGTAAACGTAACATTTCTTCTTAATTTTCTTGACCAGAATAATTGTGGCGATACCACGTTACAAAACATCATTCCATAATAAGCCCATCCGTACGGGCTAAAAAGGTTTGCCCTGTTTTGGCTAAAAGCCCACCACTCATAAGGATTCTGACCATACCAGGCTATGAATAATTCAGTTAAATAAGCTATACCAACAATAGAACCTGTTAACACTATTACTTTATTCATTGCTTCAATATGACCAACAGTTATATAATCTTCCAGGTATAAAACTTTTCTTGTAATGATTAGTAAAGATTGCACCATGGCGAAGCCTGAAAAGATTGCTCCGGCAACAAAATATGGTGGAAAAATAGTTGTGTGCCATCCGGGAATTACTGATGTAGCAAAGTCAAACGATACAATTGTATGAACAGATAATACCAAAGGTGTACTTAAGCCGGCCAATACTAATGCCAGGCTTTCATGTCTTTGCCAATGTTTTGTACTTCCGTTCCAGCCAAATGAAGCAACTCCGTAAAACATTTTTCTAAATTTGGTTCTTGCCCTGTCACGCACTGTAGCAAGATCAGGCAAAAGGCCTATGTACCAGAATAATAATGAAACGGTAAAATAAGTTGATATCGCAAATACATCCCACATTAAAGGTGAAGCAAAATTTGGCCATACTGAACCACGGGTATTTGGATAAGGCAATACAAAAAATGCAAGCCATACTCTGCCCATGTGAAAGATAGGAAACTGGCCGGCACATATAACTGCAAAAATCGTCATTGCCTCCGCAGCCCTGTTCACGCCTGTTCTCCAGCCTTGCCTGAACAGCAATAATATAGCCGAGATAAGTGTACCCGCATGCCCGATACCGATCCACCATACAAAATTGGTAATATCCCAACCCCAGCCAACAGTTTTGTTTAGATTCCATTGGCCTGTGCCATAAGTAACATCCCGGTAAACTGAATAAATACCAAATAACAATAAGGCAATAGCAATAGTAAACCCGATATACCATAATCTTCCCGGCCTGGCTTCAATGGGCCTGCATATATCTTCGGTAACCTGGTGATAATTTTTTTCACCATCTATAAGTGGTTCCCTTAATTGTGATTCGTATTTTAATAATGACATAGTATTGGTCTTTACTCTATTTCATTGTTTACTATAAATTGCAAACATCCACCGGCTAAGAAGGTGCTACTTCATTTTTAGGTTGTAAGCCATGTTCTGTTTTTTCATTATGTAAATCACCTACTTCTCTGTTTGTATTTCTCACTTTAACAAGATAATTTACGTTACTCAAAACATGCAGTTGCTCCAGCACATAAAAAGTTCTTTCCTTTTGCTCCTCAGTTCTTATTTTATAAACACGGCTTTGTTTATCATTTACATTACCAAAATTAATTGCATTTGTAGGGCACGCCTGCATACATGCGGTTTGAATTTCACCATCTATCACAGGCCTGTCTTCTTTTTTAGCGTTTAATTTTCCTTCCTGCAAACGCTGTACACAAAAAGTACATTTTTCCATTACACCTCTTGAGCGTACTGTTACATCAGGATTTAAAACCATTCTTGAAAGATCATCATTCATCATCATTGTTGCATCTGATATAATGCCTCTTTGATTATCAGGAAAACTATCAGCGCCTGTATAATCTGCCCAATTAAAACGACGAACTTTATAAGGACAGTTATTGGCACAATATCTTGTACCGATACACCTGTTATAAGCCATCTGGTTAAGGCCTTCACTGCTATGGTTAGTTGCAGAAACCGGGCAAACATTTTCGCATGGTGCATTATCGCAATGTTGGCAAAGCATCGGTTGAAAAACCACATCAGGGTTTTCATGATCGCCTGTAAAATACCTGTCAATTCTTAGCCAGTGCATTTCATGGTACCTGGCAACTTCTCTCTTTCCTACAACAGGTATGTTATTTTCTGCATGGCACGCAACAACGCATGCGCTGCAGCCTGTGCAGGTATTTAAATCAATGCTCATTCCCCATTTAATACCAGGTTTATCATAATATGGATAAATGGTGGCATCTTTTACAAAATCCTTCCCAAAACCGGCAAGTTCCTCATCTTCCTCTTCCATTATTGATTTAGGATTTGCAATAAAATTTGCTAACGTTGACTCACGTACTACGGGGCGGCCTTCTGTAATATTATGAACCTGGGTTTGGGCTATTGCGTAAGTTGTACCGGTCTTTTCGATTGTGGCAGGAGCAAAATAATTAACAGTGCTTCCATTAAATGCAGCCAGCGGAAATACGTTAATGCCTACGCCACTCGCAGCTTTTCCGATATATTCAGCAGACTTATCTTTATTGGCGCTTTGCCTTCCATATCCAACTGCAAGGGCAATCACATTAGGATGTATGCCCGGTATTATAAGAATCGGAAGCTCTATTGTTTTGCCATTAGAAGTAATTTTTATAACCGGCTTCTGAGGACGAACTTCATATTTATCAGTATCCCGCCTATTAGAAATATCAATATCAAACAGAGATTTGCCAAGGGCCGGAGATATCATTGCATAATTATCCCATGTAGCTTTTGAAATTGGATCAGGAAGCTCCTGCAACCATGGATTATTAGCATGATGACCAGCGCCAAGTGAAACTTTTTTATACAAAACAAGTTCTGTAGGTGAACCTTTTATTGCATTTATTTTAGCTGTTGCATCTGCAATATTTCCTGAGAATGTTGCCCCTGTATAAGACGTTTTAACTGCTAATGCATTTGGCAAATTGGTGGTAGCAACAGAATCTTTAGCGGGAAAACCTGTGGTATTGCTTTGTGCAGCATTTGCAGTTATTACTCCGTCCTGTATGGCTTTATCAAAATTATCAGGGCCGCTAACTTTGGAAATCCAATAGTTTCTAAAATACGTGTCATAATCTGTAGCATTACCACTCCATTTTAGCAGGGCAGTCTGAAAAGGTCTTGTCTTAAATAACGGATGAATTACAGGTTGTATCAAACTTATATGTCCAGTCTGGGGTTCAGCATCTCCCCAGCTTTCCAGCCAATGATGTGCTGGCAAAGAATATTTGCATAACTCTGTAGTTTCATCCATCGTACCACTAAACGAAACTGTTACCGGACATTTTTTTATGCCGCTTATAAATCTATTTGCATCAAAATAACTGTAAACAGGATTAGCTTCGTATACCAGCAAAGCACCGACGTTACCTGCATTAAGATCATTGGTTAAAGCGATCATGTCTGCATCAATTCCTTTACGGTAGTTTGCAGTAGAAGACCAGTCAATTGTTTTGCCGCCTGCGCCTATTGCCTCATTTATCGCATTTACAATAATTTGTACATCAGGGTCATTGCTTCCGCAAACCACCAGTGCTGCGCCTTTATTTGCGTTAAGTTCTGCCGCTGTTTTTTTAATGCCTTCTGCAAGTTTACCCTGAAGATTTGATGTAGCGCCTCCGTTCAATGCTGACAAAAGAGCCAGGGCAACTGCACCGGTTTCCGAAGGTTTATGCAAATATCTTTCATCTGCATTTGCACCTGTTAAGCTTAAATGACTTTCAAATTGAATGTGCCTGCTCATCTCAGGCTTTTCAGCATTTATCCTTCTTGTTTGCGCATATTGATTATTAAATACAACCGGACTTAACCACGAGCCAAGAAAATCTGCACAAATACTTACTATCACTTTAGCATTCTCAAAATGATAAGAAGGTATTGCACTTTTGCCATAAGAAGCTTTGTTAGCCAGTAACATTCCGCTGTAAGAAACCGCATCATACTGCACATGCCGGCTGCCGGGGAACTTAGCTGAAAATGCAGCAATAAATTCATCAATAATTTGTAATGTAGTTGGCGAATTGAGCGTTGACGTAAGCAGCACCAAAGGCTTTCCTGAAGCTGCTATACCATCAGCTATCATTTTATCAACAACTTCATAAGTGGCCTCTTTTCCATTAGCCATCGGATAACGAAGACGTGCTGTATCGTAGAGATCAAGTACTGATGCCTGCACTTGCGCTGATGTACCACCATGCGTAAGAGAAGAAAGGCTATTTCCTTCAATTTTTATCGGGCGGCCTTCTCTTTGCTTTACCACAACCGGAACAGCATCACCATTACATACATAAGTAGAAGCGTAAAAATTAGACACTCCCGGAATTATATCATCAGGCTTGTTTAAAAAAGGAACTGATTTACGCACAGGCATCTCGCAACTGGCGGCTAATGCAGCAGCAGCCGTACTAAAGCCCAGGTATTTTAAAAAATCCCGCCTCGGTGTTTTAGCATCAAGTAAGCCATCGTCAATATCTTCTAAAGGCAGAAGCGGTTCTTTAAACTCATCTTCCACTGAGTTTTTATATGTCTCAGAATTATTAAGCTGCCCAAAACTTTGCCAGTACTTTTTCTGCTTCATACCAATCCCAAAGGGAATTTGCGTTTAATTTATAAAGACTATTTCAACCTAAAATCAACTTAAAGATCATTCCTTAACTTCCTGAACAGGTTTAATAATGACATTTTTGACATTCAGTTCCACCAATTTGCTCTACAGTCACGCTGTCGTATTTCTTATTTTTTATATCCTCATGAAATTTTTCATAAATGCTGTAGAACTTATTTCCATGCCCTTTATCATCGTTGAACTGAACTTTTGTTTCCCTGTGACAGTTAATACACCAGCCCATACTCAACTCTGCAAATTGTTTTACTTCATTCATTTCCTGGATATTTCCATGACAGGTTTGGCATTGTTGTTTGCCCACTATTACGTGCTGGGAATGATTAAAATATACATGATCAGGTAAATTATGAATGCGAACCCACTCGACAGGCTTGCCTGGTTTATCATAAGTTTTTGAAGCCGGGTTCCAGCCTGCGTATTCATATAATTTCTGTATTTCTGCAGTGCCATTCACTGATGAGCCATCTTCTCTTGTAATTGGTTCTCCTGCATATTCTTTAATAACGCGATGACAGTTCATACAAACATTTACAGAAGGAATATTAGCGTGCTTGCTGTACTGGGAGCCACCGTGACAGTAAAGACAACTTATCTGGTTAGTACCTGCATGCACTTTATGCGAATAAAAAATCGGCTGAACCGGCTCATAACCTTTTGACCGTCCAAGCCCAATAGCAGCACTGATGGTATAATACCCCCCAATAAAAAATAATATGATAATACCCACTAAAAGATAAGCCTTATTTCTATAAAAAGGAACAGGATTTGGTGTACGCAGCCCCTGTTTTTCATCACTTAATTTTTTAAGGTTACTGTTAACCTGTAATAATATGAGGGCAACTACAGCAAGTATAAGTGTAAGTAAACCGTATAATAATGAATTGTCTTCTGCACCGGAAGTGGCGCCTGCTGTGGTTGTGCTACCGCCGCCCGCAGGAGCAGGTGGCTGGTAACTATTTGCCCAATCAAGTACAGCGTCAATCTCTTCTTTTTTTAAATTAGGAAAGGGCGTCATCACTGATCCAAACTTTGCATATAAAGTTTTTGCATAAGGATCTATCTGGACCATGCTTGTTGTATTGGGAACCCATTTATATACCCAATCTTTAGACGGTTCTCTTTCTCTTGCACCTTTTAAAGCCGGGCCCGTGTAGTCAGCATTTGGTTTATGACAGCTTGAACAATAAGTTTTAAATATCGTTTGACCATCAGCAGCATAAGCAGCGTTTATAGAAAAAAATACGGAAATAAATGAGATAATCGCAGCAATTAAATTTACGTTGAATCTTCGGGTATTGATCATACAATAAATCCGGTTTGTATTGTGAAATATCCTGTACTTCGTGCAAAAATAAGTAAGGATGTTGACAAACTGTTAACATTTTAGAAATTTTTCTTAGCCTTATCCGGCGTGGGTTTCAGGCTATTTTGTTCTTTTTTTCAGCACCAATGCTTTTATAAAGAAAACCATATTTAACTACATTGTCTCAATATACCAGCAGGTTTTATAATGCACAAATTAAATGATATTTGGTGCCATATATTATTAACCAAATTAATTAATCACCGCTATTTTAAAAATTGCGGGTGCTTAAAAGAAAAAGAAATACATTGAATTTATCTAACAACATGCCGGCTAACAAATATATTCACGTAGCCATTTTTGCTTCAGGAGCTGGAAGCAATGCACAAAATATAATTGACTATTTTAATGAATCAAAAGATATAAGTGTATCGTTAATAGTGTGTAATAAGCCGGGTGCGGGTGTAATAAATATTGCTGAAAAAAAAGATATTCCTGTTTTAATTATACAAAGAGACAGGTTTTTTAAAGAAGACGGATATCTTTCCGAACTAAAAAAATATAATATAAATTTTATTGTATTAGCCGGTTTTTTATGGAAGATTCCTTTGTCATTGATCCAGGCGTTTCCTCAAAAAATTATTAACATTCATCCTGCGTTATTGCCAAAGTACGGAGGAAAAAATATGTATGGCAATTTTGTGCATGAGGCGGTTATAAATTCAGGAGATAAAAAAACCGGCATTACCATTCATTATGTAGACGATGAGTATGACCATGGTAAAATAATATTTCAGGAGAAATGTGAAGTGAGGGAAAATGAAACCGCTGAAACACTGGCTGATAAAATTCATGTATTGGAACACAAAAATTATCCTATAGTTATTGAAAACGTTATAAGAAAAGAATTTGATCTGGAATAATTTCTTAATGTTATTCTCTATACTTATTATTTAAAATAACTTCTTAAAACAAACGCATCGTTAAATATATCTTAACTATAAAAATAGCTACGTGAGTTTGTTGTAATATTATGTTTATCAAAGTGCATTCTCTTGATAAAATTCTGCTGCTTTTTATATTTTATTGGTGTGATTTTATTATCAAATTGTTCCGGCCAAATTATTGTTTCCGGAACTGTTTACGATTCTACAAAATTATATTCTATCACAGGTGTAATGGTAAAAAGTACCGGTGGTACCAGGGCTTTCACAGATTCAGCCGGGATATATCATATTAAAGTTTCGGCTAAAGATTCCCTTTTTTTTGTTTATGGAAATAAGCCAACTATGAAGTTTCCGGTGAGCACGATTGAGAATTATAATGAGTTTGATATTTCGTTAAAGGCAGGCGCAAAAGAAAAATATAAACCGCTTAAAGAGATTATTGTTTACTCTAATTATCACCAGGATTCTGCAGAAAACCGGCTTAACTATAGCAAAATTTTCAATTATAATAAGCCAACAATCAGGTCAAATTATACACCAGGTTCTTCCGCAGGTTTTGATCTTGATGAACTTGTAAATATTTTCAGGTTCAGAAGAAATAAGCAACACCTGCAATTTCAAAAAAGGCTGATTGACCAGGAACAGGACAGGTATGTTGATTACAAATTCAATAAGAGATTTTTGAAAAGAGTAACAGGTCTTGACAGCACTTATCTTGAAAAATATATAAAGGAATACCGGCCGTCGTACGAGTTTATATCAGGCATCACAGAACTTGAATTTTACGAGTACATTAATTATACTTCAGAAAAATTTAAAA
>CAXSDW010000004.1:61839-67256 GCA_964236235.1 uncultured Chitinophagaceae bacterium
AGAAGTCAGATGTAAGAGATCAATAATTAATGAGTTTTTTTATTACTTCATCCAGCCTGTTTTTGGCAATAAAGTTATTTTCCAGGTTTATATTAAATGGAATTGGGGTATCCAGCGAGGCACAGCGCATTACAGGCGCATCAAGCCATTCAAAACAATGCTCATTTATCCAGGCAGAAATTTCTCCGCCAATGCCACCTGTTAAGGTATCTTCATGCAACAACAATATCTTACCGGTTCGCCGCACTGATTCTTTTATTGCCTTGTAATCAAGTGGCAGCAACGTTCTGAGGTCAAGTATATCAATGGAGATTTGATTGTTTGCGTTTGCATAATCTGTAGCCCAGTGCACACCTGCTCCGTATGTTATTATGCTAAGGTCGGTGCCGGCATTTACGTGTCTTGCTTTGCCAATTTCAACTTCGTAATATGATGAAGGCAATTCACCTTTAATACTTCGGTACAAAGCTTTGTGCTCGAAAAATAACACGGGGTTTGGGTCATTTATGGCAGCAATCAATAACCCTTTTGCATCATATGGATTTGAAGGATAAACCACTTTTAATCCGGGTGTATGCACAAACCAGGCTTCGTTACTTTGGCTGTGAAAAGGGCCGGCGCCAATGCCTGCGCCGGTTGGCATTCTTATTACTACGTCTGCATTTTGACCCCAGCGATAATGAATTTTAGCAAGATTATTAATGATCTGATTGAAGCCTGCGGTTACAAAATCAGCGAACTGCATTTCAACAACACTTTTATATCCCTGGAGACTTAAACCCAATGCTATACCTATTACAGCGCTTTCACACAGAGGTGTATTTCTAACTCTTTCTTTACCGAATTCTTCTACAAAACCTTCTGTTATTTTAAATGCGCCGCCATATTCTGCAATATCCTGGCCCATTAAAATAAGGTTAGGATGAGCAAGCATTGATTGATGCAAACCTTCTTTTATCCCATCAATAAAACGCTTTTCAGTTGGTTGATCGTTAACCGTTGTCCGTTGATCGTCTTGTTCTTTTTTTAGTATCAATTTATCTGCATATACATCCCATAATTCATCTTCTGTGTTTGCAACTACAGGCGGCGCTTCAAAACCAATCTTTAATTCTTTTTCAATATAATTTTTAACCTCATTTCTTATATCAGCAACTGTGAGCTCATTAATAATATTCTCTTTTATTAAATACCTTTCAAAATTTTTTATAGGATCTTTTTCATACCATTTATCAAACATTTCTTTTGGTATATATTTTACTCCGCTTGCTTCCTCGTGCCCTCGCATCCTGAAGGTGAGGCATTCAATTAAATAAGGCTTTTGATTTTTTATACAATATTCCCTCACGCCTTTTACTGTGCTATAAACGGTTAATATATTATTGCCATCTATCTGCACTGATTCCATTCCGTAACCTTGTGCTTTGTCAATTAAATTTTTACAGCGGTATTGTTGTGATACCGGCGTACTTAATCCGTAGCCATTATTTTCTATGATAAAAATTACCGGTAAATCCCAAACTGCAGCAACGTTTAATGCCTCATGAAAATCGCCTTCACTGGTGCCGCCCTCACCTGTAAATGCCAGCGAAACTTTATCTTCCTTTTTTAATTTATAGCCAAGAGCTGCGCCATCTGCAACAGCAAGCTGCGGGCCGAGATGTGATATCATTCCGCAGATGAGATGTTCTTTTGATCCAAAGTGAAAACTTCTTTCTCTTCCTTTACTGTAGCCTTCTTTTGCGCCCTGCCATTGCATAAACAATTTGCTTAAAGGTAATTTTCTTGATGTGAATACACCAAGGTTACGATGCAGTGGCATTATCCATTCATCGGGTTGCAAAGCAAGTGTGGCGCCAACTGAAATGCCTTCCTGGCCGATACCGCTGAACCATTTTGAAATTTTTCCCTGCCGTAAAAGCACCAGCATTTTTTCCTCGATCATCCGCGGAAGCACTAAATTTTTATAGAGATTGATAAGTTCCGCGTTAGAAAATTCTGTTCTGTCGAATTGCATTTTGTAAATTTCAATTATTCCATTGAGATAATATAAAGCAGATGTAAAATCAATCAAGTCATTTTTTTATGCACGCTGCAAAACAGGTGTAACTACAGATAATAATAAGCCGAAAATAAATGCCCCGGAAAAACCGCCGATATCAATCCCGGCAACAAGACGACCTGGCAAGAGAGTAATTAAAACATCAAAGAAAACGACCAAAGTTAAAATGGTAACAGGCATCGTTAAAATTATGATGGGCGGTTTTGAAATAATATTTAAACACGCAAAAACCAATGCAAAATAAGAGCCGTTGTAAATGGATTTATCAGTATACGGGGCTGCAAAAAGTTTCTAAAATATATACAGCAATTGTTGTAATAAGCAAGCTGATAATAAACTTCATAAAAAAACTTACACAATTCTACACAACTACCAACTCATAAAAATCTTCAGGGCGCAGGTATTTTTGTGCAAGCTGCATAAGTTCTTCAGCGGTAATATTTTTTATAGTATTCATTGAATCATAAAAATAACTTTCATCTAAGCCATTTAAGATAAGAGTTTTCCATCTTGCAATTATTTGAAACGGACCATCAATATCTCCAAGATTTGTCCCCATCATATAATTCTTTACCAGCAGCAACTCTTCTTCATCAACTAACTCTTTTCCAAGCAATTCCATTTCCTTATATATTTCGTGTATAGCCGCTTCGCAAACCTCTTTGCCGGCTTCGGTACTTATTACCCAAGCCGTTTGCTGAATATGATTTTGTATATAACTTGATATGCCATAAGTATAGCCTTTCTCTTCCCTTATGTTGCTCATTAATCTTGAGCCAAAAAAGCCGCCAAAAATACTGTTAAGCACCATTGCTTTTTTAAAATCAGGATGATGACGGTTAGGAAAATCTCTTGCAATTCTGATAGCTCCCTGTACGCCGGCAGGATCATTTTCAATTCTTACTTTTTTTTGAGAAGCCGCACTGGCAACGTATTCCGGGCGTTCAATATTATTATTAATGTTTAAATCGCCAAAGAATTTATTCAGCTCTTCTTTAAAATCTGCAGGCAATTTTCCCGCAGTAAAAATGGTACATTTCCCGTTTTGATAAAAGTTATTATAGAAAGATCTGATCTCCGGTGTTTGCAACGAATCATAGTCAGCTACATTAGTGAATTTGCCGTAAGGATGATCAGCGCCATAGAGATATACATCAATTAACCTGTTAGCAACAAACTCACATTTTTTAAGATTAACAGATAATCGCTGCTTACTATTTTGCTGATATATTTCAAGCTCCTCATCAGGAAAAACAGATGACATAATTATTTCCCTGATAACGGGTAACAAAACGTTTAAATGTTTGGATAAACAATGCAATGTTATTGAAGCCGTTTCATTGTGTGCAGCCCTGTTCAAATATGCGCCGTAATATTCAAAATGTTCATTAAGCTGAAATGCTGTTTTTTCTGTAGTTCCATTTTTAAGTAAATGGTTAGCAGCCGATGCAATTAAGTTTTTATTTTCATAAACGTTGCCTGCTTCAAAAATTAATTCAAGCATCAATACCTCTTCTGCGCCTGCGTTTACGGCATATACAGGAACACCATTATCAAGCGAAAAACTTTCATAAGGCTTTAAAGTAAGGTTAAGATCAACGGCATCTATTATGTCAGGATGTTGGGTTCTGTTTAGCATTTTGTATAATTCTAAAAATCAAATGTTGTGGGTAATTGTCGTGATTGGTGATAGACAGCAATAATATAAATTTTATCAGTATCAATCACATAAAGAAGCCTGTATTTTTTAACCAGTATTCTTCTTACTTTAAATAATCCGGTTTGATAAATTACCTTTCCTGCTTCAGGGAATGTGAGTAGCTTTTGTGCAGAGAAATAAATTAAATTGATAATTTTTGAAGCATAAAATTCTGAGTCAATTGAAATATAATCCTTAATTCCTTTAATATTAATTTGAACTTCTTTTGTCCAGATTATTTTTTGAACCATGAGTCAATTATGGTCTTCATTTCTTCGTTTGATATTACATTTCCTTCTTTTACATCATTCAAGCCTCTCTCAATTTTATCCAATACAACAATTCTTTCCAGCAACACATCAATGTCTTCAAAGTCGTCTTCCGGCATGGCTTTTATACTTTCAATGATTTTTTTCTTTGTTAACATTTTTAGGGCTTTCTTCAAATTTACAGTTAATTGTCAGAATAATAATAGAGTGTACTGCTGTTGTTCTCATCAAATATGTTGCGGCTTTCCTGCAATATTTCTTCTGCAGTTACTGCGTGGTATCTTGACAATTCTTTATTCATAAGATTTGCATCGCCTAAAAGTTCATACGTAGCAAGGCTGTTGGCACGGTTGGCGAGACTAACATCTTCAAATGCGATAAGACTTTCCGTTTTATTTTTTACTTTTTGAAGTTCTGCTTCACTAACTAAAGTTGATTTTATTTTATCCAATTCTCTCTCAATCGCTTTTTCTGCATCTTCCATTTTTATTCCTTTCACAAGTTTTCCTTCAATGGTAAGAAGGCCGGCATCTATACTTCCGGAATGTGAACATTCGATATTACTAAAGAGTTGCTGTTCCTTTACAAGGCTTTGAAATAATCTTGAAGAACCGCCACCACTAAGGATATCAGTAATAAGATCTGTGGTATAATATCGTGTATCAAGCCTTGAATAAATGTGCCAGCATTTATACAATGCATCCAGCGGAACTTTTGCTTTTACTGACATCTTCCGGGCATTTTGTTGTTTGGGTTCCTGCGGAAGATCACGATTGTATTTTTCTCCGGCAGGGATTCCTGAAAACCATTTTTCTGCGAGCGCTTTTACTTTTTCTACTGTTATATTACCGGCCACTGTTAGTATCGCATTTGACGGATTATAATGTTTATAGAAAAAGTTTTTTACATCCTGAAGCCGGGCATTTTCAACATGGCTTAATTCTTTTCCTATCGTCATCCAGCGATATGGATGCCTGGTATATGCAAGCTCTCTTAATTTATGCCATACATCTCCGTAAGGTTTATTTATGTAATGTTCTTTAAACTCTTCACTCACAACTTTACGCTGCACATTAAGGCTTTGCTCATCAAAAGCGAGCGACAACATGCGATCACTTTCAAGCCAAAAAGCGGTTTCTAAATTTTCTGCCGGAAGCTGAATATAGTAATCTGTAAGATCATTGGTTGTATAGGCATTATTATCGCCGCCTGCCATTTGCAATGGCTCATCATAAGAAGGAATATTTATACTGCCGCCAAACATCAAATGCTCAAACAAATGCGCAAACCCTGTCTGGCTTTCATTTTCATCTCTGGAGCCAACATCATACATAACGTTTACCACGGCCATTGGCGTGCTTTTATCTTCATGCACAATTACCTTTAA
>CAXSDW010000005.1:0-51599 GCA_964236235.1 uncultured Chitinophagaceae bacterium
CGGTTTATTATTCAAAGCTAAAATTATTTTTCTATCCATTTGTTAAGTAAGTTAAAATTATAAATGTACTTCAAATGCCATCAGGAAAAGGGTTCAGATGAACTCTTCCTTTGGATAATGAAGGCTCTTTTTTTAATACAATCCTAAATGTGGATCCTTTGAACGGCTCAGATGTTTTTACAAATAATTCGCCTCCATGATACTGTTCAATAATTCTTCTTGAAAGTGAAAGCCCTAAGCCCCAACCGCGTTTTTTTGTAGTAAATCCCGGCTTAAATACTTTTGCAATATTTTTTTTACTGATGCCTTTACCGGTGTCGGCAATGTCAATTATTACTTCATCCGGCTCATCTTTTATTTTAATATTTATTATGCCCGTACCAACTGTTGCATCTAAAGCATTCTTTAATAAATTTTCAATAACCCAATCAAACAGCGGCTCAGATATTTTAGAAATTATGGGCGACTCAATGTTAGCAGTAACATTAAAAGCTACTTTATCTGTAGATCGCCTTTTAATATAAGTTACCATTTTTTCTATCTGTGATTTAATGTCTTTTGGCTCAAGTTTTGGCTTACTTCCGATCTTACCAAACCTGTCGCTAATGAGTTTAAGCCTGTCAACATCTTTCTCCATTTCTTTAACTATTGGCGCACTGTTTTCACTTTCTTTAAGCATCTCCACCCAGCCCTGCAATGAAGATATTGGCGTGCCAAGCTGGTGTGCTGTTTCCTTCGCCATGCCCGCCCACACCTGGTTTTGCGTTGATTTATTTCTTAATGTAATAGCCAGTAAGGTAAAAAAAATAAAGAGGGCTACAATTAATAATTGAACAAGCGGATAATATCTTACCTCTTTTAACAGAAGGGAATTTCCATAATAATATTTGTTGATGATAAGCGGGTCTTTATTTATTTCCACAACAATTGGAGCATGTTGTTTTTTGAATTCAGTTACTTTTTTTTTCAGGTAATTCATGTCCGGTTTTACTACTGTGAGGTTAAGAACTTCCCCGGAGGGATTGTCTTTTTCATCAGTTTCTATAATCGGAATATCGGTGTTTTCTGAAGTGATGATATTTGTAAGGTCGAGTGCAGCAGGTTCTGTTACAGTCGCTCTTGTTTTTAAAGATTGTACCCATACATTTACTTTTTTTCTTTCTTCAACAGCAATTTTTTTTGCAAGCAAATTTGAATAAACAATCGTTCCGGCAACAATGGCCATTGCTACTAATGCAAGTGCGGTTCTCCAATTAAATAATTGCCTGATCATTAAAATGATTAAGTTTCAAATCTAAATCTTAAATCTAAAAAGTAAAATCTTTTATGTTTTTGTATTATTGCTAAAATCTTTATAGTTGCCATCTCTGCCGTCAGTTGCCATAGTTATTCTTAATTGGAACGGTAAAGAATTTCTTAAAAAATTTTTGCCATCTGTTACAGCATCTACGTATGAGAATTACTTTATAGTTATTGCTGACAATGCATCTGATGATGATTCAATCATCTTTATTCAACAGAATTATTCGCAGGTAAAAATTTTACAAAATAAAACCAATGAAGGATTTGCAAAAGGGTACAACAGTGCATTAAAACAAATAACTGCAGATTATTTTATCCTGCTGAACAGCGATGTGGAAGTAACACCTGGCTGGATAGAACCTGTTATATCTCTGATGCAATCTGATGATACCATAGCTGCATGTCAGCCAAAGATTTTGTCTTATCATGATAGAAATAAATTTGAATATGCAGGTGCCTGCGGCGGCTGGCTTGATAGTTTTGGTTATCCTTTTAACCGGGGTCGTATATTCGATATTTGTGAATTTGATAAAGGACAATATAATGATGTGCAACAGGTTTTTTGGGCTACAGGTGCTGCATTGTTTGTAAAAGCAAATGTGTTTAATAGAATGCATGGGTTTGATGAATATTTTTTTGCACACCAGGAAGAGATTGATCTTTGCTGGAGATTACAGCTTGCCGGATATAAAATATTAGTGCAGCCTTCATCAGTTGTGTATCATGTTGGCGGGGGTACTTTACCTATGGGAAATAAGACAAAAGTTTTTTTGAATTTCAGAAACAATCTTATAATGCTTACCAAAAATTCTCCCGCTGCTGAAGCCTTGTGGAAAATACCTTTCAGAATTTGCTTAGATGCTATTGCTGCGTGGAAAGGGTTATTAACCGGTAGCAGTATTACGTTTATTGCCATTACAAAAGCGCATCTTCATTACTGGAAATGGCTTTTTTTTTTCAGAGGAAAAAAGCGGCAATTACATAAAAACGATTATAAATTAAAGGGGCGTTACCATGGACTTATTATCTGGGATTATTTTATAAAAGGAAGAAAATCCTTCTTAGAAATTGTTTATGGTAAAAAATGATTTTTTAAATGCAATCTATTATTTTTGCCTTGCTAAAAATTATACAATGGAACAAGATGAAGTTGAAGAATATACAGACAAAGACTTTGCTCATAACTGGGTATCCTCATCAAGATTTTTATTTTTTTGCCAGGTTTTTTTAATCATAGCATTCTTAACAGGGGGCTGTTACAGCCTGTATAATCACAGGTATATGGGCAGGCCGGAAGTGAATGTTCCGGATAATACGTTGTACAACCCAAAGTACAAATAATTTTAAATACGCGTTGTGTTTGCTTATGTTTGCAAACCAATTTTAGTTCTTATACATGCGGAAGTAGCTCATTTGGTAGAGCACGACCTTGCCAAGGTCGGGGTGGCCGGTTCGAGCCCGGTCTTCCGCTCTAAAACAATTCCATCTGATAAGGGTGGAATTTTTTTTGGTACACCCGGGTGGTGGAACTGGTAGACACGCAGGACTTAAAATCCTGTTCGCAGCAATGCGAGTGTGGGTTCAACTCCCATCCCGGGTACGAATAAATCTTGCGAGCCTTGATAGTGTTGACTTTCAGGGCTTTTTTGATTTCAGGGGACAGCATTAGGGAGGGAATAAGTATAAACGTTAATACCCCTGCTTAAATATACACAGTAAGAAATCCAGGCCAATCAAAATTGCTGCTTCCCGGGTTGAGGGATCATTATAAACGATTGCGTTTAGATTACTTTAGTTTATCTTATTATGTAAAGCTGCAAAAAGTTGCACATATTTTCCTGTGTGCATAACAGGTCAAAAAACATAACTTATTTGTGCGTAAGGATGAATGTAGTTTGTAAATTATTTTATTTTAATTATTTCATCCTTAACAATTGCAAAAAAGATGTCATTATCATTTCCACTTCTTACTTTGCTAAGACCTGTAAACTTACTGAAGGCTGGCAATACAGCATATCTTTTACCAAAATAAAAGCAAGGTAAATAAATAGATTGTTTTCCTGTTCCGCTAATGCTAACGCCAGGGTGTATATGTCCTGAAAACGTGTACTCAGTCTCACTTACATCGCTTTGGCAGGTAAGCGCTATGTCATGTGTAAAGCAAAATTTATCAATAGACAGGTTTCCTTTAGTGGTTGTTATTCCGGCGTTTTTGTAATACTTTTCTGTAAGAATATCATGGTTGCCTTTGATAAGCTGCACAGACAAATCCGGCAAATCATTTCTCCATTTTGCAAACAATTCAACTTCCTTATTTGCGTGACTATGAAACATGTCGCCAACAATCAATAATTTTTCCGGATTAAAAAATTGTATAAGAGAAAATAATCTTTGCAGATCTTCTTTATAAACATTTTGTGGAACGCCAATTCCTGATTTTCTAAAATGGCCCGATTTGCCAAAATGAAGATCGGATACAATCAATGCTTTTTGGTTTTCCCAAAAAATGCATCGTTCCGCAGATAGCCAAAGCGTTTGATGATTAAGAATAAATTTATAGGGAGCAGCCAAGAATTCTTTTTGAAGACCAAAGATAGAATCAAAGTAAACAATTATTTAAGTGCAACGTTTATTTAATAAAAGTTGTCAACTAAAATATGCGAAACTTAATTCTGGTATTAGCAATTTTCACAATTTTTTGCGGATGCAGGAAAGATAAAAATTGTACAGAAGTTAAAGTTACTTTAAGTGCTCCATCCTGCAGGCACGTTGGTGTTATAATAGATGAAATTAAATATCCATCAGATGACTTGCCTGATCAGTATGCAGTAGAAGGTAAAAAAATATGTATAGAATATTCTTTTTGGGATGATCCTAAAATGTGCCCATGCTGCGGCGGGAAAAAAGTTCATGTAATAAGCGTACATTAATGCACTTATTTTTCTAATTGCATTTGCATTCTTCTTACCCTGTCTTCAAGCTTTTCAGAAGAAAGATCTTCTCTCATGCTGTCTACTTTTATGGGAAAACAAAACGGTGTTAATCTCTTTGGAAAGGTGATAATAATATTTCCTTTTTGAATCCGATCCAGCATGTTTCTTAAACGCACCTCTTCCATCTGTTGCTCCATTACTTCATTGTATGCCTGTTTCAATAAAATATTTTTAGGCTCGTATTCAGCAAACACATTAAAAAGCAGTGAGGCAGAGGCTTGCAGGTGTCTTGCTTTTTTTTGTTCTCCTGGATAGCCCTGGAAAATTAGTCCGCCTATAACTGCAATATCCCTGAATTTTCTTCTCGCCATTTCAGCGCTGTTTACACTTCTTTGTATATCGTTGAATAAGTTATCAGGAGAAAAAAGATCATACACATTTGTGTCATCTACAGGTATGGGCTGGTCACTTAAAAGTTCAAAGCCATAATCATTCATAGCAAATGAAAAAGTAATAGGCAATATTTTGCTAATGCGATAAGCTAACACGGCAGCCATCGCTTCATGCACCAGTCTTCCTTCAAATGGAAATACAAATAAATGAAAGCCATCTTTGGTTTCAATTTGCTCAATCAGTAATTCGTTTTCTTTTGGTATATGTGATAAATATTCCTGCAATTGAAACAAAGGTTTTAATACATCTAATTCAATATCATTTTTACTTTTTACTTTTTCATTTTTACTTTGAGCCGCCGCTTGTTCAAATTTCTTTCTTAACATAAAACCAAGGTTTGCGGAAAGCGGCATCCTGCCTCCCTGCCAGCTGGGTATCATAGATTTTTTTGCATCTGATTTTCTTACCAGCACTGTCATATCCTTTATCATGGCAAACTCCAGCGTTCTTCCTGCAAGTGTAAACTTATCACCTGCCTGCAATCTTGATATAAACCATTCTTCAATTATACCGATATAACCGCCACTTATAAATTTCACTTTCATCATTGGATCGCTTACTATTGTACCAATATGCATACGGTGCCGCATAGCAATTCTGCGGTTGTTTATCTTAAAAACATTGTCAATTATTTCTACTTTTTTATAATCATCATACTGCTGTAATGCAACACCTCCTGCAGTTATAAAATGTAATATTTGTTCCCATTCATCGGGCGTAATTTCTTTATAACAATAGGTTGATTTTATTTCTTTAAAGATTTCATCCGGTAAAAATCCATCTGATATAGCAAGTGTGCTGAGGTATTGTATAAGCACATCAAAACATAATATCCTTGGCTCTCTGCTTTCAATAAAATTTTTTTCTGTTGCTTCTTTTAAAGCGGCGGCTTCTACAAGTTCTAATGAATGTGTTGGTAAAAAATATATTTTACTTGTTGCATCTGGCTGATGACCGCTGCGTCCGGCTCTTTGTAAAAATCTTGCCACACCTTTGGGCGAACCAACTTGTATAACAGTTTCTACAGGCCGGAAATCAACACCAAGATCAAGACTGGCTGTGCAAACCACCACTTTTAGTTTAGTTGTGTGCAAAGCTTCTTCAACCCATAATCTTAATTCCTGTTCTATACTTCCATGATGTAATGCAATAGCGCCGGCAAGTTCAGGACATGCATTCAACAATGCCTGGTACCACATCTCACTCATTCCCCTTGTGTTTATAAAAATAAGAGTGGTTTTATTTTGAAGGATGATGGGGATTACCTTATCCACCAGCTTTATACCAAGGTGACCAGCCCACGGATATTTTTCTATTTCATCAGGCAGAATGGACTCAATTTCAATTCTCTTTTTAATTTTTGCGGAGATTATTGGAGACCTCATCCCCAGCGCTTCTTCAAGGGAAAGCGGTGAGAGAAGCACATCTTTTGCCTGTTCTAAATTTCCAATGGTTGCTGATATTCCCCAAATATTAATCTTTGACTTTTGACTTTTGACTTTTAAATTCAACCCTGCTAATCTTGAGATGGCCAGTTCTACCTGAACACCACGCTTACTGCCAAGAAGTTCATGCCATTCATCTACTGCAATAATTTTTAATGATTCAAAAATTTCGGAATAATGTTTTTGAGCTAATAATAAATGCAAACTTTCAGGCGTAATAAGAAGAACTTCCGGCATTTGCCTTTTTTGTTTTTGCCTTTCATTTATGCCTGTATCTCCATTTCTTATTCCAATCTTCCAGTTCATGCCAAGCTCTCCAATCACTTCTTCCATAGCACGATGAATATCCTTGCCCAGTGCACGTAAAGGCGTGATCCATAAAAGCTGAAGACCATTTTTACTTTTTGTTTTATACTCTTTGGGGTGATGATTTATAAAATCTATCACAGCTCCCAAAAAGACAGAGAAGGTTTTGCCACAACCAGTTGGAGCATTCACGAGTCCTGAATTTCCTTCAATTATTTGTTGCCATGTTTCTTCCTGGAAAGTAAAAGGTTTATTGCCTTTAGATGCAAGCCATTGCTGAATGATGCTATAGCCTTTTGTATCAAACAGTTTCATTATTGTTTGATAAAATAGGTTTTGATTGCAATGAGGCAATAATATATTCTTTTGTAAAATTCATATAATTCAAATTTAAACTGTAAATTATTTTCCATACATCTTCAACATTGCTTTCAAATCTTCAATAGTATTTATCTCATCCACTTTTTTATCTTTTCGCCAGCGGCTTATTCTTGGAAAACGTAGTGCCACACCGCTTTTGTGACGATTGCTTGCAGCAATACCTTCAAATGCAATTTCAAAAACAAGCTCTGGTTTTACTGTTCTTACAGGACCAAACTTTTCAATTGAATTTCGTTTTACAAAATTATCAACCTGCGCAAATTCTTTATCAGTTAAGCCTGAATATGCTTTGGTAAATATTACCAACCCATCACCATCTTTAACAGCAAAAGTATAATCAGTATAAAGGCCGCTTCTTCTTCCGCTGCCTTTTTGCGCATATACCATAACACAATCAATAGTAAGTGCATCAATTTTCCACTTCCACCAATCACCTCTTTTTCGTCCTACCTGGTAAATCGAATTTTTCCTTTTTAGCATTATGCCTTCACTGTTCATATCTCTTGAAGTTCTTCTAAGATTTGCAAGCTCTTCCCAATCATTGAATGAAATAATTTCTGAAATCTGAATTGAATGCTGGTTGATTGGCGCCAATATTTTCTCAAGTTGCATTCGTCTTTCGGTCAAAGTTTTTTCTCTCCAATCTTCACTATTATATTCTAAAAGGTCATAGGCAAAAAAACAAATTGGCGCATCAAGCAATTGCTTCTTTGTAATATTCTTCCGGCCAATTCTTGTCTGCAAAACTGCAAAGGGAAGCGGCTTGCCATTTTCAGCGGGGATAATTTCACCATCCAATACAACTCCATCCGGCAACAGATCTTTTAAAATAAAATATTCAGGAAATTTTTCTGTCATTAACTCTTCACCGCGGCTCCATACATACAGTTCGTTATTGCGTTTTATCATTTGTCCGCGAATGCCGTCCCATTTCCATTCCGCCTGCCAGTTAGATGGATCGCCTAAAACTTGTGGATCATCTTCCAAAGCGTATGCAAGATAAAAAGGATAAGGCTTGGAGTTATCTGTTGAAACATTATCTTCAGTAAGCAATTGTGAAAAGATTGTTGTAACAGGATCCCAGTTGCCACTTATGCGATGTGCAATTACGGATGATGAGAGATCAACAATTTTTGATAATGCATTCACCATCATTTTTTGTGAAACACCAATCCGGAAATTGCCTGTTATAAGTTTATTAAAAACAAACCGTTCGCTGTTATTCATTTGCTGCCAGCTACCCAGAATGAATTTTTTTCTTACAGCCTCATCCTGTTTTTCTATTTCTATAAATTTTTCCAGGTAATAAGAAAGGCTTTCTTTTTTGCCTTCTTTATTCAAAGTCTCCGGCAGCAATAATGCAATGGTTTCGCCAAGATCACCCACCATACTGTAACATTCTGAAAACAGCCATGGAGGCAGCTCCGCCAGCTCAATGCACCATTCTGAAAGCAACGTTGAACTTACTATCCGCCTTGGTCGTCTACCGGAAAAAATGGCAATTACCCATACTTTATCTTTGTCTTCAGCAAGCGTAAAATATGCTGCAAGTGCTTCAAGTTTATCGTTTGTTTTTGTAGAAGAACTTATTTGCGTAACCAATGCTGCAAACCTGGCAAGGCCGCCGGTTTGCAACACGATACTCTCTTCGTCATTTATTTGCTCTGCATCATTCATAATTCTTCTTTACTTTCATTTTCTTCCAGCTTCGGTGCATCTTCATCTTCAGTTCCGTACTCTGTTTTTACTTCAGCCGCAATGGCAATATTTTGTTCATTAAGGTAGCGGCTAAATGCGGATTGAAAACCATGCGTTACAAAAACTCTTTCAGCTTCGGTTGCTTTTATGCTTTGTAATAAACCATCCCAATCTGCATGATCGCTTAGCGCAAAACCTGCATCTACATTGCGTCTGCGAACATGGCCCCGTACCTGCATCCATCCGCTGCAAACGCCAACAGAATAAGGCAAAAATTTCTTCATCCAGGGAGTTCCATCTGCGCTTGGCGGCGCTATCACTACGGCTCCTTTTAATAATTCCTTTGGCGTTTCAGGAGTAACTCTTACAATTTTAGCAAGCTTCCAGCCGGCGTTTATAAGTGTTTGCTGCGTATTATAAATGGCTCCATGTGCATAAATGTTCTGAGTTGTTTCTTTAATATATTGCAACACACGTTGCGCTTTACCAAGACTATATGCAAGCAGCACACTTGTTTTTCCATTCTCTTTGTTTGTGGCAATCCAGTTTATAATGTTTTCAAAGATTTGCTGCTGCGGCTTCCACTTATATATTGGTAAACCAAAAGTTGATTCAGTAATAAATGTGTTACATTTTATCGGCTCAAATTTTTCGCTTAGGCCATCATCTTCTATTTTATAATCGCCACTTACTACCCAAACCTCCCCATTGTATTCAACCCGAATTTGAGATGAACCAATAATATGACCGGCTGGATGTAAGGAGATTTTTACGCCATTCATCATTACTGTTTCATTCCATTCAACGCTTTGGTAATTATTGTTTCCTAATCTTAATTGTAAAATTGGCTGGCTGTATTTATGGCACAGGTAATATTTATGTCCTGCATAAGCATGATCGCTGTGCGCATGCGTGATAATCGCCCTGTCAACGGGTTTCCATGGATCTATATAAAAATTACCGGCTTCACAATAAAGGCCTTTATCAGTAAAAGTAATAAGATTCATACCTGAGATAATCTTACTTATTTAATTTGTAAAAATAAATTATTTATAAGTTAGCGACTTTAAATAAGTAAGAGAAATATAGCTAATGCTATTAAAACCGACCATTAACCACTCACCATTCACGGGAAATATTTCCATTAAGAATTCTCATGATGTATAAATGTTTGTTTTCATAATAATCAGGAATGGTGCTGTTTTTTGTTGGTAAAACGGGCTTAAAATTAAAGTCGTTAAACACCTTTACTGTATTATCATTTAAATGAGACATAAGATCGTGAGCGTATTTAAACACTAAACTTGTAAAGAAATAAACACTTTCAAAACCTTTACAGGCAATATCTGATGGCTTCGATTTATAGCGCCTGTTATATTCATCAGATAAATAATTGCTGAATGTATTGGTTTTTGAATTGTAATAAGGGCTTGTAAAATGAATAGGAAAATCTTTATAAGAATTCTCTTTCGCAAAGATTTTAAATCCATCCCAGTTGGGCATACCTATCAAAGTAAGCGGATAATTTTTTTTAACTGCATAACATGCATTAGCAAGAATTTTAGCAAAAGTTTCATCAAGGCTTCCTCCAATTATTACGGAATTCCGGTTGCTATCTAACCTGCTTTTAAAAGCATATGCTGAGAGACTGCTATCAAAAGTTATAGTTTGTATATTCAATAATGGTCTGCCTTCCTGTTCATTCAGCGTTTTAAAATACCCGGCAATTTTATCTTCCTGAACACCCGGTTTCTTGAATAAAAAAATTTTATCAGTGCCGTGGTTTTGCAAAATGTAACTGTAGATACCTTCACAATGTGCCTTCAGTGTCGAATTCATAATTGCTAAAAACGGATTACCTGTAACACCGCCATCATTAGGAAAGGTTGCAGATATGAAGGGAATACTTTTGTTCAACGAGAAATCTGAAAGCAGCTTGAAGTCAACATCTTTAACGGCACCAATTATAAGATCAATACTATCTAATTTTTTTGTGTTTAATAATTGAGAAAGCGGCTCTGTAAAGGATTTTGTGTCATAAATAAAACCTTGTATATGTTGGCCTGATGCATATATAGTGTCAAAAGCAATCTCTGCTCCCTGCGTAAATTCAACTGCCGGCATTATAAATTTTGGCAGATATTTATCGTTTCTCAGTTTGTTATCAGTAAAAACAGAATCAAGGTAAAGCGGTGCGAAAACAGCTACCTTATAAATTTTTAATGCTGTTGTGTCACCAATGTTTTGAGCAGATAATTTTGTATTACAGAAGCTTAAAAGTGTTATTAAAAGATATAAAAAGATTTTCTTCATAGTGTATTTTATTAACGATTAAGTTGCTATTCCCATTCAATTGTTGCCGGCGGTTTGCTGCTTATATCATAAACAACCCTGTTAATACCTTTTACATTATTTATTATTTCACTGGAAACTTCTGCTAAAAATTCATAGGGTAAATGTGCCCAGTCAGCAGTCATCCCATCTACTGAAGTTACTGCCCGTAAAGCAAGCGTAAATTCATACGTTCTTTCATCTCCCATTACACCTACACTTTTTACCGGCAATAAGATTGCGCCGGCCTGCCAAACGGTTGCATATAAATTATGCTTTCGCAACGCATTAATATAGATAGAATCTGCAAGTTGCAACAATTGTACCTTTTCTTCGGTTACTTCTCCTAAGATTCTTATAGCAAGACCCGGCCCCGGAAACGGGTGCCTGGAAAGGATTTCATCAGGAAGACCAAGCTCTGCGCCAACTTTTCTCACTTCATCTTTAAATAAAGATCGTAAAGGTTCCACCAATTTAAGTTTCATAAGATCCGGCAAACCACCTACATTATGATGCGACTTTATTGTAGCTGAAGGACCGTGCACAGACACAGATTCAATCACATCAGGATAGATGGTTCCCTGGGCCAAAAAATCTATATTATTTATTGTATGCGCTTCCTGGTCAAATATTTCAATAAAACATTTTCCTATAACTTTTCTTTTTTCTTCAGGACTTACTTTGCCTGCAAGCTTTGTATAAAAATGTTCTTTAGCATTTACGCCCTTTATATTAAGACCAATTTTATTACATGTAGTAAGCACTTGTTCAAATTCATCTTTTCTGAGAACACCATTATCTACAAATATTCCGTATAAATTTTTGCCAATTGCTTTATGAATCAGTGTGGCAGCAACAGTAGAATCAACACCTCCGCTTAGCGCCATAATTACTCTTCCATCGCCAATTTGTTTTTTTAAAACGTTGACAGTATCAGTAATAAAATGCGCCGGTGTCCAATCCTGCGAGCAGCCGCATATGTTTGTAAGAAAATTTTTTAATAATTTTTTTCCTTCGGCAGTATGATAAACCTCCGGATGAAACTGGAGGCCATAAATTGCATGACTGCCAGTTGAAGAACTCTTGAAAGCAGCCACAGGAATGCTTTCTGTGGTTCCTAAAAGCTCAAATCCTTCTGGAAGTTTTTTTATAGTATCACTGTGGCTCATCCAAACCTGTGAGCTTTCGGCAATATTATTAAACAGTTCATTGCTTTTAATAACTTTTAACGCAGCACGGCCATACTCTCTTTTATCACTTTTTTCAACAATGCCGCCAAAAGTTTTTGCTGTAAGCTGAGCGCCATAGCATATTCCTAAAACAGGCACGTTATTACTAATAGAAACAAGATCAACTGAAGGCGCCAATACCTCATTTACTGAAAACGGCGACCCGGAGAGTATGATGCCTTTTAAACCTGGCTCAAACTCTATTTCTTTTTGAAATGGAATAATTTCACAGTATACATTTGCCTCTCTTACAGCCCTTGCAATTAACTGTGTGTATTGCGAACCAAAATCAAGAATGAGTATTTTTTCTGTCATTTGCTGCGAAGGTAAAGAGTTTTGGCTGATGGTATTTTGTGTTGCAATCGTTTTATACATTTACCAAAAAATAGAACCATGAAGTATTTAATTTTTGTTTTATCAGCATTTATATTTTGTTCCTGCGATGATAATGATATCAATGGCAGCGGGCATATTAAAACTGAAAAAAGAAATGCCGGGCAATTTAATGGAATACAAACATCAGGCTCAATAGATATTGAAGTTGCCAATGGAGAAAATGCATCGGTTGAAGTGGAAGCTGATGATAATATTTTACCTTATATAGTTACAGAAGTTAATGGCGGCTTACTTGATGTTTATTATAAAGAAAATAATTCATTCAATAATGCACATACCAAAGTTTATGTAACTGCGCCGGGCTTGAAAAAATTGTTCATTAAAGGCTCAGGAAATATAACCTCAAGAAATACTATTAAAAACAGCGAATCAATCGCTACCGGGATTTTAGGTTCCGGGGATATTAATGCTAACGTAGATGCGCCGGATATAAAAGCAGAAATAGAAGGTTCCGGTAATTTAAGTTTACAGGGACATTGCAAAAATTTTGACGGAAGTATAAGCGGAAGCGGGGATTTAAAATGTAAGAATTTATTAAGTGAAAAAGCTACTGTTAATATTAGCGGAAGCGGCAATGCACATGTGTTTTCAAGTGTGCAGTTAAAAGCAAATACCGCAGGAAGTGGTGATATTTATTACAGCGGCAATCCACCTTCTACTCAAATAAATAAAGCCGGCAGCGGAAGTATAGAGGCGGAAAAATAGCCTGGGTTATTATGTGTCAGATGGCGTAAAATTTGAAGCTGATAAACAAAAGAACCCAATCAGTTATTAAACTAAACAAGCTCTAAAGCATTTACTTCTAATTTAAAACCAAGTTTTTTCATTATTGCTTCACAATCTTTCCATTCAAGTCCAAATGTTTTTACATCAGCCAAACCAAGTTGGGCTAATGAATTTCTGATTGTATGATAATTATCGTCTTCAAATCGTGACTCAATTAGAGAATTTTCAGCCCAATTAACTAAATCTTCTAAGGACAACCGATGTTGCAGATATGCCAATAATTTATTAGCTATTACTTTTTTTGTGATCATCCTTGTATTTTTTTGTGTCCCTTGTCAGCAGGGTATTTTTCATGAATTTCCCTTAAACTATTTTTCTCATCATAAATCTCCTGCCAGAATCTTATCGTTTCTTCTTCACTATCTACTTCTTTTAAATATTTTGCTTTCCAACCCATCTTGCCGGATATTTCAAACGAATAAATGCGGTTTCCGTTTTCTTTCTCTACCCAAAATTCATATTCTGCTTCATTTTTTTGCCGCCGTTTCGCATTCATTCTGCAGTGTTATGAATAAACAAAGTTACCGTAAAAGCTATTAAGAGTTTGTCATAATCTTCGTTCCTTGCCATCATGTCAGCAAATTCAATATGGCACTTAATTTGGAAAAGCAGTAAAAAATCTTAAATATGCAAAAAGGTAACATCCGTGTACAGACAGAGAATATTTTTCCTATTATTAAGAAATTTCTCTACAGTGATCATGAAATTTTTATTCGTGAACTGGTAAGTAATGCTGTAGATGCTACGCAGAAATTGAAAACACTTTCTTCAATCGGCGAAGCAAAAGGTGAAATCGGTGATATTAATATTGAAGTGAAACTTGATAAGAAAAATAAGACACTTACAATCTCTGATAAAGGTGTTGGTATGACGGCTGAAGAAGTTGATAAATACATTAACCAGGTTGCATTTAGCGGCGCTGAAGAGTTTTTAAATAAATATAAAGGACAAAATGAAGCAAATATCATCGGCCATTTTGGTCTTGGTTTTTATTCGTCTTTTATGGTGAGTGATAAGGTAGAAATATTTTCAAAGAGCTATAAAGAAGATGCAAAAGCAGTAAGATGGGAATGTGATGGAAGCCCTGAATACACTTTGGAAGAAACAGAAAAAGAACAACGCGGCACTGATATTATCTTATTTATAAATGAAGAAAGCAAAGAATTTTTAGAGCCTGAAAGAATAAAAGCTATTCTTGAAAAGTTTTGTAAATTTTTACCTGTTCCTATATTTTTTCATCATGATGAAGAAAGTAAAGAAGAGAAAGAAGAAGATTCAAAACAAATTAATAACACTTCACCGGCATGGACAAAAAAGCCAAGTGAATTAACTGCTGAAGATTACGAAAACTTTTATAAAGAGTTATATCCGTTTGGTGAAAAGCCTTTGTTCTGGATACATCTTAATGTTGATTATCCATTTAACCTTACCGGAATTTTATACTTTCCTAAAATTAAACAACGTTACGAGATTCAAAAAGATAAGATACAATTATACAGCAACCAGGTTTTTGTAACGGATGAAGTAAAAGATATTGTGCCCGAGTTTTTAATGCTGTTACAAGGTGTAATTGACAGTCCTGATATTCCATTAAACGTTAGCAGGAGTTATCTGCAGGGCGATCCAAATGTAAAAAAGATTAATGCTCATATTACAAGGAAAGTTGCTGATAAATTAGAAGAGATTTTTAAAACAGACCGCAAATCTTTTGAAGAAAAATGGGAAAGCCTTGGCCTGTTTGTTAAGTACGGCATGATGACAGATGATAAATTTTTGGAGAAGGCAAACAAGTTTAATATTTACGAAATAGCTTTCGCCGGTTTAGCCAAAGAGCCGGAGCAAAAGTTTTATACAATGGAAGAGTATAGAGCTGCCACAGAATCTTTACAAAAAAATAAGGATGGAAAACTTGTAGTTCTTTACACTACTGATCCGGTTCAGCAGAATAGTTTTATACAAGCTGCCAACCAAAAAAATTATATCGTAGTAAAGCTTGAAACCATTGTAGATGCTGCATTTATCAGCAATATGGAAATGAAGTGGAGCGACATTCAATTTGTAAGAGTTGATGCAGATATTGCCGATAACCTTATTGATAAGAATGAAAATACTGAAAGTGTTTTAAGTAAAGATGAAGAAACAAGATTAAAAGAATTATTTAATGTTCAGATTCCGGAGCTGCATGTAAATGTGGAAGTAAAAGGCTTAAGTCCTGAAGCTGCACCGGTATTGGCTACACGGCCGGAATTTATGCGGCGCATGAAAGAAATGAGCCAGAACGGAGGCATGGCAAGTTTTTATGGTAATATGCCTGAAGAAGTAACGCTTACAGTAAATGGCAATCATTCTATTTTTCAGAATATCTTAAAAGAAGAGAATAAAGAAAAACAACAAAATAAAGCCAGGAACCTTGCTGATCTTGCATTGCTTTCACAAGGATTATTAAAAGGTAATGATCTTACTACATTTATAAACCGCAGTGTAGATATGATGCAGGAAGAAAAGAAAAGCAGGATAATTTTAGATGTGTAGAGACACGATTACAAACATATCATGAATTTCTGTTCACGAATTACACAAATTAGAGCCAGGAAAGCATTTGTGTAATTCGTGTTTCTGTAATGCTATACAACTTATCAAAAACATTCGTGTAATTCGTGTTTTTTATAATTCGTGCATAAAAATGTTTTTATAATTTGTGTAATAAAAATCTTAACAGGTTGTCGTTTTTCTTGGCTGTAAAAGTTTCGCTATTAAACCCGTCCAGCCGGTTTGGTGTGATGCGCCAATACCTCTTCCGTTATCACCATGAAAATATTCATAAAATAATATATAATTGCAAAAGTGCGGATCATATTGAAGCTTATCGTATCTGCCATTAAAAGCCCTGCAGCCGTTTTCATCTTTCAAAAAAATTTTTGATACACGCCGGGTAAGATCATCTGCAATTTCATTTAAAGTAAGAAGCCGGCCGCTGCCTTTTGGGCATTCAATTTTAAAATCATCTCCATAATAATAATGAAAACGCTGCAAGCTTTCTATAATAAGATAATTACTGGGCATCCATACAGGGCCGCGCCAGTTACTGTTGCCGCCAAACATATCAGTGGTTGATTCACCGGGAGTATATTGAACACTTACAGAATGGCCGTCCAGCTTGAATTCGTAGGGATTTTTTTCGTATATTTTTGAAAGTGCACGTACACCATATTCACTCAGGAATTCATTTTCATCCAGCATGCGTTCAAGTATTTTTTTCATACGATGGCCACGCAATAAGCTTAATAAATGTTTTTCACCTTCATTTTTATCTTCCCACCTGGATACAAGATTGGCAAGATCGGGACGGTTATTTAAAAACCATTCAAGTCGCTTTGCAAATTCGGGCGCTTCTTCAAGCTGCTTGTGATCTAAAACTTCAACAGCAAACAATGGAATCAATCCCACCATACTCCTCAGCTTTAGCCTCACATTTCCATCTTGAGGCAATTTAAGCACATCATAAAAAAAACTATCTGCATCATCCCACAACCCTGTTTCACCATCACCCATATTAGCCATTGCACCGGCTATAAATAAAAAGTGTTCAAAGAATTTTGTTGCCATATCCTGGTACACAGGATTATATTTTGAAAGCTCCAGCGAAATGCGCATCATGTTGAGTGAAAACATTGCCATCCAGCTTGTGCCATCTGCCTGCTCAATATATCCGCCATCCTGTAAAGGTGCATTTCTATCAAAAACACCGATGTTATCTAGGCCAAGGAAACCTCCCTGAAAAATATTATTACCTTCTTCATCTTTGCGGTTTACCCACCATGTAAAATTTATAAGAAGCTTATGATATACTGATTCTAAAAATGGAATATCGCCTTTGCCATTTATTTTTTGATCTATTTTGTACACCCGCCACGTAGCCCATGCATGCACCGGAGGATTTACGCCGCTAAACATCCACTCGTAAGCAGGCAACTGCCCGTTAGGGTGTATATACCATTCTTTTGTAAGTAACAATAACTGGCCTTTGGCAAATTCTGCGTCAACCAATGCCAACGGCATACAATGAAAGGCAAGATCCCACGAGGCATACCAGGGATATTCCCACTTATCAGGCATGGAAAGAATATTAATATTATGCAGGTGTTTCCATTCATGGTTTCTGCCGGTTAGCCGCGAAGCCGGGGGCGTAGGTTGCGAAGGGTCACCTTTAAGCCATTGCTCAACGTCATAATAATAAAATTGTTTACTCCAAAGCATACCCGCAAAGGCTTGTCGCTGCACCATTCTTTCATCTTCTGATTTTATATTCTGCTGAAGCGCTTCATAAAACTCATCAGCTTCTTTTATCCTTGTGCTGAATAGCTCATCAAAGTTTTTAAAGGGCTCATGGGTTGAAGTATTAAGCCGTAAACGCAGCGTAATGTGCCCGCCACTTTTTATTACTACATCATTATTTATAGCTGCTTTGGTGCCGCAGGCATCGGTATTTATTGCGTGCTGATTTCCGTTAACCAAATATTCGTTAATTCCATCTTTTACATAACGCGTCTTATTTTCGGCGCCATATAATTTTTTGATGTTAGTTTCATTATCACAAAAAAGCAGGGTTCCTTTTGTTTCAGCATGTAAAATAAAACGGCCAAGCGCTTCATGCTCTATCAATATATTGCCTGCATTGGAAGACATCATCTGCGGCTTATAATCATCATATCCCCACGACCAGGTATTGCGAAACCATAGCTGCGGCAGTACATTAAGCGCCGCATCTTCATAGCTCCTGTTATGTACAGTTATCTTTATAAGTATATCTTCTGCAGATGCTTTTGCATATTCTACAAAAACATCAAAGTATTTATCTTCATTAAAAACACCTGTATCTATTAATTCAAATTCAGGCTGCATTCTATTCCTGTGGCGGCTTTCCTGTATAAGTTGTGAATAAGGAAACTCAGCCTGCGGATACTTATACAGCATCTTCATGTAAGAATGAGTGGAAGTAGACTCGATATAATAATATAACTCTTTTACATCTTCGCCATGATTGCCTTCATTATTGGTGAGCCCAAAATATCTTTCTTTTATAATCGGATCTTTTTTATTCCATAAAGCCACTGCAAAACAAAGCAGTTGCTTACTATCGCAAATGCCGGCAATACCATCTTCTCCCCAGCGATACGCTTTGCTTCTTGCATCATCATGTGTAAGGTATGTCCAGGGCTGACCATCTGCGCTATAATCTTCACGAACAGTTCCCCACTGCCTGTCGGTAATATATGGCCCCCAATTTTTCCAATCTTCTTTACCTTCTTTATGTCGTAGTAAACGTTGCTGTTCCTGTGTCATAATATTTAAAAAAGCCATTAAAGCTATTTCAAAAATAGGTTATGTTGAATAAAATATCAGGCGTTTATATTTAAGCTTTATTTAATTTATGATCAATAGATAACTGTATGATTGAAAATAGCCAAATCATTATAAGTGTATTAATGCTGAAGAGCTATTTTATACTGCATCACAATAATGTTGTCAGAAAAAATGAGCCGGATTATTGCTTAGCTTTTGGCAAGGATTGCATTAAACCATTTAGGGATCTCTTAAAGGCGCTAAACTGATTACAACATTAATGACCATCTAAACCTGTCCTTTTGCTGCCGCTCATCCGCATCATCAGGTATCCAGTCCTTAATACGATCATCTATGGTAGATTTTAAAAGCTTCATGGTAAAACTTTTCTTTACAGCTACCGGTTTTATCAGGCTTTCATTCACGCCACTTATAGAAATTTTAGTAGCGATCCATGAAGTAAATAATCTTGGAATGGTAACGCCTAATATCATTCCCGGTAAACCGTTTATAGAGCAGGGTCCACCGGAAATAAGAATCTCATCAGTATAAAAAGCAAATACATAAACACTGTCAAATATTTTTGCAACAGCTTTGCGGCAATTAAAACCTGCTATCACCCGGTTCTCATTAGTAAGCCGCCACTGCAGTTGCTTTAATGAATCTTCTACATTAATATTGGAGCCATAAACGTTCTTTTGAATATTGAATTTGCCTGCATTATAATCATAGTACCAGATATTTTCTTCATCGCTTTGCCTTAGCCATTCAGGCAATTTAACTTTCTCATCCCAATGGTCAAATTTGTAAATACTTTTATTATCAGCAAATGTGAAAGTGTAATAACCGGTTTTAAAAGTGGGCAGGTTTTCTTTCAGCATATCTTCAAACGTACCATTCCCCATCGTTTTTTGGATGTTGGCCTTCACCTCATATTCAATTACCGCCTTGCTTATAAACTGCTGTGCATTTACACTAACAGTAAAGAGTAATGCTGTTATTATTAAGAAGTAAATTCTCACTTTCATATAGTGTGGCTTTTTATTTTCTTGTAAATGGTTAAATCAGATGTTATTTGTCAGAAGTCAGTAGTCAGAAGTCAGTTATTAGAGGTGGCAAGTCAGATGTTAGCTATGAATAAATAAAACGTAACTGACAATTTAGAACTCTAACCCACAACTGGCAACTGACTTCTGACAACTGACAACTCTCTTCAGACAACTCTCTTCTGCATTAGTTCGTTGCGCCTTTATTTTTAAAGTTCCAGGTAAATCCAATCATAAAATATCTTCTCAGCCTGTCATTTTTTACCTCAGTATAAGTGTTGCTGTAAAAGCTTCGCTGGATGCCAATGTTCTGGTTTAGGATATCTCTTACCAAAACATACGCAGTAAATTCATCTTTTTTAAAAGTACGTTGCAACCTTGCATTCCAAATGTGGTTGTTCAGGTTGTTATCAAACTGAAAAGTTTTTTGGCGAAACAAATACTGGTAATCATTAATTAATGACCATACTTTTTTATAATAAACAGTTCCGTTAAAAGAAAGCGTATTGGTATTATAATGAATTTTAGTACTGTTTTGAGAAGTAGTGTTACTGTTATAATTAAATTGATTTCCTATAGAAAAGTCATATTTCTTTTCCTTGGATTTTGATAGCCATATTGAGAGACCGGTGTTAAGATTTTTTGATAAGCTTTTACTTCCGTTTATAATATCAGCATATTGATTGTAACCAAACTGCGGATTAATATTGAAACGGATGTCGGCCTTCTTTAACTTGAAGCCAACGCCTCCCCAAAAGTTAACGGAGATATCTCCATTCATGTTTATAGGCTGTGTAATTGTTTTGCCCGAATCAATATTTATGGTTCTGCTGTTGGTGATGGAATTGCTTGTAATATTTACATCAAGCGATTGATAACTCCATAGATCTTTTATAAAATTATAGCCGTTATGCGATAAATTAAATGAGTTATTAAAAGAAGGTTTTAGCTGTGGATTGCCAATGTACTGGTTAAAATAATCATTGTTATTTCTTAGCGGCTGCAACTGGTTAATTGTTGGTTGTGTAGTATTTCCATTGTAATTAAACCTAAGGTCGTGATTGGCCTTATAAGAATAAGTTAAGCCTGCCGAAGGATAGAAATTAACAAAGTGCCGGTTATAATCTTTACCATAAGTAAGATCTTTTAAAGTAAAGTCAGTAATACCAAAACCTGCGCCTGCATTGATCTTCAGCTTTTTACTGGAATAGCTTAATTTGGTTGATGGTATGTTTTGCACTATACTTTGCTTAAACTGGTTGGATAAAGAATCAACCGTATAATCATACTTACCTGAGATGGGAGAATAGTTATAAGTAAGCTGGTTATTATTGCCATGGTTATAGGCAATCTGGTAACCTAACTGCAAAGAATATTTTTTACCAAGCGGTTCTGTATATACAATTTTGGAAGAAAGATTTTGCGTATTCATATCATAATCTTTCATCTGGTCTAATTGCTGGCTGCCGGTTGGGCTTCCATCAAGATAAGCCTGGTTAAATGAATTTAAAAAGTTTGTTCCCTGGGTGTTTAAAGTGTTCCAGTCTGTAGTTACAGAAAGTGTTCTTCTCAATGTTTTAAACTTATGTTTAAAGATCAGGTTGCCGGATACAGCTTGTTTATCACTGTTGGTTTGCAGCAGCCTGTTACTGCTGTTCTTCAAAGTACCTGTAGTGCCGGTGCTAACTGAGTTTCTTGATTCATCACTTTCAGTATGATAAAAATTTGCATTGGCAGTGAGCTTCAGCGTATTCATGGAATCTATTTTGATATCATAAATTCCTCTCAGTTTAAAGTTATGGCGATTGATGTTAGTAACGCCATCCGAAGTTTCATTTAGTACCGAATCGCCAACCTGCGTTTGTGAAAGCGAAGATTGGTGATTGCTATAGCGCTGGCTGTTGTATTTTGGAGAGAAATTGAGATTGTATTTGTCATTCCATTTATTGCTATACTGCAGTCCTGTATTTACATTGGTGATATAACCATTCTGCGGATCAAAATAAGGTTCATCATCCGAAGTATTTCCACGCCACATGAACATTACGCCGCCATCATCATCCATGCTCATTGTCATGTTATCGTCCTGGCCGCCATACTTTTGTTCATCCTGCCAGCTAAGCCCATCCTGGCCTGTATTACCATTCAGCAAAAATGCCGAAAGTTTTCTTTTCCCTTTAAAAGACCCAAAAAGCAGGTTATCATTATACCTTGTACCAATATCTTTTATCGGGCCGCCTGCGGCATCTATCTTTCCGAAATAACCCTTCTTTTTATCTTCTTTTAATTTCAGGTTAATTGTCTTTTGCGTTTTGCCATCATCAATACCGGTAAACTCTGCCTGGTCACTTTTCTTATCAAACACCTGTACTTCTTTAACTGCATCAGCTCTCAGGTTTTTTACAGCCATCCCGGGATCATCACCAAAAAACTCTTCTCCATCCACCAACACCTTTTCAACCGTTTCACCCATAGCTTTAATCTTTCCATCTTTATCAACCTGTATGCCCGGCAGCTTTTTCAAAAGCTCCTCCACATTAGCATTGGCGCTTACTTTAAAACTATCAGCGGTGTACACAGTTGTGTCGCCCCGTATTTGTATTGGCTTACCTGTCTTTATAATTACCTCCTGCAATATTTTACTTTTAGAAATAAGCGCATAGGATGGTAATGTTGTATCATGTTTTACGTCTATATTTTCTACCACATCAGCAAAGTATGGATGCGTTGTCATCAGGATATAACTGCCGGGCTTTACATCTTTGAAAATATATTGGCCTTGAGCATCGCTCCTGGTAAATTTATAAAACACTGAATCTTTAATAGTGAGCAATGCGACAACAGCGTTTTGCACAGGCTTTTTTTCATTCTGATCATTTACAGAACCTGATACAACCGAAGTTTGAGCGAATGAGGAAAAATATAAAAGGAAGCTGATAAGCAGGGTACTTATTTTATGCATAGCAGTTATTTTGCGTTAAAGAGATGGTTGCTCAAAAATGATTAATTTAATTGTCTATACTTATAAAGCGCTCTTAAATTTAAGTTAAAGCAACCTCGTAAAATTATAAGATGAATAGTTTCCATAAATCCACAAATGGTAACAAAGATTTTATAAAGGAAATGCATGTGATTATTTATTATTTAACTGCATTTAATAAGTTACAATTGTTCGTGTTTCTCATAACCTTTAATCTTCTATCTTTTTGTCAAATAGTCATAAATGTTTTAATATAATAATAAGTGATTGTAACGCAGGTGAAAAACAGTAAAAGTTTTGCTGATATGTATATTGATGGTTTTATTTTTTACATCTCTTAGCATTACAAATGAAAGATATGGAACAAGTGTTTTACTATCTTTATGCAAACCTTTTTATATGAACGTTACCCGCCAGAATGAAAACGATTCTAAAGAAATTGCTTTAGCAAAAAGATATGAAGAAATTCATTTTGTAGACAGTACAAAACCCGTTTGGAACTACTCTTTATTCACTGATGAAGAAATAAGAAATTACCAGAATGGCACCAGTTATTCTCTTTATAACAAGTTTGGCTCACATGCTGTAAAAGTCCTGGATAAAGATGGTTATTACTTTTCAGTATGGGCGCCAAACGCAACAACAGTAAGCGTTATAGGCGATTTCAATAACTGGGATAAAGAAAGTCATCCGTTATATGTACGCCTGGAAAAATCCGGGATATGGGAAGGTTTTATTCCCGATTGCCCCAAAGGAAGTTGCTATAAATATCATATTATTGGCTTTAAAGGGATGAAGCTTGATAAGGGAGATCCCTACGCAAATTATTGGGAACTCAGGCCCAAAACTGCTTCTATAACATGGCATCTCGATTATCAATGGAATGATAAAGAGTGGATGAAAGAACGAAAGAAAAAAAACTCCTTAAAAGCGCCGTGGAGTGTTTACGAAGTACACCTTGCGAGCTGGATGAGGCCTGATAAAAACAATGAGGATGTATATAATTCTTACCTTAAAACTTCTGAGCTTTTAGTGCCTTATGTAAAAGATATGGGCTTTACACATGTTGAGCTTATGCCTGTGATGGAATTTCCATATGATGGAAGCTGGGGCTACCAGGGAGCTGGCTATTTTGCGCCCACATCACGTTTCGGCACACCCGAAGATTTTATGGCAATGGTTGATACTTTTCACAATGCCGGCATTGGGGTAATATTAGATTGGGTGCCTTCGCATTTCCCGTACGATGCACATGGCTTACACCTGTTTGATGGCACTTACACTTACGAATATGCTGATATGAGAAAGGGCTTTCATCCTGATTGGAACTCATATATTTTTAATTATAAAAGAGGAGAAGTAAAATCTTTCTTAATAAGCTGCGCAAGATTTTGGTTTGATAAATTTCATATAGATGGCATAAGAGTAGATGCAGTAAGTTCCATGCTAAGGTTAGATTATTCAAGAGAAGATGGCGAGTGGGAACCAAACGAATTTGGCGGCAATGGTAATGTAGAGGCTATAGCTTTTATCAAGGATCTTAATGAAACTATTTACCGCGATTTTCCTGATGTGCAAACCATTGCAGAAGAAGCAACAGATTGGCCGGGTGTTACCAAGCCAACATACGCTGATGGCCTGGGCTTTGGTATGAAATGGATGATGGGCTGGATGCATGATACGCTCAACTATTTCAAGATGGATCCATTATTCAGAAAGGATCACCAGGATAAGTTTAGTTTCAGCATGGCATATTTTAAAGATGAAAACTTTATGCTTCCGCTAAGCCATGATGAAGTAGTACATGGTAAATCGCCGATGCTTTATAAAATGCCCGGAGATGAATGGCAGAAGTTTGCTAACCTGAGATTGTTGTATTCCTATATGTACACACATCCCGGCGCAAAATTATTGTTCATGGGTAATGAATTTGGCCAAACCACAGAATGGAATTACAAGAGTGAATTAGACTGGTATCTTTTGCAATATGACGGGCACAAAATGCTGCAACAATGTGTAAAAGACCTTAATCATTTATATTCAGCGGAGCCTGCGTTGTACGAAATGCAATTTGATGCAGATGGATTTGAATGGATTGATCTTAATCACGGGAATGAGTGTGTAATAGTGTACAGGCGTAAAGGAAAAAAACCAAAAAATGACATGCTTATTATTTTAAACATGACGCCAGTGGTACGTATGGACTGGAAAGTATATGCTTCAGGTAAAGAAGAGTGGCAGGAAATATTTAACAGTGATAATAAAAAATATTACGGTACCGGGGATGTATTAAATCCTTCTCCGGTGGTAAAACCGGTGGATAAAATAAACAAGGTCTTTGAAATAAACGTACACCTCCCGCCGTTAGCAGCAGTGATCCTTAAGTAATTTACTTGCTAAAAATATTCGTCTTCTTATATTATGAAATCCTCTGCAATGGAAAACATTTTATCAATAACTGTAATCGTATTGTTCTGTGTTTGTGCAAATGCACAAAATAATGATAGTTCACAGGTTTATTTTAAAAAAGGTTCGGCCGAAAAAGCTGCGAAACATTACCTGGTGGCGGCTGAAAATTTTGATAAGGCAATTGCATTCAATCCAAAATTTACAGAAGCATACATAGAAAATGGCAAAGCGAATCTTGAGATGCGCAAAGTAGATGCAGCAATGGTAAACTTCACAAAGGCAAACCAACTGCAACCTGCAAACACTGATGCAATAAAGGAATTGACTTCCCTGTATTTCAATAACCGCCAGTTTCAAAAAGCAATAGATATGGCGAAGCAATGCAAAGATTGTGCTGATGCAGAAAAGATAATCGCCATAAGCAATTATAACCTGGAAGATTATGGCAAAGCAGTAACTGGTTTAAAAAACGCTTTATCAAAGTCTCCCAATGATGCTGAGATGTGGTATACACTGGGCAGAAGTTACCTTGAGCTTGAAGATAATAAAAATGCCACAACAGCTTACGAAAAAGCAGTAGCATCTGAACCTGCAAAAAATCAATGGCTGTATGAATTAGGATTGCAATATTATAACAGTGATCAGTTTGCCAATGCATTAAAATATTTTACTAAAGCAGCAGATGCCGGATATGCGAAGACGAACGACTTTTTAGAAAACATCGGTTTTACATACTTGTACACCAATGATGCTGATAATGGAATGAAAAATCTGAACAACGTATTGGCTCGCAAGCCAAACAATACAGAGCTGCTCTCTGATATTGCGCAGGCAATGTATAAAACAAAAAGGTATGATGATGCTTTGACTTATTATCAAAAGTTAATGGACTTAAACCCGAAAGATGCCAGTACATTATATATGGCCGGCATGGCTTTTCAAAAGAAAGGACAAAAAGAAAAGGGACAGGCGATGTGCGATAAAGCGATTTCGATGGATCCTTCACTTACTTCAAAGCGGCAAAAGCAAGGTGAGCAACTGGGCTTGTAACGTCATCCCCTACTCTACTCCACAAGTGGAGAAGGGCTACATATTTTGTGGATAGAGGCCTTTGTGGTGGTAGATTTTGCGATGAAGTTAATTCATCATTAATACATTTACGCTGCGCTGCAGAATATTAAAAGCAATCTCTGCCATAAGGTTTTCTTTATCTAAGGTTGGGTTTACTTCAGCGATTTCAAAACAACATATTTTCCTGTTCTGCATAAATTTACTTACCAGATCTTCTGCTTCTCTTTCTCTTAAACCATTGCTCACAGGCGTTCCTGTGCCTTTTGAAATGGAAGAATCGAGGGAGTCAACATCAAAGCTTACATAGATATCCGTGCAATCGCTCAAATATCTCAGCACAGATTTTACTACATTCTCAGGGCCTTTGCGCCTCAGTTCGCTTGTAGTTACCACTTTCATCTGGTACTTATCAATTATAAATTTTTCTTCCTTTTCATAATCTCTTAATGAGATAAATACAATGTCTTCAGGCAATACTTTTGGGTGAACATTTCCGAAATTCTTTAGCTGTTCCCAGAGTCTGCGGGTCTTTTCATCTATATCATGCACCTTACTTTCTTCATTATCTTCAGCAATGGAAGCGGCCAGGGGCATACCATGCATGTTCCCTGATGGCGTGGTATAAGGCGTATGCAAATCGGCATGAGCATCTATCCATATCACGCCTAATTTGCTTTCAGGCTTAGCCTGCTTTATTCCTGCTATTGTACCGCCGGCGCTGCTATGATCTCCACTGATAACCACCGGAAAAAAATGAGATTTGATAGATTCTGAAACAGCTTTACATATTTTTTCATACATGCTTATTACTCCATTTATCCGCTTGGCATAAGGTGATTGAATGGGCTCAAACAATAAATGATTCTCTGATTCTATTTTTTCTGAAGGAAAGTGTACAAAAAAATTACTCATATAATCAAGGGCAGCAATTTTAATAGCTTCCACACCAAGACTGGCGCCACGAGTGCCTGCACCTATTTCCGAAGGAATTTCTATCAGTTTAATATTCTTCATAAATGATATTTACCACTGCACCATAAAAGATGCATAACAATGAGGTTTAATAAAACTTAAGCAAAGCGGGTTGCAAATTTATTGAATTAATGGCTAACTAAAAATTAGCAACCTGCACATCAAAAAGGCAACATTAAGCTTGACATAAACCATGACAATTTTATTATAGTATTATTGTCAATTACTTATTCGGGCTTAATTCTATTTCTCCGGAGAAGGATTTCAAGACAGTTATAGCGTACCAGCTTCTCTAATAAGAACGATTGTATTCACTCCGTTTTTCAGTATAAAAATATAGACCAGGGAATAGATTCAAGTAGTAAATAAGTTTTATTAAATCAACAATTTGCGTTTAGTTTTAAAAAACTGCAAAGCCGGAAAACAGCGTTTGAATTACATTAAAGTAAATTGTGTCATCCTCATAATCCGCAGGAAGGCATTAAATTATTCCCTCTATTTACTATGGCTCTACTGGCAGCAACACAGTTTTATTTGCAATGTCATAATTATCCTTTCCGGCTTTATATCCCTTTATTGAATAATACAAAATGTATACATAACAAGGCAGCGTGCATATTAAAAAAGAAAGCTGGTTGGTAATATGAAGCTTATCTTTTAGTGAACTGTAAATTAATGGCAGTATGGCTCCGCCTGCAATACCCATTACTAAAAGAGCAGAACCTATCTTGGTAAACTTTCCCAATCCATCAATTGCCAAAGGAAAAATAGACGGCCACATTAATGCATTAGCCAGCCCGAGCAATGCTATAAAAGTAATAGCCATATAGCCTTTAGCAGTAAATGCGCAAATGGTAAATATAACTCCCAATATAGCAGAGATAGTTAATGCTTTTTGTTGAGAAATAATTTTAGGTATTGTAAAAATTCCGGCAACGTAACCAGCCAGCATAGCAAATAATGTGAATGTGGTAAAATATTTAGTTTGGTTCAATGGCATTCCAAGCGCTTTGCCGTAAGTGCCAATTGCGTCTCCTGCCATTACTTCTACACCAACATATAAAAAAATGCACAAAACGCCAAGCACGAAATAAGGAAACTGGAGCACACCAGATTTTGATCGAACACCATTTATTTCCTTGCTTTCTTCAGGCTCATTTATCTCCGGAAGCTTTGATTTCATTATCATAAAAGCCATCAGTGCCAACACAACTGCCATTATAATATATGGGGTGATAACTCTTTTTGCTAACTCATTTAAAAGAATATTTTTTTGTGCTATATCAGTGGCGGCTTTTATTTGCGTTTCTATTCCGGTAGCATTTTTTAAAACCAAGGCGCCTACAATAATCGGGCTAAGCATGCCTGCAGTTTTATTACAAATGCCCATTATACTTATCCGTTTTGCAGCGCTTTTTATGGGGCCAAGAATACTAATATATGGATTGGAAGCCGTTTGCATTAACGCCAGGCCAGCTCCTTGTACAAAAAGTCCGATAAGAAAGAAAGAAAAATTCCTGTTGTTGGCCGCAGGAATAAATATAAGCGAACCAATGGCCATCATAAATAAACCTAACGCCATTCCATTTTTAAAACCTGTTTTTTTAAGAATAAAAGATGAAGGAATTGCCAGGAAAAAATAAGCCATATAAAAAGCAGAGGTTACAAAAAAAGATTCGATATCAGTTTTTAACTGGCAGGCTAATTTTAAAAAAGGAATAAGTATTCCGTTGAGCCAGGTAACAAATCCGAAAATAAAAAATAAAACACCAATGATAATAATGGCATAGCGGTCACTTTTCCCTGTTATATTTTGAGTCATCATATAATTGATTGAAACGGAAAAATAATCAAAGCTTTTGCAATAGCTTTCAAAATTGTGTGGCAAACGTTTGCGTAAATAAAATTGGATTGATCTTTAAGTTTGAATGCCTTGAGCCGGTTTTAATGTCTGTTCGTTAATCAATAGAATATAACACAATATCACTATTCAAGCTGATACGAGTGCAGAAACTTTGCATACAATTATTGACAATAATGGCAGATATTATGGAATCAAATCCGGATAATTCTCCTGTACAAACTTCTTTAAAAGAAGTATTCTATTTACCGTAATCATAAACAATTGCTATGCTAATAAAAAAATATAAGATTGAATAATTCAACAATGATCATATAAAGGAACACAAACAAAAGTTTGACTTTGTTTCTTCAGCTCTTTCAAATGCGGAAAACATTCTTGAAAAGTTAATCGATTTCCAGGCAGCAATCCCAAGCCGGGCATTACAAGATAATAATCTCTCAACCTCAAATTAAACTTCTTCATCCAAAAAGATCACTGCTAAGATATCTGTCTCCACGGTCACAGGCAATAAATACTATAACGCCGGAATCTAATTCTTTACTTAACCTTATGGCTGCAGAAGCTGCGCCACCACTGCTCATGCCTGCAAAGATGCCTTCTACTTTGGCAAGTTTTCTTGTCATTTCTATAGCCTCTTCCTGGGATATGTCCATTGTTCTATCCACACGTTTTGCATCAAATATCTTTGGTACATATTCCACAGGCCATCTTCTTATCCCCGGTATTGACGCTTCTTCTGCAGGCTGGCAGCCAATTATGTTTACAGAAGGATTTTGTTCTTTTAAAAACATTGACGTTCCCATGATAGTTCCTGTAGTGCCCATGGCGCTTACAAAATGTGTAATGCCGCCATTGGTATCTCTCCATATTTCCGGGCCTGTTGTTTTATAATGCGCCATATAATTATCAGCATTGGCAAACTGATTGAGCATAAAATAATCGGGCTCTGTTGATTTTTGTTCAGCATAGTCCCTGCAGGCTTCTATTGTTTCCAGCAGTGTTACTTTGGCGCCAAAAGCTTCCATTGTTACCACACGCTCTCTTGTAGAAGTGGAAGGCATTACAAGTTCAATATTCAGCTTAAAAAGATTAGCAATAAGCGCCATTGCTATGCCGGTGTTGCCGCTCGTTGCTTCTACCAGTTTTGTGTTGCTGTTGATATCCCCTCTTTCCAATGCACTCCTAATCATGTTGAGTGCAGGCCTGTCTTTTACACTTCCGCCAGGGTTATTACCTTCTAATTTGGCAAAGATTTTTACCTGCTTATTTGTATTGAGCTTTTGAATTTCAACCATTGGCGTATTGCCAACTGTTTCTAAAATACCTGCCATGTTAAAAGTTTATAATTTTACCTTCTGTTACAGTAATCTCAGGAGTGTGATAAACAAGCGAACCAGGCGGCACGCTTGATGTTAGCCATACATTGCCGCCAATAATGCTGTGATGACCAATAACTGTTTCGCCACCCAGGATTGTAGTGCCGGAATAAATTATTACATGATCTTCCACAGTAGGATGGCGCTTGGTAAATGCCATACTTTTATCAACACTCAATGCGCCTAAGGTAACACCCTGGTAAAGTTTTACATGATTACCTATTTTAGCCGTTTCGCCAATAACTATCCCGGTGCCATGATCTATGTGAAAGTATTCATCAATCTCCGCAGCAGGATGTATATCAATACCTGTTTTGGAATGTGCATATTCAGTAAGTATTCGCGGAAGCAGCGGCACCTGCAAGTCTGATAATAAATGAGCAACACGATAGAAACATAAAGCATAAAATCCGGGATAAGTTCTTATTACTTCAAACTCACTTTTAGCAGCAGGATCAACATTTAAAATGGCTTCAACATCAGTATTTAAAACCCGGTATAACTCAGGAGCGGCTTCAAAAAAATCATCAGATATTGATTCATTATTATTAAAGCAACATGCTTTGGTGGTTCTAAGAATGAGGAGCAATTCATTTTTTAATACCTCAAATTCTTCTTCAATTTTCTTAACAGATTCCCATTTGAATTTTGACAATTCCGGAAATAATAAACCTATAAGCCGTGAAGCCCATAAAGCAATTGATTCATTTTGAGGAACTGCTTCTATATGTTTTTGCTTATTTAAAATCTGTTTGTATAAATCTGTTGACATTGATTTAAATGATTATACTTTTCATTTATGATAATACAAAATTTCTTTTTTAAAGAATATTGCAGCATCAAAAATAATCATCATTTAAATGACTAATTATTTTTATGATGAGCACAAAATTAATCTTTTGTTCAACCCTTATCTTTCCAATCATCATTAATTATTGATTATTAATTGTCAAATTAATCAAACCATCTATTCAACCTGCATTGAACAATTTATATTAATATATTTTTGCAAAAACTTTACTTATGCAAGTTGTGCTTGTTCTTCACAATCTTCTCCGGTGGGCTGTATTATTGTTTGGCGTGTGCACTTTATTCAGCGCCATTTCCGGTGTTATCAGCAAAAGAAATTATACTTCCGGCGACAGCCAAATCAATTTCTTATTTATGCTTAGCTGTGATATACAATTATTGCTGGGTCTGGCGTTATACTTTGGCAATACATGGTTCGACAGGCTCAAAGATCTTGGTAATAATATGAAAGATGCCAACAACCGGTTCTTTACAATGGAACATGAATTAATGATGATAATAGCCTGGATACTGGTTCATGCAGGAAGAGTTTCAGTAAAGCGTGCTGTGACACCTGCGGCGAAACACAAGCGCACACTGGTGTTTTTTGGTTTAGCTATTGTGTTGATACTTGCTGCAATTCCATGGCCGGCAAGAGAAGCGATTGCAAGGCCTTTGTATAGATGGTTTAATTAAAAATTATCAATTGATAATAAAAAACTATTAATGGAGAACGCAAATTCACTATTGACTATTTACAACTGACAAATATTTTAAAGATTAAGCGTTTAATAAAATGTAATTGATGATAGAAGATACAGACGAACCTATAATACTTATTACAAATGATGATGGAATAACGGCACCAGGAATACGCAACCTTGTGGAAGCTGTGAAAGGACTTGGAAAATTGGTAGTGGTAGCGCCGGATAAGCCGCAAAGTGGTATGGGACATGCGATAACAATTGGCGTTCCATTAAGGCTTAATAAAGTAGAGGATATGTTTGAAGGAGTTGAGACATGGCAAACCAGCGGTACGCCTGTAGATTGTGTGAAGCTGGCTGTTGATAAAATACTTCATCGCAAGCCAGATATTTGTCTTAGCGGCATCAATCATGGCGCCAATCATTCAATAAATGTAATTTACTCCGGTACGATGAGCGCCGCCATGGAAGCCAGTATTGAGAGTATTCCCAGTATCGGGTTCTCATTACTTGATTACAGGTTTGAAGCTGATTTTGCTGCTTCTAAATTCTATGTTCACAAGATAGTGGAGAGCCTTTTGAAAACTAAAATAGATAAACATCTTCTGTTAAATGTAAACATACCTGCTGTGCCATTGGATGAGATAAAGGGTATAAAAATAAGCAGGCAGGCTTATGCAAAGTATGAGGAAGATTTCGATGAACGCCTGGATCCACATGGAAAAAAATATTATTGGTTAACCGGCGAATTTGTAAACTTTGATAAGGGAGATGATACCGATGTGTATGCATTGCAACATAATTATGTAAGCGTAGTGCCAGTGCAATTTGATCTTACAAATTATGAATTAAAAAAAACGCTGGAGAAAAACTGGAAGATACAATGATCTTTAAAAAAGACAACTTTCTGTATGGGCTGGCATTAGGTTTCGTGGCGCCAATGATAGCGTTTCTTATTTATAAGTATATAAAATTTCAATCATTCACATTGGCAGAAATGTTTCAGTGGATGAAATTTAACCCGAATCTTATTACAGGTTATATCAGCGTGTCGTTAATGGCCAATGCAATTTTGTTTACTATATTTATTAACGGTCACAGAGATAAAACTGCAAAAGGAATTTTTGTTCTTACTTTAATTTATGCAGCAGTCGCAATGGGATTTAAGTATTTATAATTTATCAAGGGATGTATAATATATCTGAAATAGAATAGAATTATTCCTGTCTTGTAATGTCACTTATCTTAGCTTTGATTTTATTTAAACAACTTCTTTAGTGTTTGCATTATGAAATATTACATCATTGCAGGCGAGGCATCAGGTGATCTGCATGGAAGTAATCTTATAAAAGAACTACAAAAGCTGGATACTAATGCGGCCATAAGATGCTGGGGAGGAGATAAGATGCAAGCTACAGGAGCCACGCTGGTAAAGCATTACAAGGATCTTGCCTTTATGGGTTTTTCAGAAGTATTAAAAAATCTTCCAACAATTTTCAGGAACCTTACTTTTTGTAAAAATGATATATTAGAGTACCAGCCTGGTTCAATTATATTAATTGATTATCCGGGGTTCAATTTAAGAATCGCAAAGTGGGCAAAGCAGCAAAATTTTAAAGTTATTTTTTATATTTCCCCGCAGGTGTGGGCATGGAAAGAAAGCCGTGTTAAGCTGATAAAAAAGTATGTAGATAAAATGCTTGTAATACTTCCATTTGAAAAAGAATTTTATAAAAAATGGAATTATGATGTTGAATATGTAGGTCATCCATTGGTAGAAGTGATTGAGAATTTTATAGAAGAACAGCAGTCAGTTGTCAAAGGTCAGTTGCCAGTTGTCAGTGGTAAGCAGTCAGTAGTTACCAATGAGCTATCAGCAATCAGCATTCAGCAATCAACTAACCGGAAATTGGGAATTGGAAATACTGAACAAACAACAAACATAATTGCCCTGCTCCCCGGCAGCCGCAAGCAGGAATTAAAAATCAAGTTGCCAATCATGTTAGAAGTGGCAAAACACTTTCCGGATTACCGGTTTGTGGTAGCAAAAGCGCCTGGTATTGACGATGAATTTTATCATTCGTTCTTACATAATTATACAAATGTGAGTACTGTATCCGGTAAAACGTATGCTTTATTAGTGAATGCCAAAGCGGCTTTAGTAACCTCTGGTACCGCCACTTTGGAAACAGCTTTGTTCAATGTGCCGCAGGTTGTATGTTATAAAGGCAATGCGCTTTCTTACCAGCTTGCCAGGCTTCTTATTAAGGTAAAATATATAAGTCTTGTTAACCTGATAATGAATAAGGAAGTAGTTAAAGAATTGATCCAGGAACATCTGACGGTACAAAATTTACAAAAAGAATTACAATCAATATTAGCAGATACACTTAAACGTGAAATGATACAGCACGACTATTGTGAACTAAAAAGAATATTGAAACTTGGTGGAAATGCATCAGCTAATGCCGCAGCTTCTATTTATAATTTTCTTTCTGCTTAATGCCGCAGCAGCTTTATGGCAATAATAATAAGCGCCAGTAAAAAAAGCAAAACTGAAATACGGTTTATTCCGTGCATATAACCGATCCACTTTGTGTGCGGTCTGTTTGGATCTTTCTTTTTTAAATAAAGATATTCAGCTATCTGGTTCCATATTCCCATTGAAAATTATTTTACCCTTTAGATAAACATTAACTAATAAGCAAAACCTATGTTGTAAATTAAGCGTAATTTATAAAATCAAATTTACTGATTACTAAAAATCAAAACATATAAAAATGAAAATTGTTTTCACCTTAATTACCATTATTTTAATAATCGCGTCAGGCTGCGCGCAAAAAAGTACCGCAAAGTTTGCTGTAACAAAAACAGATGCAGAATGGCAAAAAGAACTAACTCCTGAGCAATACGAAGTTAGCCGCAAACAGGGAACTGAAAGACCTTTCACGGGTAAATACTGGAACAATCATGAAAAAGGAATTTACAGATGTGTTGATTGCGGCCAAGAAGTTTTTAGCGCTGACACAAAGTTTGAAAGTGGCACCGGCTGGCCAAGCTTTTGGCAACCCATAAATAAAAAGAACGTTATTGAAACAACTGACAACTCGCTGGGAATGGAACGCACCGAAGTTATTTGCAGTAAGTGTGGCGGCCATCTTGGCCACGTGTTTAATGATGGGCCTAAGCCAACAGGATTACGTTATTGTATAAATTCTGCTGCACTTACTTTTGAAAAAAGCAAATAAAATTATAATATCTCACAGGCAGAGTTTGTATTATCAATGTCTAACTTTTGTTTGCCTAAATAGTGTATTGTACATTTGTTTAAACTAATCGTACGATACACTTTTTATATTTCATTATTCCATAATGAAAAAAATAATAAAAAAACATCCTCTTGCAATAAGATGGTTTCATTGGATAAATTTTCCTGTATTAGCTGTGATGATATGGAGCGGATTATTGATCTACTGGGCAAATGATGTTTACCGGCTTGGCTGGGGCGACAAGACTGTTTTACGATTTTTTCCTGATTCATTTTATAAAGCATTGCACATTCCTTTCAGGCTGGCAGAAGGCATGAATTTTCATTTTGTATTCATGTGGTTATTTGCCATCAATGGAGTATTGTATGTTTTATATCTTTTATTTTCGAAAGAATGGCGATTAATCTTGCCAAATAAAAAAGCTATAAAAGAATCATGGCAGGTTATCCTGCACGACCTTCACATCAGGAGAGGTTTGCCTCCGCAAAAAAAATATAATGCTGCGCAACGACTGGCTTACACAGGCGTAATTTTTATGGGGCTTGGCTCTTTATTAACCGGCCTTTCGATCTATAAACCCATTCAATTTAATGTGCTCTGCAATTTATTAGGAGGATATGAATGGGCAAGAGCCGAGCATTTTATCTTAACTATTTTATTTAGTTTATTTTTTCTTGTTCATATAACACAGGTAATCCTTGCCGGCTGGAATAATTTTAGAGGAATGGTAACAGGCTTTGAAGTTGTGCATCCTGCTCCGTTAGTGCCTCAGCCAATTCCGCCGCCTCCTGTTAATGCTTCGCCGGTGTTTGATCTTGATCCGGCAGAAGCTGTCACCAACACATCAGAAACTACTTCTGCCAATACTGAATTAAACGAACATGACACCTTATAAAGAATATGAAATTTCGTCTTCACAGCTCAGGAACAAAACCTTGCTCGCTTTTTTAATTTTTGCTGCGATTATAGTATTAGCAATACTTTCATGGAAATGGCTACATAATCAACCCAAAGAAGTTGGCGCATTAAAACCGCTTAGAAAAGTCTTAAATTATAATGAAGATGTTTTCAATAAAGTGTCAAGCGATAAGCATCTTGCCAAAACATATCCTTTATCTGCAGCAGTAAAAAAAGCAAGGGTAAATGGTGACCTTGGTATGGGAAAAGATTTTGATCCTTCAACATGGAAATTAAAAGTTATAAAAAAACCCGGTGATACTTTGTTTATTACACTTGACGAAATTAAAGCTTTACCAAAAACAGATATAATTTTTGACTTTAAATGTATAGAAGGCTGGAGCCAGGTTACGCATTGGGGCGGTGTTAGGTTTTCAGATTTTGCCAGGAAATATGGCCTTACTAATGAAGTGGAAAAAAGATATGCCGGATTAATAACTCCCGATAAAAAATATTATGTAGGCATAGATATGCCAAGCATGCTGCACCCGCAAACTATCTTATGTTATGAGCTTAATGGTAAATCTTTACCCATGAATCAGGGATATCCGCTGCGCCTGATCATCCCGGTAAAGTATGGGATAAAGCATTTAAAAAGAATCGCCTCAATTTCATTTAGCGACCAGCGTCCGCCTGATTATTGGTACGAGCAAGGCTATGATTATTATTCAGGATTGTAATCTTTTTCAGGCAATAATTTGCTAATTCTTCTTAATCCGTTTTCAAAGAATCCTTTAAAAGGTTTTGGTTCTTTTGCATAATGCAATCCAAACGCAGTTATACTTTTCTCTTTAATATATTCAACCGCTTCTATTATAGAATCTGTTACAAAATAAAGATGTTCATCTTCTTTTGAAATAGTACCAGCTTCAAGCATACGCTGCGTATGTTTTAAAATCGCTGTATAAAATTCTTTATCAAAAATTATTATAGGAAACATATTTATTTTTTTTGTCTGAACCAATGTAATAGCTTCATAAAACTCATCTAAAGTTCCAAAGCCACCGGGCATTACTACAAATGCATAAGAATATTTTATAAGAAGTGTTTTGCGGATAAAAAAATATTTTATGTTCACCCATTTATCAAGGTAAGCATTTGGATGTTGCTCCGCAGGAAGAACGATGTTACAACCTACGCTTCTTCCTCCAACATCTTTTGCGCCACGGTTTGCAGCTTCCATAATGCCAGGGCCGCCGCCTGTAATAATGGTAAAACCAAGCTGTGCAATTTTTGCAGCGAGTTCTCTTGCCTGCTTATAATATTCATGATCTTCTTTAAAACGTGCCGAACCAAAAATGGTAACACATGGGCCTACAAAGTGCAAAGCCCTGAAGCCTTTTATGAATTCAAAAAATACACTAATAGTATATTTCAAATCTTTCCAGCGGCTTTGCGGACCTTCTAAAAATTGAATTTCTTTTTTGGCTGTTACTCTTTTATTCTCTGCCACATCTATTCTTTAAAATATTGAGTAAGTTTTAAAAATTTAATAATAGTTGCAATACTTCAGCAACTTTTTCAGCATCAGGAAGCATTGCTTTTTCTAATCCGATATTCATAGCAACTGCCGGTAAATTCAATGCGCCTAATACTTCCACAGGTGCATCTAAATATTTAAAACATTCCTTTGAAATGCGTCCTGCAAGTGCTTCTGCAAAAGAATTATTCTGCTGTTCTTCAGTAAGCACCAAACATTTACCATGTTTTTTTACTGTAGAAAAAACAAGTTCTTCATCAAGCGGAAATAAAGTTCGCAAGTCTATAATTTCTATTCTTCCATCAAAGCTTTTAGCAGCAGCCCTTGCCCAGTATACACCCATACCGTAAGTAATAATACAACATGTATTGCCTGATTCTATCATATCATCATTTGCTTTTAAAACAACATTCCCAATCCCTAATGGCAATATATAACCTCTCCCCGGCTCTATTGATTTTGCTTCATCTGTGCCCGGCACTTTACTCCAGTACAAACCTTTATGCTCAAGCATTATTACAGGGTTTGGATCTAAAAATGCTGCCTTCATCAGGCCTTTCATATCTGCAGCATTACTCGGATAAGCGATCTTAATTCCTTTAATTGACAGCAAGGTTGTTTCAATACAGGCGCTGTGATATGGGCCACCACCACCGTAAGCCCCCACAGGCACACGTATCACAGTTTGCACAGGAAATTTGCCGCAGCTTAAGAAACAACTTTTCGCAACTTCTGTTACCAATTGGTTGATTCCGGGAAAGACATAATCTGCGAACTGAACCTCTACAATTGGCTTTACTCCAACAGCACTCATTCCCACGGTTGAACCAATTATATAGGCTTCCTGAATTGCTGTATTAAAAACACGATGATCGCCAAATTGAGTTGCCAATGTAGCCGCTTCCCTAAACACGCCGCCCAGCCTGCGACCTACATCCTGGCCATAAAATACTGCTTCAGGATGATCTTCCATTATTTCTCTTATAGCAAAAAGTGCAGCATCAACCATCATCACCTTTTCATTTTCAACCGGGCTTCTTTCGCCTTTTTTTTCCATCACCGGCGTGGGAACAAAAACAAAATTCTTTACAGATGCCGGATCAGGTTCAGGTGCATCGGCAGCCTGCTGAAACTGTTTATCAACTTCAGCCATTGCACTTTTTTCTACTTCTAAAAGCTCCTCTTCAGTAACCGTATTAAATAGTAACTTCTTTCTCAGCTTTGGTAACGGATCATTAGCAGAATGCTTTGCAAGATCTTCATCAGTTCTATAAAATTCTTTTCGTACACCACTTGTATGATGACCAAGCAAAGGAACCGTTGCATGAACAAGCCATGGTGATCTGCCCGTTCTTACTTCATTCACTACTTTCTTTATTGTTCTGTAGCTTTCAGAAAAATTACTGCCATCAACACTTATACGCTCAAGGCCTTTAAAGCCACGGGCAAACCTATATGCATCGCTGGTTCTGGCTTCTGACGAAGTAACGCTTATTCCCCAGTCATTATCCTGAACGAGATAAATTATAGGAAGACGTTTTAAAACCGCAAACTGGAAAGCTTCACTTACTTCGCCTTCTGTAAGGCTGGCATCACCCATGGAGCAAATAACCACAGGCGCTTCGCCATCGTCGCCGTTGCGATATAAAGGTGATTTCGTATTTTCTAAAAATTGAATGCCCTGAGCAATACCAGTTGAAGGAATTGCCTGCATGCCGGTTGCACTGCTTTGATGAATAATTGTTGGCTTATCAGCGCCGCGATAATTTGGATGTGAATAATATTCCCTGCCGCCCGTAAATATATCATCTCCTTTGGCAAGCAATTGAAGCATTAACTGGTAAGGTGTAAATCCTAAACCTAATAAAATACTTTCATCACGATAATATGGACTTATGAAATCAATTGGCTTCAATTGAAAGGCTGTGGCCAGTTGTATGGCTTCGTGGCCGCTGGAAGTAGAGTGTACATATTTACATATTTGCCTGTTGGCATCATACTTTTCTGCCATTGCCCTGGCAGTGCACATCAGATGATATGCCTTAAGCAAAATTTGCAATTCAATCATTAAGGCGAAATTACATTAAGAATAATGACGTTAAAAATTATTGCTACTTTTTCATTTTTTCAATATTATAAACAGTAAAGTATAACATGAAAACGCTGGTTGTTACGAGCCTTTCTAAACGCTGCATGGTAAGTTAATTTTAATATTTGGTTAAGGTAATGTGTTGTTAAAACAAACGAGCAGCAATTTTTTGTTTAAGATTTGTTTATTCATTTGTACCAACTAAACTAAAATTTTATGAGAACAAAAACTTTACTCCTTGTTACAACATTTTTTTTCACTGTAATTATTTCTGATGCGCAAATAAATGCCGGCAGGTATTTGTTGGGAGGCAGCTTTAGTACAGTTACTGCAACCTATCCACAACCTTATACTACATCAAAATACAAATCCATTAATACGGATATTCAATTTGGGAAGGTTGTAAAAGAGAACAGTGTGGTTGGCGTTATTTTATCCTATGGTTATAATAACAGTTATTATTCACATACCCGGGATAGCAGTATTTTTAAAAATAAGCAATATGGTGCCGGTATATTTTACAGAAAGTATAAAAAACTGGCAACAAACCTTTATCTCTTTGGAGAAACAGATGCATTATACGCTCACTCGGAAAGCAGGCAGAATTATTATGTACCCGGATATTCAGATTACAAAACTTTTTCTGATGGAGCGGTAGTATCGTTTGTTCCCGGTATCTCTTATGCAATCCGCAAAAGAATACAAGTTGAGCTTTCAATGCCAAACATAATATCGCTTTCTTACACACACATACACACTAAATTTTACAATGACTTTAATCCTGTAATTCCGGATCAGAAAGGGAATGACTTTTCCCTCAATACAAACATTAATGCTAACAATTTATTTTCTTTTGGAATAGGGTTTAAATTTGTTTTAGGCAAGTAATTTTTTAATAATATTTCTTAGACAAGGCTTGGTTTAAATTGAATACGATATCACCAACTCTTGTTTTGAGAACTAGAAAACTAAATAAAAGGCGTGGCGGGCATCAACTTACCTGTGCTGATTGTTGCTGTAATAATCTGTTTATGAGATTTCGTATAAATAATGACATAAATCATTAAAGTATATAATCAGCTTAACCAATTACTTTTAATTTCTTCTTTTATAAATATTCCATGTAAGAAGCTTTCAATTGCTGCCTGCTTTACTTTTTGTAAACTTGTAGAAAAAAATGCCTGTTATAACATGTCCGAATTGTAAAAATGCATTTGCGCCTGAAGATGCTATTGCGCAGGAATTAGAAAAAGAATTTGAAACTAAACTTAATAAAGAAAGAGAAACACTTTCAAAACAATTTCTTACACAACAAGAAGAATTAAAAAAACAGCAAAGAGAATTTGAAGAAAAAAAGAAAAAAGAAAATGAATTGTTTGCCGATAAGCTTCTAAAAGAAAAACAAAAATTAGAAGTTGAATTGCAGGACCAGTTACGCAAATCTATTAGCAGCGATTATGAGAATAAATTAAAAATATTGCAGCAATCAAATCAGCAAAATGAAGAAAAACTTAAGACAGCACGGCAAAGAGAACTTGAGTTTTTAACGAAAGAACAGGAACTAAAAAATAAGGAAGAAGAGCTTGAAATTTCACTACAAAAAAAATTGCGGGAAGAGAGACTTAATATAACAGAGCAAATAAGGAGACAGGAATTAGAAAAAAATTCTTTAAAGGATACTGAATTTCAGATGAAGCTTAAAGAATTGGAAAAACAATTAGAAGATCAAAAGAAACTTACAGAAGAAATGCGCCGTAAGCAGGAACAGGGTTCTATGCAATTGCAGGGAGAAGTACAGGAATTAGCATTAGAAAATTTTCTGAAAGACAAATTTCCTTTTGACCTTATAGATGAAGTGGGTAAAGGAGTTGAGGGAGCCGACTGTATACAAACAGTTAGAACTTCAACAGGAAAAGAATGTGGCAAAATAATTTATGAAAGCAAGCGTGCAAAAGGCTGGAATAACGTGTGGATTGATAAATTAAAAGCAGACAAAAGAAATAAAGGCGCCGAAGAAGCTATTCTTGTAACAAAATCATTCCCGAAAGGAATAGACAGATTTAGCCAGCGGGAAGGAATCTGGATATGCTCATATGCAGAGGTAGCAAGCGTAGCAACGGTTTTGCGCAATGCAATAATGTGTGTGTCAGATGCAAAAGTTTCCCAGGAAAATAAAGGTGAGAAAATGCATATGCTTTATGATTATATGGCAAGTAACGACTTTAGACAAAAATGGGATTCAATTGTAGAGACTTATTTAAGCATGCAAAAACAACTCTCAGAAGAGAAGGTAAAAACACAAAGAAACTGGAGCCAAAGAGAAAGGCAATTAGATATTATTTTGAAAAATGCGGTTGGCTTTATTGAAGACGTAAATGTAATTGGCGGATTGAAAATAAATAATAATAAGCTATTGGATGATGTGGCGGAAGCTGAAGACGATATGGCTCATTGAATTACCCATGCCAAACACATTGCATCAAAAAATTTATAATGAACAGTTAAATAAATTTTTTCTTTCTTTAAAAATTCAACAGAAATTATTTGGTTATTCAAATCAACCTTTTTTAGAATAATATGGTTTTTAAAATTAATTCCTCTTCCGCCATACCATTTAAAAACGGCTTCCTTAGCTGACCAAAAAAGAGTAAGTAAATTGTTATTAGCATTTGTACAAAGCAAAAGTTCCTGTTCACTCAAAAACTTATATTTTATCTTTTCCACTTTTTGCCTCACCAGTTCAATATCCACTCCTACCCTGCTGCGTTTACTTATTATTACAGCTGCATAATCACCACAATGTGAAATAGAAAAATGATATTTTTCATTTGGCAAAAAAGGTTTTTTAGTATCTGCAATCTCTATTAATATGTAAGGGAAATCTGCAAACAACTCCTGCAGTAAATATCGGCCTGCAAGGTGTTGCAGCCGTTTGTGCCAATGTGTAATAGTAACAGGCACCGGAACTTTCTTTAAGAAAAACTCTTCGGCTTCAGCAATATTCCAAACACCTATTTTTGTTCCATCGTTAATAGTATGTTGATAAAACATGGGCATCAATACAAATTAACAATTTAGATTGCAGACATAACATCATCAACGGAAATAAAATAAACAGTGTAAAGAGAATGATCTTATCGGATATCAGAATTCTTGAAGAAATAGAAAAAAAAACTATAAAAATTGAACCTTACAAAAGGGAATATCTTGGCAGCAACAGCTATGATGTACATCTTGCAAAATACCTTGCAACTTACAAAGACAAAACTTTAGACGCCAGGAAACACAACCTTATAGATCACTTTGAAATACCTGAAGAGGGTTATGAATTGCAACCCGGCGAACTTTATCTTGGTGTAACCGAAGAATATACAGAAACCCATACACATGTACCTTTTTTAGAAGGCAAATCCTCCACGGGCCGCCTTGGCATTGACATACACGCTACTGCAGGAAAAGGTGATGTAGGATTTTGCGGCAACTGGACACTGGAAATTTCCTGTAAAATTCCGGTACGGATTTATAGCGGAATGCCCATTGGTCAACTTATTTATTTTCCTGTTGAGGGAGAAGTGCATGAAAAATATAATCAAAAAAGCAGCGCAAAATATAGCGGGCAGCCTAACCGTCCTGTTGAAAGTATGATGTGGAAAAATCAATTTTGATATTAAGTAACGAGCATTTGCTGGTGTGAGATAATAACAAATCAATATTGAGGTATATATATCGCTTAAAAATAATGCTCAATTTATTTTAAACTCATATTTGTTATTAAAAAAGGTAGCTGTATATTTCTGTAAATTTTATAAAATGAACAGATTTATTTTAGTCCCTGCCGTTTTACTGTTTTTAATAATAAGTTGTAAAGACAATAACACGCCGGTAAGAAAAGATGTTAAGCAATATTCCATCGAGCAGTTGTATAATAACGAAAGCATTTACGGCGCCGCATTTAATGCTGATGAATCAAAGCTGTTGATCAATTCAAACAAAACCGGTATTGATAATGTGTATGAACTCAGCATTAAGGATACAGCTGTAAATCCGCTGACAAAATCTGCAAAGGAATCATTTTATTCTATTGATTATTTACGGGGTACCAACAATTACCTCTATAGTGCAGACTCCGGCGGTAATGAGAACAGCCATCTGTACTTACAAAAAGCAGGCGACTCCTCCACTAAAGATATCACGCCGTGGCGGGGAAGCACAAACCAGATGTATGGCTGGAGCGATGATAAGAAGTACATGTATGTAAGCAGCAATAAACGTAATCCTAAATTTTTTGATCTGTGGAAATTAGATACCGCAAAGTGGGCACCGGTTATGTTTTATCAAAATGATTCCGGTTACACTCCCGGAGCCATCAGTAAGTCTGAACGATATATTACACTCACAAAAGATATAACAACTGATAAAAATGAGCTGTACCTGTATGATCGCAATGCAAAAACAATAAAGCGGTTGAGCAATGATAATGAGGCTACATGGAATCCTGCTGCAATAGAAAGAAACGACAGCATATTATATTATGTCACCAACGACGGAAATGAATTCTCTTACCTGGTTAAGTATAATATTAACAGTGGTAAGGCTGATAAAATGTATGGAACAAATTGGGATGTGGCAGACATGAGCCTGAGTGAAAATGAAAAATATCATACCATAACAATAAATGAAGATGGCAAAAACAAAGTACTGTTGTTTGATCATGTAACCGGTAAGCAGCTTGACTTTCCTGCAATAAAAGATGGAGATGTAAAGGGAGTTACTATTTCTCCTTCAGAAAAAAATATGATGATTACTGTGGGTAGCAGCCGAAGCCCGAATAATTTATATGTTTATAATTTTGATAAAAAGGAACTAAAACAACTCACTCAAACACTTAATAAACAAGTTAGTGAAAATGATATGGTTAATGCAGAAGTTATTCGCTTTAAATCCTTTGACGGAAAAGAGATTCCTGCAATCTATTATAAGCCGCTTACTGCTTCAAAAAGTAATAAAGTTCCTGGTCTTCTTTGGATTCATGGTGGACCGGGCGGTCAATCAAGAATTGGCTTTTCAAACAGTATTCAATACCTCGTTAATCACGGATATGCAGTACTTGCAGTAAACAATCGTGGAAGCAGCGGATATGGTAAAACTTTTTATAAAATGGATAATAAAGATCATAGCAACGGAGACTTAAATGATTGCATATGGGGAAAGAAGTGGCTGCAAGAACAGGATTATATTGATACTTCAAAAATAGGTATTGAAGGCGGAAGCTATGGCGGATGCATGGTGTTGAGTGCACTGGCATTTCATCCTGAAGAGTTTAAAGCCGGAGTTGATTTGTTTGGTGTGGCCAACTGGTTACGTACACTTCGCAGTATTCCGCCTTACTGGGAATCTTTCCGTAAAGCATTGTACGAAGAAATGGGCGACCCGAATACAGCCGATTCAATTATGCTAAAAAGAACATCGCCATTATTTCATTATCAAATGATCAATAAACCTTTAATCGTTTTCCAGGGAATGAATGATGTGAGAGTGTTGCCGGTTGAAAGTGAAGAAATAGTAGCCGGAGTTAAAAAGAACGGTGTACCTGTGGAGTATGTTACTTATCCGGATGAAGGTCATGGCTTTGCCAAAAAAGAAAACCAAATCACTACATCAAAAAGAACATTGGTTTTTTTGGATAAATATTTAAAGGGAAATGGCGTAGTAACCACTAAGCCACCTGTTAAACAATAAGTCTTTTTAACTTTTGAAAAGATATATGATAATTGCAAATTTTTTAAATAACTGTCAATTATCGTTACCAATTTTTAACTATAGTTTCCCTGTCTTCTTATAAAACGCAATTACATCAGCAATAACTTCATTATAAGTACTCATTCCATTTGGCTGCTGATTGGCTTTTAAATATTTTCCATAAGCCCATGTAATAAAAACATCTAAAGGAGAGCGATAGCGAATCAGAAATTCTTTCCATTCTTTAAGGTCAGCTTTTACTGCAGGTGATAACTGCAGGTATTTCTGCTTTGCAGAAACAGAATCTATAAAAAACACCTGCCGGTTTGCATACAAAAAAAGATCTAAATAAGCGGAGTAACGAAACAAAGTATCAGTAGAATTTGTGGCTGATAAATAACCTACAAAATTTGCTTCATCTTCTTTTGCATAACCAAGCTGGTGGGCAATTTCATGGCATGTAGTATAAGGTTGAATAAATTGCGGAACAGTAGTGTTTACCTGCGCCTCACCGCTAAAAGGATTGTAATATCCGGTAAAGCCAAGATAATTTCCCCACCAGCTAAACAGGGATGATTTTGTGGAAGCTTTTTGATATTTTAAAAAAGGATATGTTGACTCAATTTGCTTATAGCAATCTCTTGCTTTTAAAAATAAATCTTTTTTACCAGGATAAATCTGATGCTTGCTTATAAGCGCCTGCTTACTTTCATTCACCTTAGCTAATAGGAGCTGTTCGATACGTTTTAGGTCAGTGAAAGTATATTTTGCAGTATCTAAATTTAACTGGTAAGCAATTCCTTTCCTGTTGTAATTAAGTCCCCAAAAGATATTGAAAATTATATAAATAAACATTCCGGTAACTAATATTGTTACCGCAGTTTTACCTAAAGATTTCCCTTTCCTCTTTTTTAATATCACGCTAATTAAAAAGCGGATGAATTTATATAAAAGCCAAATCCCGATAAATAAATACAACAAATCGCCAATACTAATGCTAAGCCAGCCGGTAATTATTCTTAACAGATGTGAAAACCATGGGAAAAAACTTAATGCATAATATTTCTCTACCCAGAAAGAATTTAGAGAGAACATTTTTATCAAAACAATAATTATTAAAAGGCTTATTATTTGAAAACGCCGGCTACTGTAAGTTTCTCTTAAAAGCATATAAGTAAAGATAAAACTACTGTGAATGCAAATATGTAAACAAAGCTTTAAGAGACAGATTTTAAATGAATTTCATTACCTTTGCCAGCCTTTAAAAAGATGTAATGCCGAACCGTAGGGAATTTGATATTGCCTTTGTTGGATTAAAGCCGGGTATTCATGAATTTAATTATGAAGTGGATGATAGTTTTTTTGTTGGCGAAAGAGAAATTGACTATAAAAACTGTCATGTTAAAATAAAGCTGACTCTGGAAAAAAGTACATCATTTATGATGTTGAAATTTGAGGTTGGCGGCAGTATAGGAGTTACTTGTGATAAATGCGGAAACCCGCTTGTAATGGATCTTTGGGACGAGTTTAATATGATAGTTAAGCTTGTTGAAAATCCTGACGAAATGAATGAAACGGAAGAAGATCCTGATATCTATTACATATCAAGAACTGAAAGTCATCTTCATATTGCCAACTGGATTTATGAGTTTACTATCCTGAGCATTCCGATGCAAAAAGTGTGTAAAGAAAGTGAAACCGGCGGCCCTCAATGTAATATAGAAGTATTGAACATGCTTAAAAAAATGGAAGCCGCAAGTATTGAAAATAATAATCCTTTTTCCAAGGGATTGGAAAAGTTTAAAAAAAATATTAATTAATTTTATATAATAAATTTCACGTTATGCCAAATCCCAAACGCAGACACAGTCAGCAAAGAAGCGCAAAAAGAAGAACACATTATAAAGCCGTAGCGCCCACACTCAGCACAGACAGCACATCAGGAGAAACGCATGTAAGACATCGTGCCCATGTGAGTGAAGGCAAACTGATGTACAAAGGGAAAGTAGTTGCAGAGATAGCTCCTTTAAAGGCCTGACGACTTTTAAAAACTAATTTCGATTATCCAAAATTAAGATTGATTAACTTCATCTTGAATTTTGGATTTTTATTTTTAACCAGGCATTTGACACTTATTCATTTTAATGTAAAGAGATGAACATCGCTTTGGATATGATGGGCGGCGATTTTGCGCCCCTGGAAGCAGTGAAAGGGATCGGGCTTTACTTACAAAATAATTTATCTCCGCAAAAATTATTATTGATCGGCGATGAGCCAGCTATTCATCAACTGCTTCACGATTATAAAATTTCATCACAAAATATCACCATAATTCATGCATCTCAAATGATTGAAATGCATGAGCATCCTACAAAAGCATTAAAGGAAAAACAAAAGTCATCTATCGCAATTGGCTTTCATTTGCTGGTAACCGGAAAAGCTGATGCGTTTATAAGTGCCGGAAATACCGGTGCCATGATGATCGGTTCTTTGTTTAGTATCAAAGCTGTTGAAGGCGTGCTGCGGCCAACTATAGGCGCTTATTTGCCAAGAGAAACAGGCGAACTCGGGTTGCTTGTGGATGTTGGTTTGAATGCTGAATGTAAGCCTGAAAACCTGTTGCAATTTGCGATACTTGGTTCTTTGTTTGCCCAACATATTTTAAATTATATTACACCTGCGGTTGGTCTTATAAATTTAGGTGAAGAAGAAGGTAAAGGGAATCTTTTAACACAGGCTGCCTATACACTTTTGAAACAAAATACGCAAATCAACTTTATCGGGAACGTAGAAGGAAGACATCTGTTGACTGACAAAGCAGATGTAATGGTTTGTGAAGGCTTTACCGGGAATGTACTTTTAAAATTTGCTGAATCAATCTATGATATTGTACAACGGCGAAACATAAATGATGAACATTTTAACCGTTTTAATTTTGAAATTTATGGCGGCGTACCTGTTCTTGGCGTTAATAAACCAGTGATAATCGGTCATGGAATTTCTAAAGCTGCTGCATTTAAAAATATGATATTGATGGCAATAAAAATGATAGATAACGATCTTGTCGGAAAAATAAAAAATGCTTTTACCATGAATAATGAGTGGTTAAGTAAATCAGAATAAGCAGCTTTATTGAAACTTTTCAGAATTCAATTTCTTGTTGGCATTAGCATAATTACCAGCTAATCATTTCCGGATTTAAAATCTTCAAAGAATAAGCATTTTCTTTAAAGTTACTTTTACATTTACCTATTTATGTATCGGTTTTATTTATCATCTGACAAATGAGTGATAGAAGTAAGGTCTAATCTGCTAAATTCAACTTCTGAACCTTCAGCTTGTAAAGCAATCTGGCCCTGGCTTGCAGTACAATCAAATCCGTAATTTACAAGCGTATCATTCATCCATACTTTAATTGAATTATTTAAACATTCAATGATCATAGAATTCCATTCTCCCACAGGTTTTTCAGAACTGTCGGTAAGATTAAGGATGCGGCGTTCTTTATCTTCAGTAATTCCCCAGTTTTCTTTTGGTCCACGACGCTTCTCCATATCTTTCACTTTTATATCTTCAGCAATACACCAAAAATCACCTGCATCATTGTGTTCCATTTGCACTTCAATTGATTTGGGAAACATCTTATAAAGCGCCCTTGGCGTTGACGCAAATACAAGCACACCGCAGTTTCCGGGCTTGCCGGCAAACCGGTATCTAACATTAAGCCTGAAATTTTTATATACTGAATCAGTGATCAAATGCCCGCCAGGAGTACCCAAACTTACAAGCAATCCATTTCTTACAATAAAAGGATTTCGGGCAGATGCGTTCGTGTCCATTTCAGGAACATCGGCATGCCAACCACTGAGATCTTTGCCATTAAAAAGACTTAGGGTTTTATTTTTTTGTGAGATGCACGGCAAATTAAATATTAATATTATTGCCAGGAATAATAAAGCTGGTCGCATAAGGTGTACTTAATTAAATTGATTTGTATGTAAACTTTTGTTTGGATCAAACTTAGCTTTCAGCCAAAAGTATAACTATAATATTTGTTGATATTCAGAAATAAAATAGCAAACACCAGATGATAATATGCAAAAGCTTTAAGAAATGTAGTGAGGATTTTTTTTATGAAAGGCATTTACAATAATCCGGTAGCTATAAAAGTTCGCTGCCTTCTTTAAATGCTTTTTTTTCGTTTTCCAACATCCAACGTACAGTTTGTTGTGAAAGCGGTTTTTCAATATAATCCATTACATATTTATTTTTTAATGCCCGTTGCTTGTCAACCGAATCAATAGAGGAAGAAAGCATATATATCTTAATTTGATTTTTTATCTTCTCATCAAGCTTTTCAAAATTGTCAAGAAACTCCCAGCCGGAGCAGGTTGGCATGTTAATATCAAGTAATAATATTGCAGCATTTTTATTGTTAGCATATTCCGTGGCTATGTATTCAAATCCTTTTTCAGGAACTTCAAAGGTTTTGATTTCTATTTCACCTGCGGCTTCCTTAATAATCATATTGCATAAAAAATTATTAACCGGATCATCATCAATAATAATAAACCGGGTTGGCGTTCTCATAATTATTATTGCTTCGTTTCAAATTCAGGTTTATATTATTTTCCCTGTTTATGCCGCAGCATCGTTCTGCACCTCTTCTACATGTTATATTTCATTCTTATTACCGGCTCTTAAAACGTTTTCTATTTTTTAAATAAAAGCAATTAAAGTTTTACCAGAATAGTATCATTTACAGGCAATTAATTTTTTTTACGTCGCAGGTGTTATTATTGTGGTGTATGATTTACCACAAGCCAGTAAAAGCCAAGCTCAGCAATGGTTTTAGAGAAATTATCAAAATCCACAGGTTTTACTACATAGCTGTTTACACCAAGCTGGTGACTTTCAATTATATCTTTTTCTTCTTTTGATGAGGTCATTATTACAACAGGAATAAGCTTTGTTCTATCATCTTTTTTAATTATACGCAGCACTTCCAGCCCGCTTACTTTAGGCATTTTTATATCAAGAAATATTACTTTTGGTTTGTGTTCAATATCACGGCCTTCAAATTCTCCCTTGCCGAAAATAAAATCAAGCGCCTGCGCTCCGTCAATAAGATGAATTAAATTGTTGGCAAGGTTATGCTTCTTTAATGCTCTTATGGTAAGCATCGCATCTGATTTATTGTCTTCTACAAGAAGGATTTCTACGTTTGTAGGTAGCATAAATAATATTTAAGTTATTGGTTATTTTTAAGAAACGGGCAACGAAATGTAAAAGCATGCGCCTTCTCCAACCTTTCCTTCGGCCCAAACTTTACCTCCATGTTTTAAAATGATTCTTTGAACAAGTGCCAGCCCTACGCCGGTTCCTTCAAATTCATTACTGCTGTGCAAGCGCTGAAAAACGCCAAACAATTTATGATAATACTGCATCTCAAAGCCAGCGCCGTTATCTTTTACGTAATAAGTAAGGTATATATCTTCGGGGTAGCATCCTATTTCAATTACCGGTTGTTCCTTTTTTCCTGAATACTTAAACGCATTTGAAATAAGGTTTATAAGCGCCTGCTTAAGCATGCTTTTATCACCTTTAACGGCTTCCAGCTTTTTAATAGTGACGTCAGTTTTTTTATCCGGGTTGGTTTGTTCAAGATCGTTAACTACAGTTTCCGCAAGCTGTTGCATATTTATATTAGCCATTGAAATCTGCTGTTTACCTACACGTGAAAATTCCAGCAGGTCGTCTATCAACTCCCCCATTTTTTTTGAATTGCCCACGATCTCATCAAGTATTTCCTTTGCCTCATTATCTAATTTATCCAGGTAATCTTCTACCAGTACTTTAGTGAACCCGTTTATTGCCCGCAGAGGTGCCCGAAGATCATGCGAAACGGAATATGAAAAAGATTCCAGCTCTTTATTAGCTGCTTCTAACTGAGCAGTACGCTCTATGATCTTTTGTTCTAAACCAACATTTAATTCTACAATGTGGTGTTCTGCCATTCTAAGTTCCTTGTTAACCGTGACAAGTTCTTCTGCACGTTTTTCTTTCTCTGCATTTTGAAAAGCAAGTTCTTTGTTGGCAATTACCAGTTCTTCTGCACGTTTTTCTTTCTCTGCATTTTGAAACGCAAGTTTTTTGTTGGCAACCCCAAGTTCTTCTGCATTTTTTTCTTTTTCCCTTATTTGAAAGGCAAGTTCTTTGTTGGCATTTCCCAACTCATCGGCCCATTTTTC
>CAXSDW010000005.1:51699-64134 GCA_964236235.1 uncultured Chitinophagaceae bacterium
TTTCTTTATTTTGATAAGCAAGTTCTGTATTGGCAATACCTAACTCATTTGCACGTTTTTCTTTTTCAGCATTTTGAAAAACGAGCTCCTTATTAGCAACACTTAATTCTGCCGCACGTTTCTCTTTCTCTTCATTTTGAAAGGCAAGTTCTTTATTGGCAATGATCAACTCTGCGGCACGTTTTTCTTTCTCCGCATTTTGAAAAACGAGCTCCTTATTGGCAATAATTAATTCTGCTGCACGTTTTCCTTTCTCTTTTTTTTGATACAGAAGTTCTTTGTCGGCAATTATCAATTCTGCTGCACGTTTTCCCTTCTCTTTTTTTTGATACGCAAGTTCTTTATCAGCAATTTTCAACTCCGCAGCACGTTTTCCCTTTTCCTTTTTTTGAAAGGCAAGTTCTTTACTGGCAATAATCAATTCTGCTGCATGCTTCCCTTTTTCTTCATTTTGAAATAAAAGTTCTTTGTTTGCAATAACCAACTGTGCAGCCCGTTTTTCATTCTCCCGGTTTTTAAGCGCAAGTTCTTTATTAGCAACAATTACATCATTGCAGATTTTTGTTTTATGTATACCCTTTTTCAAAATGCTTTTGTTAGATAAAAATGTATAAGAGAAACGCAAACGTTGTTAAATACATTGTACAGCAAACTCTATAATAAATTTGAGGCCTTCTTCTTTTTTACTCTCTGCTCTTATTGTACCGCCCCTGGATTCTATTTGCGTTTTTATCATAAATAAACCCAATCCTTTCTTATCTGTGTTTTGATGAAAAGTTTGATTAAGTCCAAATAATGTGTTTTCATTCTTTTGCAGATCAATGCCGGATCCATTGTCAGAAAATTCCAAAACACTTTGACCGTTTTGTGTATAACTCCTGATACATATAACCGGCGATCTATCGGGCGAATAATATTTTAATGAATTACTTATCAGGTTCATAAAAATGCTGTCAATATACGCTTTTGGATAATTTATAGAAGGGCATTCTCTAAAATCGGTTACAAACTTTGCATCTATCTGCCTTGCAATAATTTCAACCAGGTTAAATGTTTTATCAAATATATCTTCGAAAAATAAGGTTTCAGAATCAAACAGGGCTTCATTTATTTTTGCAATATCTACCAGCACATTTAAAGTTTGATCAAGATTTAATGCAGTATTTTTCAAACTCTGGAAAAGCTTTTTTCTTTCCGTCTCGTCTTTTATTTCCTGGATGATACCGGCAATAAGTAGAATGCTGGTAATTGGCGTTCGCAAATCATGTGAAACAATCTTATTGTACGCAACTAATTGCTGATTTTTTTTTTCAAGGTCGGCGTCCTTTGCTATCACCTTATTAAAGAAAATCTCCCGCTCAGCCCTAACCTTATATTTTTGCAATGCATTTATTATGGCTACAGGCAAGCGTTGCAGCCGGTCTTTAAGTATATAATCATCCGCACCTTCTCTCATTACATGCACAGCGTATTCTTCTGATACCGTTGCAGTGATTAAAATAAAAGGAATGGTTTTTCCGGTATCTTTTAAAATCTGCAGGGCTTCAAGTGAATTAAAAGAAGGTAAGGTATGGTCAGCAAGTATAACATCAGGCAAAAAAGTTTCAAGGGCAGATATATAATCGGCTTTGCTTTCAACGACTAATATTTCATGCTGAGGAATACTCTTTCTTAACTGAAGTGCTACTAATGCTACATCGCTGTCCAGGTCTTCAAGGTGTAATATTTTTAAGTTGGTAATAGCACAATTGTTTGCGGCCAGTTCCACTGCCGGATTCTGCTGTGTGTCGTTTTTATAGGCAAGTGCGTTGCTGGAATTTAGTAACTTATCTATCCTTTTAATCAGATCAGTTTTTTGTTTCACGGGTTTTGCTTTATCAAAATTTACTACACTTTATTTTGTAAGTAATTGTTTCTTCCTTCAATAAATTTACCCTCTTATTTAAGAACAGGGAAATTATAAGCAATCAAAGGGAAGCGGTAGTAAGGATTGAAACTCGTTGTTAAAAAGAAGTTGGAATGATTACGTGCTTAAGGGATATAAGGAAAGATACACTTATTGAACCGCTATAAAAATTAATTTTTGCTTTTTAATGTCGAATATCCTACGCTGCTTTATCTTTTGCCATAATAACTATATAGCAGGATTAGTGTATCATGTATCATAATTAGTATTGGCGCTATTGCTGATAATTATTAATGCTGAATCTCATACTTTTCACTCTCTGTAATTCCCTTCCATTTGTCTGTTCTAAAAGGCGCTGCAGGAAAGCCTTCTTTATTAAAAAGATTGTCATTGCCTGCATCGTCAGCCCAGCCAAAACGAACAGCTTTTGGGTTACGAACACTATCGCTGGATACAACAACTTTATTATCAATAATGAATGCTTTGGCGGTATGAAATATTTTATCTGCTCCTGCTATTTCAAACCCGGACAGAAAAGCGCCTTTATCTTTTAAGATTAAACCACTACCAATATTTTTAAAAAAGAGTGTAACCGTATTGCCGGCAATTTGCATAGACTGGTACCTTGGTCCGCTGTTTATCATATTTTTCCCGTAAACATCATGCAATGCAATTGCCGCAAGCCGCTTGCCCACATCCTGTTTATTTTTTGGATGAATATCTTTTGCATTACCAATATCTGTAGTAACAGCCATGCCGGTATTTGGCAATGATAAAGTAAGTGTTTGCGCTTCACGCAATTCTGCCCATGTACTTCCTTTTTTACTGTTGCCATTATCTGCATTAAAACTGGCAAGCTGCACAAAATAAAAAGGAAAATCACCGGCGCCCCAATGCCTGCGCCAGTCTGTGATTAGCAGTGGAAAAGCTTGCCTGTACTGGTAAGCACGTACCGCATTGGTTTCGCCCTGGTACCAGATAACACCACGCATGGCATATGGTATCAATGGATTTACCATTGCATTATATAATAGCGTAGGATAATCATTTGGTCCGGTTAAAGTGCTTTGTGTAATTGATTCTACTTTGTATAACCAATCACCTGCAAGCGATTGGTTTTTGTTGTCAATGGTGATCTTCATATCGGCTGAATCGCCATACAATCCCCCGCCGCCGCCGGTATCTTCTACTCTTACAGCAATGCTGTTTTTTCCCTCCTTTAATATACCGGCAGGTATTGTATATTTTCTTTTTAAGTTATAAGCATTTGTGCTTCCAACCAGCACTCCATTTACATAAGCAGAATCATTATCGTCAATCATTGCAAGTTCGAGTATGGCTTCTTTGCCGGTATCAGCTGCAGGAAGAACAATTGATTTTCTAAACCATACAATGCCATCTAAACCATCTAAACCTTTTTGCTCCCAAAGGCCGGGCAAACTCATGTGCGGCCATTTACTGTCATCAACGTTTTGTTGTTTCCATGTTTCATTAATAGTATTATTCATCAAAGTGCCTTGCATTGTTTCTATTTTTTTAAGAATAGCTTCTTTGCGCACTTTAGCAAATGAATCAAGGTTTAATGAAGGCATTTGTGAGATCATATTTTTAAATTCATCGCTTTTTTCAAATGCTTCACGGCTTATCCAGGTTTCAACCATAGTGCCGCCCCAGGAAGTATTAATAAGGCCAACCGGCACCTTTAAAGTGTTGTATAATTCTCTTGCAAAGAAATAACCTGCAGCGGTAAAATCTCCGGCTGTTTGCGGGCTGCATACCTTCCAATCCCCGGATGGTATATCATTTTGAGGAGATGAACTTGTTTTGTTTGAAACCTTAATTTGGCGTATTTCAGGATAATTAGCATTGGTTATTTCCTGCTCATAATTATTTATTTTCCCCCAGCCTGCTATTGGCATTTCCATATTACTTTGCCCGCTGCATATCCATACTTCGCCTACTAAAACATTACTGAATTTAATTGTATTTTTTCCGTTTGCGATAAGTTCATAAGGGCCGCCCGCTTTTTCTGCATTGAGTTTTATAAGCCATTTGCCATTTTTATCTGCAACAACGCTTTTTGTTTGTTTATTAAAATGAACAGTTATTTCCTCATTTGCATCTGCCCATCCCCACACAGGTATTTGCTTATCTCTTTGAAGCACCATATTATCCCCAAATATTTTGGGAAGACTGATAAGGCAATAGGATTTATGAAAGAGCAATAAAATGAAAAGTATAATCAATAGTTTTTTCATTACCAGCATTTTTAATGTAGAATATAACAGACTAAATTAATGGATTATTAAGATAAGAAGTAATTATTTCCATATTAAAAATATTATTATTCATTATGTGGATATTAATATGCCAAAATATTCTATATTAAATAAAGTGTTTTATATATTTGCTACTTCAAGCTACTCTCCAATACCTCTGAATAGCAACAAAGCTTACTATTTACTACATATCTGAAACTTTATTTATGACGTATGTCTTAGTAATAGCAGCTTCTCATCCTCAAATTTATTATTTCTTTTAAACCGTAGTAATTATGAAACAATGGCTTCTATTTCTTTGCGTTACTTTTATTTGCATAGCTTTTATAGGATGGAAAGAATTTTACAAAACTGCTAAACCCAACAGCAGAATAATTTTCAGCGCAAATAACAAGGCTGTTACTTACTCTTTGGAGCCTAAACAACATAATACACCCGGGATAATTATGAGCGGCAATTTGATATCTAACAGTGATTTTATTTATAATATTTGTGGAGGAAACACACCTGTTAATAATCTGCAAATACAGTTTGCCATTAGAGGCACATTGAAACCCGGCGAAAATGAATTTAATAGCGGAACTACAATAATTGCCTATAAGAGCGGTGATAGCACTTATTTTTCAGACGGCAAAGGGTTCGCTTTTAAAGTGATCAGCTACCAAAACAAAGTACTCAATGGAACTTTCAGCGGCACGTTAAAAACGCAATATGGCACTCCTTTAATTATCACAAACGGAAAATTTATTAATGTTCCTGCAACAGAATAATACATTCCATTTCTTTCTATAATTCAAGTTTTGGGGACAGTAGATTTAGCGGAACAATTACAATTGACAATATTGTTGGTAAAACAACAGACATAGTTAGTTCGCAAAACAAAACAAAAATTGGTAAACCCTTGAAATGACAAAACCACGAACATCCAAAATAATAGGCTTGCTGATAGAAAAGCCATCAGCTACAAATCAATATCAGCGGTAGTTCCCGCCGCACTTTATAAATTTAGCTTTTAGCTATTTTCTTCATCAGTAACATTTTCAGCTTTGATTTACATTCCAACAACGTCTCCCGCAAGGACCTTGCGCTGCTACTTTATAAGCACTGCTGTACCGCGTTATAAACAGAAATTAAAATACATGCATGATAAGCCATGCACCGGCAATGGCATTTATATAACAATACTGTTGATACAGTCATAGTTCGCAAAATATTATGCACTGGTAAAGGTAGATTCTATTTTATTACGGATATGGCAGCCAATAACAGGCGCAACAGTTTTGGTAAGAGAAAATAATTCGTTTGTTTTAAATGAGATTACCTGGTAATAATCGTGTGTACAAACTAAGATGTGCTATGTTAGTTCATTAACCCTTCAGTTCAACAAAATATCTGGAAAGGAAAATCATAAAACCTTACCGGAATCATCATTGTTGTATAAATAATTGGCAACAGCCCTGTCAAACACATTTTCTCTATTGGAGAGAACGAGGCGCAGCAGATCATGTATAGTAACTACTCCTGCAAAATCGCCATCAGCATTATTGCAAATAAGATAGCGTGTTTTAAGAGTGCTTAGCTTGTTCATGCAGTTTTCAGCAGTTTCAGATAAATGAACCACCGGAAGATCAGTTGCCATTACTTCTCCTACAGTAGTAGTGGTGCTGCTGCGGCCTTTTAATATTACATTCCTGCTGTAATCACGCTCACTAAAAATACCTTTAAACTGATTACCATCCATCACAATAAGATAACTGAGGTTCACATCAATCATCATTTTTAAAGCATCAATCACTAATGTGTTCCGGGAAACTATGTTAGCAATTTTATTTTTTTCGTCGAGAATATTTTTAACCGTCTTCATATTAAATAATTTAAATTACCACGCTACAATAATAATAATCTTTACCTGAATGATAAAAGGTATGTAACACATTTATCAAGCCTAAGTTTTCAAGCAACTGTTAAGACGTAACGGAAAATGTTTAAAATAATTTTAGTCCATTTAAATTCTATGTAGCTCGCCGCATCTTCTCTTAAAGGGATTACATTAATCAACTACTTTTAAACCAGGTGTCAGCCATTTATAAAAATTGCTTTTTTCTGTACCCACTTAATCTCTATCTTTCTTTTATAAATTTCATTATGTACAAAAGCATTATAAGCATTATACTTTTTGCCGGCGCAGTAGTTGCCCAATCGCAATCTTTGTATTTACCACGGGATGTAAAGCAGGCATTTAAAAAAGGCACAAGGTCGCAAGATGGAACGCCAGGCAACAATTACTGGCAAAATAGGGGCCGGTATAATATTACCATAACCGCTATGCCACCAGACAGGAACATTAAAGGCACAGAGCAAATTACTTATGTAAACAACAGCCCTGATACTTTAAAAAATCTTGTGATAAAACTGCTGCTCAACGTACATAAACCAAATGCACTGCGATATGGTGATCAAACGGAAGATTATCTTACAAGCGGTATTCATATTGATGCTTTTTCAGTGAACGGCATTGTAACGCCCTGGCAGGAGCCCGGCTATCATTTTACTTACCAGACAGTAAGGCTTGCCCAGCCATTGGCGCCTCATACTTCAGTAAATCTTTCCTTCGACTGGCATTACCAGTTATCGCTGAGAAGCGGCAGAGAAGGTATGATTGATTCTACTACTTATTTCATTGCGTATTTTTATCCAAGAGTAGCAGTGTATGACGATTATAATGGCTGGGACAGGATGGATTTTAATGATGGGCAAGAATTCTATAACGACTTTAATGATTATGTGCTTAATGTAAAAGTTCCGCGTAATTATATTGTGTGGGCAACAGGTACTTTGCAAAATCCTGCAGAGGTATTACAGCCAGTACCACTTGCAAAGCTTAATCAATCTATGCAAACGGATTCAATAATACATATCGCAGCATCGTATGATCTTATCTTAAATAACATTACAGCACAAAACCAGGTAAATACATGGACATGGACGGCCAGTAATATTACCGATGTAACTTTCGGGCTTGGCAATCATTATGTATGGGATGCATCAAGCGTAGTAGTGGATAATGCTGCACATCGCAGAGCAAGCGTGCAGGCGGCTTACAACGATACCGCAAAAGATTTTCATCGTATGGTTGAATTTGGTGTTCATTCGCTTGACTGGTTTTCCCGGAATTATCCCGGAGTACCTTATCCGTTTCCTAAAACCACCATCTTCCAGGGCTATGCTGATATGGAATACCCAATGATGGTAAATGACGCTGCCGAAGAAGATCCCCTTTTTTCACGATTTGTTGCTGAGCATGAAATAGCACATACATGGTTTCCATTTTACATGGGCATAAATGAAACACGCTATGGATTTATGGATGAAGGCTGGGCAACAACGCTGGAATACCTTATTGGCAGGGAAGATATTGGTATTGAAAAGGCTGATCAATTTTACAGGCAATTCAGGATTACCAATTGGATACATGATGCATCGCAGGAAGAAGACCTGCCCATTATAACGCCTGGCAATATATTAAACGGCCGTGCGCTGGGTAATAACGAATATGGCAAACCTTCTCTCGGTTACCTTGCAGTAAAAGACCTGCTGGGAGATTCGGTGTTTAAAAAATGCCTGCTTGCTTATATGGATCGCTGGCATGGCAAACATCCAATACCCTGGGACTTCTTTAATACATTCAATAATGTATCAGGCCAAAATCTTAACTGGTTTTGGACCAGCTGGTTTTTTAGCAACGGCTATATTGATATTGCTCTGATTAATACAATAAAAACCAATAATGGCTATGCTGTTACTGTACAAAACAGTGGCGGCTTTCCTGCCCCGTTCGATCTTAAAGTAACCTATGCTGATGGCACCATTGAAAGTATACACCAGACACCTGTGGTATGGAACAATAATAAAAAACAATCAGTAATAAATTTTGTATCAAACAAAGCTGTGCAGCAGGTACAGGTAGCAGGCGGTATATTTATGGATGCAGATGAAAGTGATAATATATGGAAAAGTAAATAAGCGGGTGCTGCGGCTTAATCTACGGGTATATTAGTTCATATTCTTATTAATTTAAAATGCTAAACCTTTTATTGTATATTTTTCTAACATAGCAATTATCGGGTTTGTTAGGTATGCACTGATTACTACTTTCGTTGTATAAAAAATTTGAAAAATGAAAGTGCAGGAAGATACAGACTACAGCCGTATAGCAACAGCAATTGATTATATAAAAAACAATTTCAAAAAACAGCCTGACCTTGATGAAGTAGCTGCAAAAATCAACATCAGTCCTTTTCATTTTCACAGAATGTTTACAGAATGGGCAGGTGTAAGCCCTAAAAAGTTTTTGCAATACTTAACTATTGAGTACGCAAAAAAAATGCTGAAAGATAACCAGGCTACCTTATTTGACACTGCTATTGAAACAGGCTTATCCGGAACGGGCCGTCTTCACGATCTATTTATAAATATTGAAGGAATGACACCGGGAGAATATAAAAATGGCGGCCACCAGCTTGCTATCAATTACAGTTTTGCAGAAAGCCCTTTCGGAAATATATTGGTGGCTTCTACTAATAAAGGTATCTGCTATATGGCGTTTGCAGATGACGAACATAATGCATTAATGCATCTGCAGGCCAGGTTTCCTAATGCTGAGTACAGGCAAATGGTTGACTTGATGCAACAAAATGTGTTATACATTTTTACTCATGACTGGAGTAAGCTTAGCCAGGTAAAACTTCATTTAAAAGGAACGGCATTTCAATTAAAAGTTTGGGAAACGCTCTTAAAAATTCCGATGGGAAAAATAACCACTTACGGAAATATTGCAAAACAAATACAAGTTCCAAAAGCTTCAAGAGCAGTAGGCACAGCCATTGGCGATAATCCTGTTGCCTTTTTAATTCCTTGTCACCGCATCATTCAATCAACCGGTTTATTCGGTGGTTATCATTGGGGAAGCATTCGTAAAACGGCCATTATAGGATGGGAGGCAGCACAAATGAGCACTTGTAAACAGGAAGTAAATTTTGATAATTCGTAATATTGAATTAAGTGATAAAACATTTAAAAAGCAATAAGAATAAAAGTGATTTTTTTTTAGGTGGAAAACTGCGTTTTAAAAATAGGGCAAGGTGAATTGTAAGACTGGTAAAAGAATGAAGAAGGTAGAAAGAGTACATCGGCAACAGCAAGGCTTCACAGCCTGTCCAAATGTTTAAGCAAGATTATAAAAATTGAAAAAATACATCAGCTGCGAAAATGGCTTAAATTACATTTAAAAAACATGCCTGAAAATCCCCCAAAAGAATCATATCAAATTTTCGGTAAAAGTACTTTTATGATTGGGTTTACCGAAATAACCGGACTTCATTATGAACATGAATCGTTTAACAGTTATAAAGATGCCGAGCAATGGATAAATGATAAAGGCAAAAAGCAAAAAGAGTATACAATTATTAATACTTACAAACATGTTGCTTAAGGAAGCAGGGAACACTTCCTTTTTATACAACGCATCTTCAATGTTTTGCTAAAGATATTGCAGCGCCTGATAAAATTTAAAACCTTTTAATTTTTTGGAACCAAGCAGTAACTATTTTGAAGACTTTGCTTTAAAGATAAGAATCGTTTCTTTGGTATTTCTTCTATATTGGGCAGCAGCACGAGCGCATGGGAAGTTTGAATTTTACTTTGCACTTAACAGCTTTCGCATTTTAATGTTTTCAATTAGGCGAAAGTAAGTGAAGTTGGTTTATCCTAAGTCGTATCTCTCCACCAAGCCTGTGGCATAGCAGAACACGACGGGCTTTATAAAAGAGGACTTATTTAATTTTATGTTCATGGCTGTAAAACCCCGATTGATTATACAAGGAAATATTTTACTATGGAATTTTGTAGTATGGAACTGATTATATTGACAAATAAACTTGTATGAAAACGCCTGAAAATAAAGAAATGAAAGTGCTGGCTTTCAAAACATCAAATGCGTTTGAAAAGTGGCTTGCCAAAAACTATAATAAAGTAACCGGAATCTGGTTAAGATTTTTTAAAAAAGATTCCGATAAGGCAACTATCACATACAAGGAAGCTGTAGATGAAGCGCTTTGCTATGGATGGATTGATGGCCAGGCCAATAAATATGATGATGAATCATGGATACAAAAGTTTACTCCACGAGGGGCAAGAAGCATTTGGTCGAAAAGGAATACAGATAATATTGAACGGCTTACATCACTTGAAAAGATGAGATCTCCCGGTTTGGAAGAAGTAGAAAAAGCTAAAGCTGATGGAAGGTGGGTAAAGGCCTATGACTCTTTCAAAGAAATGCAGATACCGGATGATTTTATGACACAGCTTTCTAAAAATAAAAAAGCCAAAGCCTTTTTTGAAACATTGAACAAAACAAATAAGTATGCCATTGGGTGGCGTCTTCAAACTGCCAAAAAACCCGAGACAAGAGAGAAAAGAATTAAGATGATTATCGAAATGCTTTCAAGGGAGCAGAAGTTTCATTGAGGAGAAGAAATAATTTGCTTTTATTGGTCGTAAAAAACATAGGTAGATATAAAGAACAAGCGTAAATGGACATTAAACAATACCTGGAAAGAATTAAATATGTTGGCCCTGTTGATAACACATTTGAAGTGCTTTCAAATCTTCAAATAATGCACTTAATGAATGTGCCTTTTGAAAACCTGGATATTCATAATAACATTAAAATCGACTTAACGAATTTATTTAATAAAATAGTTACCCGGAAGAGAGGCGGTTTTTGTTATGAATTAAATGGGCTGTTTTACGTGTTATTAAAGGAACTTGGCTTTACAGTCAAAATGGTATCAGCAAGAGTTTATGATGGCAAAAAAGATTATAGCCCGGAGTTTGACCATATGGCATTAATAGTTAAAATAAAGGATGACCATTTTTTAGCAGATGTAGGGTTTGGGGAATTTTTGTTTTACCCGGTTAAAATAGAGTTGGACAAAGAGGCCATTGATCCGGCCGGAATTTTTCGAATTGAAACGTTTGATGAAAACTATAAAGTAATAAAAAAAAAGAATGCAGGCGGACTGTTCATACCTCAATATATATTCTCAGAAAATGAAAGGCAATTAGAAGAATTTTACGCCAGGTGCCGCTATCACCAAACAAGCAGGGAATCTCATTTCATGAAAAAAAGAATTTGTTCGTTACCTGTAAAAGGCGGAAGAATTACTTTAACAGGAGACATACTAAAAATAACTGAGAATGGAAAAGTAAAGGAAAGGAAATTAAATAATCAAAATGAGATCGAACAGGAATTATGGAATTGCTTTGGAATAAAACTGTAATACTTAATCAGCGGATATACCTTCAAGTATCGTCTGTCTTACGGTTCAAAGGTCACCTTATTGTTATTATTAACAATTTTTGATTACCGATAAAAAAAACAAGAAGCAAAAAAGAAAGTAGGAATAGAAAGTGTCTGAGCCCCGACCAAAAAAACAGCAACAAGCAGCAGTGAGAATTCTCTCTTTTCTTTTATCAATTAATATCTTCAATCAATGAAAGCCGAAGCATTCAAATTGCCTGTTCCTGGTTCTGCCATTACTGTTTCAGCGGAGTATATTCTTCCTGCAAAAAGTAAATGTATCCTCATACTGGCACATGGCGCAGGCGCTGGTATGGATCATCCTTTTATGACAGCGCTGGCAAAGCAATTGGCGGAAAAAAACATTGCAACCCTTCGTTTTAATTTTCCCTTCATTGAAAGAAAAGGAAGGCCTGATGTTCCTTCAGTTGCACATAAAACAATTGGAGCTGCGATAAATGATGTACATAAAAAGTATCCTAAACTTCCTCTTTTTATATCAGGCAAATCTTTTGGAGGACGCATGAGCTCACAATATTTGGCGCTCAATCCCAAAGCACCGGTAAAAGGAATAATTTTTTATGGCTTTCCCTTGCATGCTCCCGGCAAACCTTCTGTTGATCGTGCTGAACATTTAAAAGATGTACAACAGTCTATGCTTTTTCTTTCAGGCACACGTGACGAATTTGCAACTTTACATTTGCTTGAAGAAGTTTGTTCAGCCCTTACTGCAGCAACATTGATAAAAATAGAAGGAGCCAATCACGGGTTCAAGGCTGGTAAACTTAATGCAATGGAAATGCTGGTAAACTTCACAAATGAATGGATAGAAGGAAGGATTGATTGACAGGAAATCTTTGTAAATAAATTCATTAAGTGGTATTATTTAT
>CAXSDW010000006.1:0-50515 GCA_964236235.1 uncultured Chitinophagaceae bacterium
GGTACGTTTGATGTAACCAATGGTGCGCTGGAATTCAATGGCATAGCGACCCAGACAATACCGGTAAATGCGTTTGCTGCCAATAAAATTAAAGACCTTATCATTAGCAATAATGTATCGCTTAATGGCCAGGATTCTCTTACGGGTACATTATCATTTGGGAACGTTTCTAACAAAACGTTTACAACAAATGGTAATCTTACAATGAAATCAACTGCTGCAAATACAGCAGCCATTGGTCAGATCATAAATAGCAACAGCATTACAGGAATTGTAACCGTTGAACGTTATATATCAGCAAAACGTGCATGGAGATTTTTATCAGTACCCACCAATACCACCCAAACCTTCCATGAGGCATGGCAGGAAAATATGCCACTGGGTTCAACAACACAGACAAATCCTCCGGGTTATGGTACCCAGGTTACCAATAAATCTGCAACATGGACTGCTGACGGCTTTGATTATTATTCTCCTGATGGACCATCTGTAAAAAAGTACGACGGGGTAAGTAGCTATATTGGAATTTCTAAAACTTCTAACCTTATTGCAACAAAAGAAGGGCTGATGACTTTTGTAAGAGGAGACAGGCGCTCTGCAGGACTCGGAGCAACATCATATCCCACAGTACTCCGTACTAAAGGTACATTAATCACAGGGCCGCAAAATTATCCGGTAGCAGCAGGAGCATTTGCCAGCATAGGCAATCCATATGCATCTCCCTTGGATATGAAAAACATGGTAAAAACAAACACAAAAGAGTTCTTTTATATTTGGGATCCCAATCTTGGAAGTCCGAGCGCTTTTGGAGCATTCCAAACCTTTTATAAGGATAGCATAAATGGAACCGGAAACTATTACCCCATACCAGGGCTCGGCAGCTATCAGTCTTCTATTACACCATATAGTTATATACAAAGCGGCCAGGCGTTTTTTGTTGAGGGCGGCGCAAGCAATGGAAATGTTAGTATAACAGAAGCAGCTAAAGCAGGCTCAGCTACAGCAGGAAGCAGATTAGTCTTCAGGCCCGTTTCGGCTAACCAAACCACGGCTCAAATGCGTACTAACTTGTATGCCGTTGAAACTGATGGAACAGCAAACCTGGTTGATGGTATATTGAACCAGTTTGCTGAGGGGTACAGTAATGCAATAGATAATTTTGATGCCGCCAAGATCACCAACTTTGCAGAGAACCTTGCCATTAAAACAGACAGCCAGTTACTGGTAGTAGAAAGAGAGCATACGATAGATAGAGAAGATACTATTCACCTGAACATACTTAAAATGAAGGTAAAAACATACCGATTCGAGTTCATAGGACAGAATTTTGATCCGTCATTAACAGGATTTTTGGAAGACAGCTATTATAATACCCGGATGCCAATCAATATAAATGCAACAAGTATTTATGAATTTAATGTGGTTAATATCCCAGGCTCATGGAACCCCAGCCGTTTCAGAATAGTGTTTGAAACCATTACAGGTCCGCTGCCTGTAACCTTTAGTACATTAAAGGCATACCAGCAGGATAAAGATATAGTAGTAGAGTGGAAGGTAGAAGATGAAAAAAATATTAAAGAATACCAGGTGGAAAAATCAACAGATGGCCAACGCTTTAATATAGCAGGCACAGTTGCAGCTACCGGTAATAATAACAATAGCGTGAATTACCAGTGGCTTGATAAAAAGGCTTCAGCAGGCAGCAATTATTACCGGGTAAAAAGTGTAGATATAAACGGGGAAGAGAAGTACAGTAACATAGTAAAAGTAATAGTGGGCACCGGCAGATCAGCAATAATGGTGTATCCTAACCCTGTAAGTGCAAACTATATAAACCTTCAGTTAATTAACCAGGCGGCAGGCACATACGGTATAAGACTTATTGATAAGCTTGGTCAGGTAATAATGGTAAAACAAATAGAACACGAGGAAGGCAGCAGTTCAGAGCAGTTACATGTTAAACTGCTGGCTCATGGCGCTTATAATCTGGAAATAACAAAACCTGGTAAAGGCCAGGTTCACATTAACGTACTCTATTAATACTAAGTAAACAGGCAAATTTCTAATTGCCACCAATGAGAAATCTAAGCTGCTGCCTTAACAAGGTGGCAGTTTTATTTATGACATAATTTTATGTTATAGTATTAAATAATATGATAAAGATTTTTAATTTATAGTTGGATTGTACATTTTAATTATTATCTTGTATCTGCTTCCCAAAGCATTCTTAATCTTACGATTCACTGTTACCCTCCATCCCTTTGTTATTCCAGATATATTATAGCTTTTACTGATTTTAGCCAATTCCTTTGTAACCTTCACTTCCTATACCTTTTGTAAAAATCACTTGTTTACACAAATCAGAAGAAGTTATTATGGGGAAATTATACGTTGTATCATCTGTTTTTATAACAGTACCAGGGGAAAAAAACGGCAAAAAGAAAAAGTGCATTTTGTTTTATTTTCTTAAGAAGGTAAAGCAAAACACGCCAGAAATCAACAACAGATTATTGTTAGCTTTACTTTTAACAGGAGGTACAATTATCGCCCATACATGGATAGATAATGTCCCAGATCGCAATAATATTTTGAACCGGCGCAATAGTTCAACAATACCGGGTGCTGCCAGTATTATATGTCCGGCCAGCAATAATTATCAGACTACACCCTGCCCAAACAGCCTCTTTCGATTATATGATTTAAGTGTTGAAACTGGAGTTTCTTTAAGAGGTTTTTCTTATGCAAACGTTATTAACAAGGAGTAATTTGTTATAAAATTCAGCCGGAGGAAACATATCCATCGCAAATTCTTCTATTCGTACTCAGGCAAATGTCTCATCTTGCAGGTGATCCTGGCGCTCGTTTAAACGGAAGCTTAGTATATTGATTGTTGAAGCGGTAGTATGTGATGATAAATATCGTGCTCTTAAAACAAAAAAGATCTGATAATAAAATATCCAATACTTCGTTATTAATCACATGGCTGCATGCGGCCATTTTATGAAGTGTGTTTGGTGCTGGTGTTTTAATTTACATAAAGATTCAAATTATCAACCGTGTTGATGTAAAATGCAGAAAGTTCAATATAAACATTGAAATAAATAAGTGAAGTGTTATTACTGAAGTTGTACAATAATCAGTACAAGATTTTAAAGAACCAAACTTAAAAAGACTACAATGAAAAAATATAAAAAGCTAATGATTTTTATTGGATTATTGCTTATAGTTATCTGTATACCTGTTTTATTACATGCCCAGGATCCGGGAGGAATTGATCCCGCCGGAGACCCTGATGCTCCCTTCGATGGTGGCTTAAGTATATTAATTGCTGCCGCTATCGGATATGGAATTAAAAAAACAAAAGACTTTAGAAAAAAGAAAGAATCATTACAAGAATCTCTTTAACTTATTTTCTATTTTACCTGCAAGAATATAATTCGATTAGCTAACCTGTTAACATTAATTCCTGAAATAATAAAGACTTTCTTATCCTTCATAGATAATTTTATTCCATCTTCTTTTTTGAACAGGTGGAAAGTATATTCTTTTTTAATAGGCTTTTCAGTACAAGAAAGTGAATCAATTTTAACTTCCTCTATACTTTCGATACCTTCTATTTTTAGCTTAAGCAACGTCAGCTTAAAAATAATTTTTATTGAAAGCTCCAGCATATTTTGTTTAATTAAAATTGTATAAGTGCCTTTTATAAATAGCACAGCTATTCCTGCTATACCAAGAAACAAAAAAAGAAAATAATTACCGGTAAACGCCGGTAGAATATTTGCAATTAAAAGAATAACGAAAACATACATATAGAAAAGCAAATAAACATTTAACTGCAAACGATGAGTTTCTATATATGGCACATATTTATTATCCATGTAATACAGATAATCGAAAAGGTTTCCTTGCCGGGTATAAATATAAAAATAAGGCAGCTGACATAACAAAAAACAAGAAAGCAAATCCATGTATAAGTAAAATGGTGAAATGAAATATTATTCCATACTTCAATAATAATAATCTGAAACGGGACGGAAATAATAAAGCCCCGGCCAGCAACGCTTCAAATAGTAAAGCCGCCCACGACAAAATCATCAATATAGGAATACACGTGAGAACCGGCTCCAGCAAGCTTATCAGCGCCGGGTGTAATCCAAAAAAATTATGTGTAAACCAATAGTAAATTACAGTTCCATTTAACCATTCCCTTATAAAAAGCTTATCATGGAAAGAATCATAATAAATAAAAGCAACCTGTAGTTTTATAAAAAATAAGAATATACTTTGTATTAAGTTATTAAATGGATTCGTTATTACCGGATCATTCCAATGATTTCTTCTTCTGTCAAATAAGCAAACAGGAATTAATAACAGGGTGAGCAACATGTCTAAATTGTCAACGCCAATTGAAACAGGACGAATCATAAAAAGGCTTGCAGAAATCCAGAACTGAAGTAAAGAAGTTAATTTAATGAAATAGCCACTTAATATAGTAATCAAAATTATTATGGCTGTTATCTGCATTTCAATGAGATGAGCGGAAGTAAAAATCAAAAAGAAATTGCACCGGTATTTTAATGAATGCAATCCTAAAACTCGTAATTGCCGCAAAGAAATCAGAGAATTAATATCATTAAACAATAGTTTCAGCAACACTCCTGCTGCCAGTATTGAACGTGAAAATCCGATAACATGTTTTGAAGAGTTTGTTTCTAAAAACTGTATTAAGCTATTATAAAAACGATTTATCATAATTTTCATTACCTGATTTCAACAAGGATATATTGTGCAGATGCATGAAAACGTTTCCCGGTTTTAAGGAAAAGATAAGATGGCCTGTCTGTTTGCGTAATGATAAAAGTTCCTCTTAATGTATTGTATTCGCTACCTGGCGAAATAGGTATATATTTTCCGTAATGTGTTATGTAATTCAGTGAATCATTAACTAGCGGTTTCCATCGAAGGCTTGTATTATTAATTATTCCATACAATTCATTATAAAGTATTTTGCCTTTTCTCGAAATGCCCATGCCATAACTCAGGTTATTATTAAAGAAAGATTTTTTATCCGCAACACCATTGCGAACCATGTGCATATCGTATAAAGGCACTTTCGATTCAATTGTATAAAATCCCCAGCTTTGCGGAAGAAAATAATGTATATATAAAATTGTTACTGCTGCAGTTGCAAACAGTTTAATTATTGTATCAAAAATTTTTATGAAACCGGCTTTCATTATTTAATTGGATAATTAAAGGTCGTTATAATCAGGTATTACTTTATTTATTTTTATTATGCTTATAGAGACAGTATAAAACCATTAGAGAATTACTTAAAAGTTTTTACCCGGATGATTACAACTTATTGATAACTTCCTTAAGATTTGTTAATTAATAATAAAAGCCTTGATATTTTTTTTGATCAAAATAGATATATTGAGATTGATTCTTTATTAGCTGTTTTACTGTAATATATAATAGGCTTTACAACACGTACATTACAAAGTAAAATAAAAATCAAGCAATTATACGTGTGTACTCTTTAGGTAATACGAGGAAATTTAGCTTTATTTGTCGTAGTAATACATAAATATTTTCGTAGAAATACACAATACGAAACCTGTTTTTTAGTTTATAAATCCTATATCCTTTCTACATTAAGCAATGCTGAAGTGTAGTGTTGAAGAATTCATTAAAACCCATTAGGTATCAAATGCAAAAACCACTGGCTGCCAGTATATATTTAAAGTTCATTTTATTTCCTTTCTATTTCGCTGTCTTTTTCATCTCATGCACTACCAGCAAAAAGACTGTTTTATATTTTGCAGATCTTCCCGGAGATACTATTCTTCATAATCTCGTTAACAAAGATTTTCAACTTAAGATAAGAAAAGGCGATGTGCTTAACATTGGCGTAAGCAGCTTAAGCATGGAGAATTCCACTCTTTTTATGGCTCCGCAAATGGCCGCAGCTTCCGGTGGAGGTGCAGGCTTATCTGCCGGTCCCGGTTATCTTGTAGATGTTAATGGAAATATTCTTTACCCAAAGTTAGGTCTTGTACATGTTGAAGGAATTACCCGTGATGAATTAAGAGACAGGTTACTTAAAGATCTTTCTCCTTATTTAAAGGAGCCCGTAATAACGGTAACTTTTGTAAACCATAAGATAACTATTCTAGGAGATATAGGTCATCCGCAGGTATTGCCAATGACCAGTGATAACATGACACTTTTAGATGCTATCAGTTTAAGCGGCGAACTTACCAAAACTTCCCGTGAAACCAATATACTGGTGATACGGGATACCGGCGCCGACAAACAATTTAAAAGATTGAATTTAAATAACAGCTCAATTTTTTATTCCCCTTTCTATTATTTAAAACCGGACGATATATTATATGTAGAACAGGATCCTGCAAAAATCAAGACAACAAATAATACACAGCAGGTTATTGGGTTTGTAACCACAGGGATATCATTATTATTTCTAATTCTCAGCAGGATTAAATAAGTAACAGAACTTGAAACAATGGATGAAGAAAAATTTTTAAAAGAGCATACTGAGATCAATATCTTTAAACAGGTTATTTATAAATACCTGCCCTTTTGGCCACTTTTTTTAATTACTACATCCATAGCAGTGTTTATAGCATTTGTTTACCTGCGCTCGGAAACAAGAATGTATGTAGCGAATGCAAAAGTACTTTTAAAAGATCCTAATAAAGGTGCTGGTAGCGACTCTAAGGTGCTCGATGCCTTAAACATTTTTAGTGAAAAAAAGATTGTGGAAAATGAAGTTATCGTTCTAAGATCATCAGGCCTGTTGCAGGAAGTGGTAAAGGAACTTAACTTATATGCAAAAGTGTTTAATAAGGGCAGGGTGAGAACAGAAGAATTGTATAACCAAAATTCACCGGTTTGGTTTACTGCCGCAGACCCGCAAAATGTGGCTGCGTCCGGCAAATATTTTTTTAAGGTTGATTGGAATAAGAAGCTTATCGGTATTGATAATAAATTAATCCCTTTCAATTCGTCTGTGCTTATAAACAATACAGTCTTTAAACTAAATATAAATCCAGGCTATAATTCCGTTTCAGGTAAAAACTTCTTTGTCCAGTTTAATTCTCTCGCCGGCGAAGCAGGCAGTCTTGCAGGAAGCATTGATCCTAAACCAATTTCACGTATTTCTACAGTTATTGATGTAAGCATGCAAACGCCGGTGCCTGAAAAAGGAGCTGCTGTATTAAATAAATTATTCGAGGTATATAATGGTGATGCTATTGAAGATAAGAACCAGATAGCGGCTAAAACACTTTCTTTTATTGAAGACCGGCTTCATCTTGTGGAGTACCAGCTGGATAGTGTGGAGAGTAATATAGCTGTTTATAAATCCCATGAAGCAGTAGTTGATTTAAGCGAACAGGCGTCACAATATTTTGGCCAGGTAAAAGAACTTGACAAGCGAAACAGCGATATAGATCTGCAGTTAGAGATACTCAATGATGTTAACGGTTACGTTCGCAATAAAGGAAAAAAGCCCGGAACTGTTCCATCTTTACTGTTGGTGAATGACCCTGAGCTGTCAGCTCTTTTAGGAAAATTATATGATGCTGAATTTGAGTCTGATAAAGCAAAAAGTGTTGGAGGCGAGAAAAGTGATGCTGTGTTATTAGCAGGCCAAACTGTTACCCGGATGAAGTCTGATATACTTGAAAATATTGTTAACATCAGGGGCAACCTGCTATCCGTTAAAAGAGAAATAAATGCCGGTATTGCGCAAAACAATAACCTGCTCAGTAAAGTACCTCAAAAAGAAAGAGGATTTTTAGAGATAAGCAGGCAACAGGCCATCAAAAATAATATCTATACATTTCTTCTGCAAAAGCGTGAAGAAACCGCTTTATCATCAGCTTCAACTATTGCAGACCTAAGGGTACTTGAGCCTGCAAGCGCTTATGGTCCTATTTCTCCAGTGGCTAAAAATTACTACCTCACAGGTCTTGTGATAGGTATATTGTCGGCGGTATTTTTAATATTAATGAAAGAAATATTCAGCAACAAAGTGTTATTCAGGTCGGAGATAGAAGATAAAACAAAGGTGCCCATTGTAGGAGAACTGGTGCAGGTGGCCGAAAAAGAACCTATTGTTATAGGCGAAGGAAAACGCACCGTGATTGCGGAACAGTTCCGTTCTTTAAGAACCAACCTAAGCTTTATGGGATTGAATGAAATGAATAAAACTCTTCTTGTTACATCAAGCGTTTCCGGTGAAGGCAAAAGTTTTATTGCTATTAATCTTGCTATCAGCTTTACCCTCACCGGAAAAAAGGTCGGCCTTCTTGAAATGGATCTCCGCAAGCCTAAATTAAGCAAGCTGTTGAATATAAAAAATAACCCTGGCATGTCCAGCTACCTGGTAGGTAAAGCCACTTTGGATAGTATTATAAAGGAAACAGGCATAGAAAATTTATTCCTTGTTACCTCCGGTCCTATTCCTCCTAATCCTACAGAGCTTATGTCGGGTGAAAAGTTTGAACAAATGATGGCAGCGCTTAAACAACGATTTGATTATGTTATAATAGATACAGCGCCGGTAGCACCTGTAACCGATGCACAGGTACTTCAAAAACATGCTGATATTAACATGTTTGTAATAAGGCATAAGCATACACCAAGAGTGTTTTTGCAAATGATAAACAGTTATAGCCTTACTAAGAAATTTAATAACATGTGTATTGTTTTCAATGGCTTAAAACCACGCGGATTTTCCGTCTATGGTTATGGCTTTGGAGGCTATGGAAATGGTTATGGCTATGGCTATGGTTATGGCTACGGCTATGGCGGAGGCAGCTACGGCGGAGGTTATTATATAGAGGATAAGAAAAGCGCTTTCCAGGGATTGAAGAGTTTTTTTAAGAGTTAATTTTTTTAATGCACTTATAACTTCAGTTGATAAAAATGTGACTGAGGAATAGCGAAGCTGCGCAATGTTAAACAATAATATTTACTGGTTTGCAGTACAGTCCCGGCCACGCTGGGAAAAAAAAGTTGCCTCATCACTTATGGAAGCAGGCATTGAAAATTATTGCCCTTTGCACAAAGTGGTGCGTCATTGGAGCGACAGGAAAAAGGTTATTCTTGAACCTGTTTTTAAGTCATATGTTTTTGTAAGAATTGCAGATGATAAAAAATGGGACGTAAAAAAGATCAATGGCATTTTAAATTTTGTGTATTGGTTAGGCAAGCCGGCCCATATTAGAGAAGACGAAATAACTATTATCCGAAAGTTTTTAAATGAATTTGATGAGATAGTTGTTGAAAAAAAAGACCTTCATCTTAACGCTAAAGTAAGAATAAAGCACGGGGTTTTAATGAACTATGAAGGAATGATAGTGGAACTTTCCGGTAACAGGGTTATCGTAAAGATAGAAAGCATGAACCTGCAGCTTAGCGCTCATTTTGATAAAAATAATCTTGAGAAAATAAATTGAATACCCGGTCGTTATTGTTAGTGATGAGCGGAAAGTAAGATAAAACTTTTTACTTCCTGTACAAACCTCTTACCTCTAACACATGAACCATCAGGATAAAATTTACATCGCCGGCCACTCAGGTCTTGTGGGCAGCGCCTTAGTAAGGTTACTTACCGCTAAAGGATACACCAATATTGTTACCAGAACCTCGGCAGAACTCGATTTGAGGGAACAATCAGAAGTAAGGGAATTTTTTGCAGATGAAAAGCCCGCTTATGTTTTTCTGGCAGCAGCTAAAGTGGGTGGTATAATGGCCAATCAAACTTACCCTGCTCATTTTATTTATGATAATCTTTCCATACAAAATAATATCATTCACGAATCATATAAAAATAATGTTGAGAAACTATTATTTCTTGGCAGCAGTTGTATCTATCCAAAAAATGCTGTTCAGCCTATACGGGAAGAATATCTTTTATCCGGTTCCCTGGAGCCTACTAATGAGCCGTATGCACTGGCAAAAATTGCAGGTATCAGTCTTTGTCAATCCTATACAAGGCAATATGGCTGCAGGTTTATAAGTGTGATGCCCACTAATTTATACGGGCAGGGAGATAATTATAATACGCAAAATGCACATGTGTTGCCCGCTCTCTTAAGAAAGTTTCATGAAGCTAAAATTAACAACGATGAAACAGTAACTATATGGGGATCAGGCAGCCCGAGAAGAGAATTTTTACACGTTGATGATGTTGCAGATGCCTGTTATTTTTTGATGAAGGAATACAATGATCCGGAAATTATTAACATCGGCATAGGTACAGATAATACGATCGCTGAAATGGCCTTGCTTATAAAAGAGATTACAGGGTTTAGAGGCAAGCTTGTGTTTGATAATTCCAAACCTAATGGTACGCCGCAAAAATTATTAAACGTAGATAAGATTAACGCATTAGGCTGGCATTCGTCTATACAACTAAGAGACGGCCTAAAAAATACTTACAAAGATTTCTCCAAAAGATATGATTTTTATATTGGCAAAGAGCACATGAATACCCCTAAAACCTTGCAAAAGAGAGGCTTTTTAAAGCGAACTGCATGATCACTTTCCGTATAGATAAAAAAGGGCTGCGTCATTGCCGGGGTGGAGGAACGACGAAGCAATCTCCTGAACAAGTTTCATTATAAAAGGCTTTGAAAAAATCGGGGTTTCACAAAGTTGATAAACTGCTATGATATTGCTTCGTTGTTCCACCTTGCAATCAGGTTAAAATAATGACGGCCTTAAAACATTCAGCACACAAAAAGAAACAACTTCTGTTTTTAACTTTAAAAACGTTTTCCTTAACCGGAGGTATAGAAAAGGTATGCAGGGTAATGGGTAAAGCAATGTTTGAACTTGCCGCAGATAACAACAGCAGCCTTAAAGTGTTTTCGATTTATGATAACCAGGCCGCATACGTGAAGCAAAACACATCATTAGCAACAAACGAATATTTTCCACCGGCTATTTTTAAAGGATTCAATACAAACAAATTCCGGTTTGTATTTGCAAGTATAAAGGAAGGCATTAAAAGCCGGGAAGTAGTTTTAAGCCACATCAATTTATTACTTGTTGGGTGGCTGATAAAATTAATCTCACCTAAAACCAAATTATTGCTATTAGCCCATGGCATCGAAGTATGGAGGCCATTGAAAGGATTTAAAAAAGTAATGCTGCAAAAGGTTGATTCCATTATGTGCATCAGTCAGTTTACCAAACAAAAAATGCAGTCGCTTTACAGTCTTCCTGAATATAAATACCAGGTACTTAATAATTGCCTTGATCCGTTTTTAGCTTCCATGCCTTTTCCTGCTGAAACAGATAGACTCCGCAACAGGTATGGATTTAAGGCCGGTGATTTTGTTATCCTTACCCTCAGTCGCCTGAGTGCAACAGAGAAAAATAAAGGGTATGATAAAGTTATTTATTCTTTAAAAGAGCTTGGCAAACAATACCCTCATCTGCAATATTTATTTGTGGGCAAATATGATAACGAAGAGAAGAAGAGGCTTGATAAATTAATTGAAGATTATGGATTAACAGGTTCTGTAGTGTTCACCGGCTTTATAGCCGACGATGAACTGGCCGCCCATTACACCGCCGCTGACTTATATGTGATGCCCAGCGAAAAGGAAGGCTTCGGTATTACCTTTATTGAAGCAATGTACTATGGCTTGCCTGTAATAGCCGGAAACAGGGATGGAACAACCGATGCTTTATGCAATGGCGAATTAGGAATATTGGTTGATCCCCGTAACCAGGATAAAATTACTTCAGCGATACAAAAGGTAATTGAAAATAAAGAAGCCTTTATGCCGGACCACCAGTTGCTTATGAATAAGTTTAGCTACGCTGTTTACAAAGATAATTTACAACACATGTTGTATGGCACCTTTGCCCAATTGCAGAATAAAAGGACTGCAACTAAGCGATTGCAAGTAACGATTTTATAGAGTGAAGAAAGTAAAGGAGACACTAAAAGGATGATAGCAACAAATGAAGCAATTGCAGAGCCGGAATGGGATATGGTAATACTGCCTAAGGCAGGCCTGTTTGAGGTGAACATGAAAGAGCTGTGGCATTACCGCGACCTGATGCTGCTATTTGTGCGAAGAGATTTTGTTGCCCAATATAAACAAACCGTACTGGGGCCTGTATGGCACGTGATACAGCCCATATTTACTACCGTGATTTATGTAATGCTCTTTGGTAAGATTGCCAATATACCCACTGATAATATTTCACCGGTACTGTTTTATATGAGCGGCATTACCATCTGGAATTACTTTTCACTTTGCCTTACCAGCACCTCTAATTCATTTGTAGGCAATGCAAGTATATTTGGCAAAGTTTATTTTCCGCGGCTTATTATACCCATTTCTGTGGCCATATCTACAATGATCCGGTTTGCGATACAGTTTTTATTACTGCTTGCTGTTATCATCTGGTATCATTTCAGGGGCTACCCGATACACCTAACGGTGAATTGGCTGCTAATACCGGTTTTTGTTTTAATGCTTGCCTTTACAGGGCTTGGCCTGGGAATAATTATTTCATCAATAACTACCAAGTACCGCGACTTCACGGTACTACTGGCGTTTTCAATACAACTTGCCATGTATGCCACGCCTGTGGCTTATCCTGCATCTTTTCTTGCCCATAAAAAGTACAGTTGGATAGTGCATTATAATCCTTTGGCGCCTATAATTGAAGGGTTCAGATTTGCGCTTTTTGGCAAAGGCACTTTTACATTTGAGGGCCTTGGGTACAGTGCCGTTTTTATGGCGGTAGTTTTGTTTATTGGCATCTTACTTTTTAATAAGGTAGAAAAAACCTTTATGGACACGGTGTGATTTATAGTAAATGGTAATGCTATCTGCCTGCATGTGTTTTATTCTTTACCTGGAAGTAATTATATGCCATGTCTGTCGTTACTAACAAACACACGATCACAAAATAAAATGAGCACCGTTATTAAAGTAGAAAACCTTTCAAAGCAATACAGGCTGGGAACGATAGGGACGGGATCACTGGCACATGATATAAACAAGATGTGGCATAGAGTAAGAGGTAACGGAAATCCTTATTTAAAGATCGGTGAAGAAAATGATCGTACAGTAAAAGGAGGCAGTGAATATATATGGGCATTGCAGGATATTAACTTTGAAGTAAAACAAGGAGAAGTATTAGGCATAATCGGAAGGAATGGTGCCGGTAAATCCACTTTGCTTAAAATCTTGTCAAGAACAACTGCGCCTACTACAGGGAATGTAAAATTAAAGGGAAGAATAGCAAGCTTGCTTGAAGTTGGAACCGGCTTTCATCCCGAGTTAACCGGAAGGGAAAATGTTTTTTTGAATGGAACGATAATGGGGATGACAAAAAATGAGATTAAAAGAAAGTTCGATGAGATAGTTGACTTTAGCGGTGTTGAAAAATATATTGATACTCCTGTTAAACGTTACAGCAGCGGCATGTATGTGCGCCTGGCCTTTGGTGTAGCTGCACATCTGGAGCCCGAGATATTGATTGTAGATGAAGTGCTGGCAGTAGGAGATGCCGAGTTTCAGAAAAAAGCTTTAGGCAAAATGAAAGATGTTAGTTCAAATGAAGGAAGGACAGTTCTGTTTGTAAGTCATAATATACAAGCTATACAAAGTTTGTGTACGTCTTGTATGTTATTTGAAACAGGTTTTCTTATTGCAAAAGATAACACACACAAAGTTCTTACTGCATATTTAAAGTCATCTATTGGTACTTTCTATAAAGCAGACGAATTAAAAAAAACTCAATTAATTTTTATAAGTGAAGCACTTTTGAAAAATGAAACAATTCTTATTGATGGTTCAATCTGTATATCAATAAAAATTATGAGTAATATCGGGCAATTCATATCTGTTGATTTTCGTGTGATCTCAGGATTAACAATACCAGTAGCGTTTTCCTCTATTGGAACATTGAATTATGTTGATCAAATTGAATTAAAAAGCGGGATTAACAATTTAGATTTTAAAATCGCTACATCTGCACTTGCTATAGGGTCATATCACATTTCCATTGATATAACTCAACCTAATATACAGTATTTTGACCGTTGTGAAGAATGCTTAAGTTTTGAAATATTAAAAACCAGCGACGAAAGTAGAAAGTTAGAACAATCTTGGAACTTTGGGTTTATCCAACTACCTATTATTAAATTATGATAAAAAGGATTATTAATAAACTTATTGCAAGAAACAATTACATACCAGATAAGGACACAACACCTTCACCGATAAGCCAGATAGTTAATTTGAATTTCAAGGATTTTAAAACAGTATTAGATGTGGGAGCATATTATGGACAATTTACAGAAGATGCAATTAATAAAAATCCTTTAGTTGAAGTGCATGCTTTTGAACCAAGTAATGAAGCATATGATGTACTTAAGAAAAAGTTTCAAAAAAAAAATATTATTCTTAATAAAAATGCAATTTCCGATTTTAATGGAGAGACAGATTTCTACCTTAATTACCTGGATTTAACGAATTCACTTTTGAAAAGTACTCCAGTAAATGATGTACTAAATAGACTTACAAGAAATGTAGGTATGCAAAAGATAACTGTAATTACATTAGACTGGTATTGTCAGCAAATGAATTTGAAGAACATCGACTTTTTAAAAATAGACACTCAGGGTAATAGCTACAATGTGCTTTTGGGAGCGCATCAATTACTAACTAATAAAAGCATAAAATATATATATGTTGAAACAGAGTTTATTCAGATATACGAAAATGAAAAATGTTTTTCCGAAATTGAACTAATGATGAAAAAGATAGGATACCAGGTTGTTAATTTATACGACATTCATTATACACAGGATGGACGAATAGCTTGGTGTGATACTTTATTTACAATCAGATGATGTCGCAGTGTTGTAAGTGCAATGAAAAGAATTTTATTTTCAATTTTAAAGTAGTTTCTAATCAAAATTAGAATAATGAATTTAAAAAAAGTTATATCTAAAAAGTTCCCGGAATTACTGGTTCGTTTTGTCAATAAAAAAACAGGTGAATATGTAGCTGGTGTTGAGAAAAGAAAAATAGATCTTAAAAACAAATTATGGGACGACAACTTTGCTGATAAATCGTCTTTTATCTTTCAAATTAATAATAGTACCAAACTAATATTACATAAAGACAGTATTTTGTCCAGAATGATGTATGAGGGGTTTGAAAGAAATGAGATTGAATTTATGAAAAAAGTCTTACGGCAAGGTGATACGTGTATTGATATTGGAGCTAACGTTGGCCTGTTTTCATTAATTGCTTCTGGCATAGTGGGTTTAACAGGAAAAATTATTTCATTTGAGCCTTCGTTAGTAACTTATAAGAGATTTATAGAAAATATCCGATTAAATAAGTTAACAAACATCGATGCTAGAAATATTGGATTATCAGACAAGAAGGGAACGTTAAAATTGAATGTTCTTGAAAATGGCTTCGATGCTTGGAATTCATTTGTAAAAGTTGAAGAAGATAAATTAGGAAATACAACTGAAGTATTCGTGTCAACACTCGACGCAGAATTAGTGAATCTAAATAAAAACAAAATTTCATTTATTAAGATTGATGTAGAAGGTTGGGAGAAGTTTGTTATATCAGGCGCAACGCAACTATTGCAACACTATTCACCGACTGTTATGATGGAGTTTACTGAAACTAATACATTTTCTGCCGGTTATATGGTACAAGAGTTATATGATACTATGGAAAGCTTCGGCTATGAGTGGTTTAGAATTGTAAACAATAACCTCATCAAAGAAAAGAAACGACTTCATTATCCTTATGATAATCTTATAGCAACAAAAGATATATACACTCTCAGTAAAAGGATACATGAAAAAAGCGACTAATTTCTTTAATTCCTTGTTAGCCCGTTTTTATTAACGCTTTAAAGTCTGGGCAATTTAGAATTGTCTTATAAGTATGAACTTACCTAAAATAAGTATTATTACGCCTTCTTTTAATCAGGGAAGATTTATTGAAAAAACTATACTTTCAGTTTTAAATCAAAATTATCCAAACTTAGAGTATATAATCATAGATGGCGGAAGTACAGATACATCCGTCGAAATCATTAAAAAGTATGAATCACAATTAGCATACTGGGTTTCAGAACCTGATAATGGACAATCCCACGCACTTAACAAGGGTTTTGAAAAAGCTACCGGAGATATTTTAGCTTACTTGAACTCGGATGATTGGTATGAAGACAACGTTTTTAAATATATAGCAGAATGCTTTATTAAAAATAAATTACATGTTCTATTAGGAAATTGTACTATCCTTTTTCAGAATCCGGCTATTCAAAGTTTTGTACGTAAACCTATAAATGTATCTTTTGAAAGTTTACTTCAATATTGGAAGATTAACTTTTGTCCGCCACAGCCTTCTGTTTTCTTTTCCAAAGAATTATTAGATAAAGTAGGCATAATTGATGAAAGTTTAAATTATGGAATGGACTTAGATCTTTGGTTGAGAATGGCGCAGAAATCCACCTTTTATTACATTGATAAGAATTTATCATATTATCTTATTCACGATACCTCAAAAAGCGGATTTGGAGATGGTTTTGGAAATTTTGTACTTGAATGGAAAAGGGTATGCAGGAAATACCTGAGAACCTCAACCTTATATCAAAAACTATGTTTTCATAAAAATTATCTTCTGCGAAATACTTCATTTACCAGGTTTTATACCTAACCGTATTAGCATATAATTAATTAAAGCTTTATAAAGATTGTGCCTAAAATTTCGGTTATATTGCCTGTTTATAATTGCGAGGATTTCATATTGGAATCGGTTAACAGCATTTTAATACAAACCTACAACGATTTTGAGCTTATCATTATTGATGATGCTTCTACAGACAGCACTGTTTCAGTACTTGAAAAGATAAAAGATAATCGTATCCGGCTGATAAAAAAGAAAGCAAACACGGGTTATACAAACAGCCTTAATATGGGCTTGCAATTGGCAAACGGAAAATATATAGCCAGGATGGATGGGGATGATATCAGCCTTCCGGACCGTTTTAAAAAACAGGTTCAATGCCTTGATGGAAACCCCGACGTTGCCGTTTGCGGTACATGGTACCAGCTATCAGGTACTGATATCGTTAACCGGCATCCCTGTGAATCAGAAGATATTAAATTAGCCCTTTTAGAAACTAATTCTCTTGGTCATCCTACTGTTATGTTTCGTAAAAGTGTTATTGAAGATTTAAAGCTGCAATATGATCCTTCTATGGAACCTTCAGAAGATTACGACTTGTGGGTACGCATTATCAGGCATAATAAAATAATAAACATCCCGGAAGTTCTTCTATATTACCGGTCACATATGAGCCAGGTATCTATTGTAAGAGAAATACAACAAAAAGCTATAGCGCAAAAAGTAAGAATAAAACTGATTGGGTATTTATATAATGACTATCCATCAGTTAACGTTACTGAAAAAATAACGTTTGGCAAAAATGCAAAAAAAAATAAAGAGCAGCTAATGTTGTTCATTAAAGAAATACAAAAAGTAAAGAGATTAAATGCTGATAAAAAGTTTTTCTCTGCTTTAGGTTTTCAGCACTATTTGCATAATAAGAAACGCCAGGCCATACATGAATTTTTTAATCATCCGCTTACATCCGGCCTAAAATATCTTTCCTTATTCCTGTTTAATAGTAATGTGTTTTACAGAAGTTTTAAAAACGGTGATAAAATAAAAGTGGCATATAAAATTCTTTTTAGTGCAATGCCAGCATTAATATTTGTTAACTGCTTATTAAATCATCAGTTGGTAAAATGAGAATTTATTATTTAGTTCCTGACAGAGACGTACCAAGCTGGGGGCTGGCAATGTTTTATTATCATGTTGAGTTACTTAATAAAAATGGCCTTGAAGCTTTTATTGTAAAGGAAAATTCATTGAAAGCGCCACGCTGGTTAAATATTGATGTTCCTTTTGAAAGCATAAAGCAATTTGGCATAAACGTAAGAACAAGTGATTACCTTATTGTACCGGAAGTAATGGTAAATTTTACCGGCCTTAAAAAGATCAACTGCAACAAAATTGTGTTCATACAGGCTCCCGGTTATATTTGGGAAAATATGCCGAAGGGTGAAGATCATATTTCCCTTGGCTTTACACATGCATGGATAATAATGCCGCATTTAATTAAGATAGTTGAGCAGCATATAAAATTGCCTTATACACTCATTCCTCCTTTTGTAGCTCCTTATTTTTTTTTAAATGATCTGTCAACGAAAAGAAAAAGACAAATAGCAATATATCCAAAGTATCAGCAGATTGATAATTCAATTGTAAAGTATTTATTGACAAGGTATCTGGATAAGTATAACAAGCCTGGCATAAAAGATCTTTTTAAAAATGAGAATTGGGAAATAGTGGAGCTAAAAAATCTTACCCATAAGGAAGTAGCTGCTAAAATGCAGAAGTCTGCTTTCTTTGTTTCATTAAATACGTTTGAAGCATTAAATACTTCAATCGTTGAAGCCATGGCTGCAGGCTGCGTTGTATTTTGCTATGAAGGTTTTGGCCCCAGGGAGTATTTAAAGGATAAGGTAAATGCATTTGCGTTTCACAATAATGAAGCTTACAAGCTTGTTGAGACTTTATGTGAGCAGATTGATGATTACAAAAAGAATGAAGAGGCATTAAAAGTGATGCAACAAAATGCTTTTAAAACAGCCAAAGAATATTCAAAAGAAAAAACAGAGAAGGCTTTGCTTTCTTTTTTTTCTAACGCTGCAAATGGGTAAACAATGTGTATTTCCTATGTTCCTATGTACCTATGTGGTGAAACAATTTCCAAACCGCATAGAACCATAGATACATAGGCTTTCACATAGATAACCAGCAAATATAAAAATTCTATGTGTGCATTTCCTATGTTGCTATGTACCTATGTGGTGCAACAATTCCTTAACCACATAGAACCATAGATACATAGGCTTGCACATAGATAACCGGCGATACTTGATATTCTATGTTGCTATGTGCCTATGTGGTAAAACAATTCCCTAATCACATAGAACCATAGATACATAGGCTTGCACATAGAAAAATGCCAATCACAAAACAATATTTAAATGAACTTACTTATAAAGTTATTGGATGTGCGATAGAGGTTCATAAACATCTTGGTCCCGGTTTATTGGAAAGCGTTTATGAGAAATGCTTTTTGAGGGAACTGGTGTTACGAGGAATAGCATTTAAGAACCAGATATGGGTACCGCTCAATTATAAAGGACTGGAACTTGATACAGAATTGAGATTAGATGTATTGGCTGAAGATATTCTTTGCATAGAATTGAAAGCCCAGCAAGGTCTTTTGCCGATACATGATGCGGTCTTACTGTCTTACATGCAAATGTTACAGAAGCCAAAAGGCATTCTTATAAATTTTCATTGCGTTAATGTTTTTAAACACGGACAGAAAACCCTTGTGAATAATCTCTTTTCTATATTACCTGATGAATGATATATCCAGGCCTTCTTTTTTTAATTTTTCTAATGGGTGAAGTTGTTGTCTTTTGCATAGTAGTGACCTATAATGGTTCTAAATGGATTGAAAAATGTTTGAGCTCATTACATAAGAGCACCGTTTCTTTAAAAATTATTGCCATTGATAATGCTTCATCCGATGATACGGTTACATTGATAAAAGAAAAATTTCCTTTAGTTAGTGTTATTGAAACTGGCAGTAATCTCGGTTTCGGCCAGGCTAATAATATAGGTTTAAAAATAGCTTTAAAAGAAAATGCGGATTATGTTTTTTTATTAAACCAGGATGCATGGATAAAAGAAAATACAATTGAAGAGTTACTTAAAGCTGCAAAAGATAATCAGGAGTATGGTATCTTAAGTCCTTTTCATCTGGATGTAAGTGAAAACAAATTAGAAAGATTATTCCAGGAATTTTTATCATCTGATTACACAGGAGAATTGACATCAGATATGTTTTTTTGTAAGAAAAAAGAAATATATGAAACAACTTATGTTCATGCTGCATCATGGTTTATTTCAAAGCGCTGTGTAGCCGCAGTTGGTGGTTTTGATCCGCTTTATTTTCATTACGGAGAAGATGATGATTACCTGCAGCGGGCAAGATATTTTAACTTTAAGATTGGCCTTGTTCCTTCAGCTTTAATTGTACACGATAGTGTTTATAACTCATGGGAAAAAGTTGAATGGAATAAAAACAGGAACATGGTGATAGCCTTACAGCAATTAAAAAAAATGTCGCCACATTTCAGATCGAATGTTTTATCCTTTTTTAAATCGGGTTTTGATGAGCTTACAACATTGATGGTATTAAGAAAGTTCAGGAAGTTCAGGTTTAAATTTTCTGTGTTATCAAAAGCCATTTTTCAAATGCCAAAGGTTCACAAGTCATTTAAAGCATCTTTTATGAAAGGAGCCTTTTTGGATGAATAACATTGTAAATATTCTCATTCCCTTTTATAATAATGAAGCCACTCTTAGGGAAACGTTATCATCAGTGCAGGTACAAACATCAGGCAACTGGAAGGTAATATTAATTGATGATGGGTCTACAGATTCATCAGGTTCAATTGCGGAAATATTTATACAAAACAATCCCGGTAAAGCAATTATAATTAAGTCTGCAACACCACGGTCAGGTCCTGCAATTGGCAGAAACGCAGGTTTAAGACATGCCGATGGTTTATATGTAATGTGTTTGGATGCTGACGATTCGTTAACTCCATTTTGCATTGAACAACGATTGTCAATAATGCAACAGCATCCTGAATTGCATTGGGCAGTATTTAATCAATATAAATGTTCCCCGGGAGAAACGTTACCATATAAGATTTTTAATAAGCCTGTGAAAACAAGGGAAGCCGCGATAGAAATTTTCTTAAAAATGGATGTTGCCTGGCAAACCATGGCGCCGATATGGAGAACTGAAAGTTTGTGCAGGCTTGGCTTTGATGAAACCCTTTATCCGAGCGAAGACCCTGATCTTCATTTAAGGGCTTTATTAGATAGCGGTTTAAATATAAAGATATGCAGCGATCTTCCGGCTGATTGCTATTACAATATTGCAAACAAAACAGGCGACAAATTAATGTTATTTTATAGACAGAGCATTCTTTCTAAATTTAAGTTTCTGAAGAAAACGATTAGGTATTTACCAAATGTGGTTTCAGGCAAAACGCTTGAAGCGTATCAAAGGTTTTTATGTAAAGGTTTTTTTAATTTTCTAAATACTTTTTTATTGGCCAGGTTAAACAACTATGATAATGAGATAAAGGAGATGACTGAAATTTTGAAGAATGCAAAAGTATTAGGCCTGAAGGATATATTAAAAATAAAAGCCATCACCGGCATTTTTACCACCAAGTCACCCATTGTTTCAGCATTAAAAATTCGTGGACTGGTTCATAAGCTTTTTTTGGCAGAAAATTAAATTAAGTAGTTTAAATGTGCCTGATAAGTATAATAATTCCCGTAAAAAATGGGGAAGCAACTTTAGTGAAATGCCTTTCTGCAATTAAGAAACAAACCATTTCGCACAATCTTGAAATCATTGTGATGGATTCAATGTCAACAGATAACAGCAGAAAAATTGCAGAAGACTATGGAGCAAAAATTATTAGTATACATGATGGCACTTTCAATCATGGGCTTACAAGAAATTTAGGTGTAAAATGTGCTAAGGGAGAGCTTATTTATTTTACCGTTCAGGATGCTTATTTAGCCGAAGATGATCAATTGCAAAAAATGGCAGCACATTTTGAAGATGAAGAAGTTCAATCGGTTACTGGTATACAGGGAATCCCGGGAGATATCGATAAAAATCCTGCAATATGGTTTAAACGGTTTTCAGAACCTGTTCCTGAAATGAAACAATTTCCAGAAGATAGTTTCCTAAATCTGTCTCCACAAAAGCAACTGGAAAACTGCCGTTGGGATAATGTAAATGCAATGTATCGAAGAACAACCTTAGAAACTTTGCCTTTTACAAAAACCGATTTTGCTGAAGACGCAATATGGGCAAGAGATGCACTGCTGCGTGGCTGGAAAATTATACGTAATTCTTCACTGGTTGTTTATCACTATCATCACCAGACATTCAGGTATAATTTTAAAACAGCGTTTATTATTAATTATACTTTCTGGAAACATTTTAAAATAATGCCTGCTGTTTCCTTAAATCCAAAACCGTTTGTAAGGAACGTTTATACTTTAGTGAGAAAGAAACAACTTTCTTTCGATAAGAAAACGGGATGGATAATACATAATGGCATTCGACATATAGCGGATGCAACCTCCATATTTGTTTTCAGGATGGCTTACCTGTTTGGGAAACAAAAATTACTTGATAAGGCATATAATCATTTCTGCTCAGTGATACCACAGGGTACATTACAAAAGAAAGAACTGAGTGCTTCCGCATAAAGATGAATAATAATTTAATTTATGATGTTGGCATGAATAACGGTGATGATACAAGGTATTACCTTAGTCTATGTTATAATGTTGTTGCAATTGATGCTTCACCTGATCTTATCAAAGAAGCACAGATGACTTTCAAAAAAGAAATATCAGAAGGACGTCTGGAAATATTAAATATAGGAATTGCTTCGCAGGAAGGGGTTCTGGACTTTTATTTAAACAAGCATGATTCCGTGTGGAATTCTTTTGATATAAATATCGGCAGCCGTGGTGGCTTGGGATATGAGATTATAAAAGTGAGAACAAATAGCATTGATGAAATCATAAAAGAAAAGGGAATGCCTTACTATATGAAAATCGATATAGAAGGCTATGATAATCTTTGTTTGGAATCTATGTTTAATTGTTTAGAAAAGCCAGAATTTATTTCAGTTGAACTAAGTGATGTTGGTCTTATAAGTAAGTTAAATGATCTTGGTTATAATCATTTTAAAATCATTGATCAGCAAAGTTTTTTACCATTGGAAGTGCCTGAAACAAAGGAAATGGAAAATTTTAGAAAACTTATCAATTTTAGATTATCAAAGAATATTTTTATCAGGATTATAAGGAAGTTTTTTGGGAAGATTATTGTAAGCTTTTATGAAAAAAAGTTTAGGCATTTTTTTAAATATGGCCATCCCAACGGTAGTTCCGGTCCTTTTGGGAAAGATCTGCCAGGTAAATGGCTGTCTCTTCAGGAGGCATTACAGGTATATTCATTTTACGGATCAATCCACCAAAATTCTAAAACAAATAAAGGATACAATTTTTGGGTTGATTTGCATGCTACAAACTAATATATGGGACGACCTTTAATAAGCGTCTTGATAACATCATACAACCGGGAGAATTATATTGCTGAAGCTATTGAAAGCGTTCTTGATTCAACTTATGAAAATTTTGAACTCATTATTGTAGATGACTGCTCGAAAGATAAGACAGTTGAAATAGCAAGGCAGTATGAAAGAAATGATGCAAGGATAAAAATATTTGTAAATGAAATTAACCTTGGAGATTATCCTAACAGAAATAAAGCAGCGTCTTTTGCCAGCGGCAAGTATTTAAAATACGTTGATGCTGATGATAAAGTATATAAGAATGCACTTGCAATTTATGTTGCTGCCATGGAACTTAATGATGACTGCGGCTTTGGCTTATCATTAGAGGACTATAATTTAACAAATACATCCTTTAAAAAAATTACTTCTCAAAATACATTATATAGTTTCTTTAAATATAAGGGAGTATTCAATTGCGGGCCTACCGGCTCTATAATTCGTAAAGATTGTTTTGATGAGGTTGGTGGATTTTCCGGCATGCAGTTCATTTCCGATATCGAACTCTGGATAGAGCTTGCAAAGTTATCGCCTTTGCTAATTATCCAAGGTGGCCTTGTGTACTGGAGGATACATAATGAGCAGCAGATGTATAAAGGCCTTGAGAATGATGAGCAGTTTGTGCGTAATGCAAAACTTACTATCCGTCAGTTATTTTCCAGTGATATTCCCTTGTCATTAATGCAGAGGATTAGCTGTATATATAGTGTTTACAGGTATCTTATAGTAAAATTTTTTATGCTTACGAAATCCAGAAGCTTAAAATATGCATTAAGTGTTTATAACCGAATTTTAGTTTCCGCATGGTGATGTCATCTCCCTTAGTTTCAATAATTGTTTCGTGTTATAATGCTGAAAAGTATGTTGCAGAAACGTTGACGAGTTTGCTTGCTCAAACTTATCAAAACATTGAAATAATAATTGTAGATGATGGATCAACGGATAATTCCGTGAAAATAATTAAAAGCTTTACGGATCATCGTATACGGTATTACAAACAAAATAATAAAGGACAATGTGCAGCTTTAAATTACGGTTTTCAATTTGCCAATGGCAGGTACATTAAGTTTTATGACGCAGATGATATTTTAGAATCATCATCAATTGAAGCACAGGTTGATTCTTTACAAAACAGTAATGATGAAGACATTTCGTTCATAGAATGGAGAAGGTTTTATAACAATAAGCTTCCATCAACAATTGACGACGATCATTACCATACAATTCACAGAAATTGCACGCCACTGGAGTATTTGACATTTACTGAGAAAATGCCAATGGTGCAATGCGGGCTCTGGCTCGTCCCCAAAGTATTATTAAACAAAAGTGGATTATGGGATGAAAGACTATCACTAATTAATGATACAGAATTTTTCCCCCGCCTGCTTCCTTATGCAAAGCGCTTACGCTTTTCAGAAAAGGGATATACATTGTACCGTTCAAATTTTAATAGCAATTCTCTGTCCGCTGATTTCTCGAAAAAAGGAATTAAATCCGCTTTGTTATCAATAGATCTTATGGCGAAATGGTTACTTCAACTGGAAAATTCAGACCGTATAAAAAAAATTATTGTAAGTTCTTATTGCATGATTTTAGAATGGGCATTTCCCAAACAACCAGTGTATGTAAAAGTAATTGAAAGAAGGCTTGCCGATTATCCTTCAACTTATATACATCATATCAGGTCAGGGAAAGTACATAATCTTATTATGAAATTACTTGGCTGGAAAGCTGCGGCAAGGCTCACGAAAATATATTACAAGTTCAGGTATAATAAGCATTAAGCAAATTGAGAATTTTACTTACCTGCGATCCGGAAATACCTGTACCGCCTGCACTTTATGGCGGAGTAGAAAGACTTGTAGATGGGCTCGCAAAAGGTTATACGCATGAGGGCCACCAGGTTTATCTTGTTGCCAATCCCGGTTCAACCTGTTCATATACTTTGAAAAACTATAAATGGCCTGCGCTTTATTCAAGAGGATTTAAAAATATAGTCAGCAATATGATGTACCTGCTAAAGGTTGTCAAAGAAGTAAGGCCCGACGTGATCCATAGCTTTTCAAGACTGATGTATGGATATCCGTTATTCTTAACAGGTAAAATTCCTTTTATTCAAACTTATGGAAGGAAGATAAGCCCAAGGTCAACATCTTTTGCATTGAAGCTGGCTGGCCGCAAACTCCATTTTACCTCTTGCGCAGCGCACATGCTTAAGGGGCTTGCAAACCAGCAATCGTTTACAGCCGTGTTTAATTTTACTGATGTTGATTACTTTACTTATGATGCAGCAATTGAAAAAACACACCTTATGTATTTGGGAAGAATAGAAGACATTAAAGGAACAAAGGAAGCCATTGTAGCAGCAATACAAAGTAATAATAAAATAGTAGTTGCGGGAAATATACAGCCGGGGCACGAGGGATATTTTGAACAGGAAATAAAGCCATTATTAAATAATCCTCTTGTAGAATATATCGGTGAGGTAAATGATGTAAAAAAAAAATATCACCTCCAAAGAGCCAGGGCATTGCTTTTCCCGATAAATTGGGAAGAGCCTTTTGGAATTGTGCTGGCAGAAGCGCTGGCATGTGGAACGCCCGTTATTGGCTTTGATCGCGGATCAGTACCAGAAGTTGTCATTGATGGAAAGAATGGCTATATCGTTAATAACGTTGATGAAATGGTTGAAGCTATTAACAAGATTGATAAATTAGATAACCGGGAAATAAGAAATGATGCGGTAACGAGATTTTCTTTACAGAATATAATTAAAAAGTATCTTGAAATATTAAATAATCATTAATTCTTCAAGTTCATGGTAGTTGGAACAGGTTAGTCAAAAATTTAAACTGGTTTATCTTTCTCACTCTAATTCAAATCTTACTTTTGAGAAATCCGTTAAATAATTATTTTGATAAAATATTTCTAATATCAATTAAACGCAATCAGGAAAGATTAGACACATTTTTAAAAAACAATCCTGATCTTGAAGTAGAGGTTATTCAAGGAATAGACGGTCAGGCGCTTTATCCTTCGTTGGAAAATGTATGGTACTTTCCTCAATCTTTTTTTATTGAATATCAGTTAGATTATGACCACTGTAAACAATGGAATAAAGGACAGTTAGGATGTGCAATGAGTAACCTCCTTGTTCAGAAAGAGATTTTAAAACGTAAACTTCAAAAAGTATTAATTCTTGAAGATGACGCCAAATTACTTTCATTAAATATAACGATGTTTGATAAGGCTATTAAGGAGTTGCCTTTAGACTGGGATTTGTTTTATTTAGGTTATAATTCTCCTACAAAATGGGCAGAGCATAAATTATCCAGGTTATTTGTAAAGTTGAAACATCTGATCAAGCCGGTTTTTACTGAAAATATGTCCTCCCGCACTATTACGAAAAGATATTTCTCTTCATCATATTCCAGGTACTTAAAAATTGCAGGCGTTTATGCAGGCACTCACGCTTATGGGTTAAGTTATGAAGGGGCAAAAAAGATTGTGACTTTAGATACTCCATTGAAACACGGATTTGATACTACTTTGATGTATGCAAATTATAATAAACTAATAAAAGGCTTTGCTTTGAAAAGGCCTCTTTTTATTCCAAATCCCAAATTTGAAACGACATTAGTAAATTGATGTGAAAAACAAGTTCTTACTTTTGCTAAGGTATTTAAATCGTTTTTCTGTTTTTCGCGGAATCAACACCTTTGTTTCGTTGAATATTTTAAGCAAGCAATATGTTACCCTAAAACATTATCCTAAAATCTTCTTAAGAAAAAATACTTCTGATATTGACGTATTTAACCAGGTTTTAGTTAATCTCGAGTATAACATTAATGAAGAGATAAATCCAAAAATCATAATAGATGCTGGTGCCAATATTGGATTGACATCCTTATTTTTTTCAAATAAATATCCTGGTGCTAAAATAATCGCAATTGAACCTGAAAAAGATAATTTTAAATTTCTTGTCAAAAATTGCTCGACACTTAAAAACATAATTCCGATAAATAAGGCTGTATGGAGTGACAATAACCCGGTACATTTTAAAAAAAGTCAATCTAAAGATTCTCATTTTATAAGCAATGAAGATAATGATGCAGACTTAGTTGAAACAATTACAATTCCTGATATTCTAAGTAACTACAGAATTGATAGAATTGATATTTTAAAGCTTGATATTGAGGGAGCAGAAAAAGAGATTTTTTCTAAAAATGTGGATTTATGGCTGCCAAAAGTTAAGTGTTTAATCATAGAATTACATGACAGGTTTTTACCGGGATGCTCCAAAAATGTATTCAATGCGTTTTCAAAGTATGATTTCAATACTAAAATAAAAGGTGAGTTACTTATTTTTATCGTTGACCAATAAATTGTATATAAAATAGTTAAGGCCTAAAAAAGTTCCCATGATTCGCAAAGCAAAAGATTTGTTTGCCGCCATACAATGTTTCTTTCGTGAACCAAGAAAAAGTTTTTCGTTGTTAAGAAGCTTTCCCTTTATTTTAAGAGGTATTGATTACGGCGCAAGAAAGGATACTGGTTTGGGCAAGGGTTATTTAGAGACTAATAATAAGGAAACTTATGCAGTTCAATCAAATCCTTTAAAACTGTACTTTGATTCAATTAAGGAAGGAAGAGGTATTTGGAAATGGGAGCATTACTTTGATATTTATCATAAGTACTTTAATAAATTTATTGGTAAAAAAGTAAACATTTTAGAAGTAGGGATATACAGCGGCGGAAGCCTTAACATGTGGAAAAATTATTTTGGAAAGGGATGCCATGTTTATGGTGTAGATATAGAGAATGCGTGCAAAGTGTATGAGCAAGAAAATGTAAGCATTTTTATTGGTGACCAACAAGACCCATCTTTTTGGAAACGGTTCCGCGACAAAGTTCCTATTATTGATATTATAATTGATGATGGCGGCCATAAAACTGAGCAGCAAATTGTTACCCTGCAAGAGATGCTTTCACATCTTCAACCTGGAGGTGTATATTTATGCGAGGATATTCATGGCGATAAAAATTATTTTAATTCTTTCATATCAGGTCTTACCAGTCAATTAAATTATGCAGCTTCAATTCCTGCTTTATTTCAATCTTCAATTGATTCCATTCATTTCTACCCATTTATAATCGTTATAGAAAAAAGGAATGAAACATTAAATAATTTAATTGCTCCCAAACATGGAACCGAATGGCAGCCATTCAGGATGTAATCATAATTATATATATAGTTTCTACAATGAGCTCAATCGCCTTTATTTCCTCGGGCCAGCCGTCGGCGAATCCACGGCTTGTAAAGGAAGCAATTGCAATGGTTAATATCGGGTATACGGTAACAGTTATTTACTGCCCGCTTTCTCCATGGGCTGATGATTTTGACAAAGATTTATTTGATAAAAATCCCGGCATTAACTGGATAAAAGCCGGATATCATTTTTCCAATGATAAACTTATATTGAAAGTGATTCGAATAAGAAGGAAACTTTTTGAATTTTTTTATAAACGGTTGCCTATAGTTCCTTATGCTGCTGAAAATGGTATTGCTTTGTTTTCACATGAGTTAAAAGTAAAAGCAAAAACAGTTAAGGCCGATCTATACATAGCTCATAATTTAGCAGCATTACCAGCAGCTATGAAAGCTGCCGCAAAGTGGAAAGCGTCTTATGCTTTTGATGCTGAAGACTTCCATAGGGGAGAAGATAAAGAAGGTTCAAATAAATGGAATCTTGCTGAGTCAATAGAAAAAAAATATCTCCCCGGAACAACATACGTTTCTGCCGCAAGCCCATTGATACGACAGGCGTATAAAGACATCTATAAGACTATTTCTACGATTACCATAAACAATGTATTTCCTATTTCATATTTACAACCGTTACCAAAAAAAAGATTAAGCAGTGATGTGTTTAAAATGTTTTGGTTTTCGCAGGCTATCGGACAAAATAGAGGGATTGAAGATGTGATCAAAGCAATGGGATTACTAAATAATAAAGGCATTGAGCTTAGTTTATTAGGTAATCTTTCAAAAGAGCGTAAAAAGTATTTTTTAGAGTTAATGCTTAAAAATAATGTAGCACAGAGCCAGGTAAAATTTCTTCCAACAGTTAAAGAAGAGCAATTGCCGATCATTGCAGCAAAGCATCATGTTGGGTTAGCCTTAGAAGTACCCGAATATTTAAATAGACAATATTGTCTCACGAATAAAATATTTTTATATCTTCTGGCAGGCAATGCAGTAATATTCTCCCGTACACCTGCACAGCAACTATTTCTTAGGGAAAATGAGGGAATTGGTTCATTATTCGAAAGCGGTTCGCCGGGAGAGCTGGCTAATGTAATATCTTTTTATATGCATAATCCCATGGTGCTTCATGCACATCAATTAAACGCACATACACTTGCAAAAGAAAAGTTTAATTGGGAATTGGAAAGTAAACTTCTTATTTCTAAAATAATTGAAGTGCTAAATTAATTACTTGAAAAAAGTTCTTATTCTCTCCCCTCACTTTCCTCCTTCAAATCTTGCAGCAGTTCATAGAAGCAGGTTATTTGCACAGCACTTACCGGCATTTGGCTGGGAGCCAATAATATTGATGGTAAATGAAAAATATTATGAAGAAGAACCCGATCATAATCTTGTGAAGTTGCTCCCTCAAGATCTGAGAATAGAAAAGGTTAATGCGCTTCCTGTTACAAGGCCAAGATTAATCGGAGACCTCGGCCTGAGGGCATTTATATGGATAACCAAAAAAGCAATCAGCCTCATAAAAACTGAAAAGATTGATTTTCTCTATATTCCCATTCCTTCATTTTATATGGCTTTAGCCGGGCGGATAGTGCATGCACGTACAGGAATTAAATACGGCATAGATTACATAGACCCATGGGTACACACTTTTAGTGGAAGTGAAAAAATATTTTCAAGACATTGGTGGAGTACAAAACTCTCCTCGGTATTAGAACCGATTGCTGTAAAAAAAGCCAGCCTTATTACAGGTGTTGCAGAAGGGTATTATGAAGGAGTAGCTTCAAGAAACCCTCATTTGAAGAAACAGGCTTTGTTTGCGGCAATGCCTTATGGAGGCGAAAAAGAAGATCATCAAAAAGTGAAGCAGCTGGATGGTAAGCCTTATTTGTTCCGGCAAAACAAAGACAAGCTACAACTTGTATATGCAGGCGCAATGTTGCCTAAGGCATACGAACCGCTGAAAAGAATTTTAGAGGTAATACAAAACAGAATAGAAATTTTCAAGTCACTGGAACTCCATTTTATTGGAACCGGTAAAAACACTTCAGATGTTGACGGGCATAATGTTAAACAATTTGCAGAACAATATGGCTTATGGCAAAAGCAGGTATTTGAGTATCCCAGGCGCATTCCGTACCTGGATGTGCTTATACATCTTGAAGCAGCAGGCGGAGCTTTTATATTGGGAAGTACAGAGCCTCATTATACGCCATCTAAAGTGTACCAGGCAGTACTTGCAGGGAAACCTGTGTGGGCGGTGCTTCACTCAAAAAGCACTGCATGCAATGTGATAAGAAATTCAGGCGCAGGCATTGTGCTTGATTACAATGGGGAAAATGAGCTCAATAAGATAAGCAACATCCTGGAAGAAAGTTTTATTTCTTTTACCAGGTTTGCAAAACAATTTAACCCGGCTGATGTGAAGCAGGAAGAGTTTGAAAAATACTCCGCAAAGCAAGTGACGGGCATTCTTGCAGGCGCATTAAATAAAAGTATAAGCTATGCCTGAGGCCAAAGTATATGTGAAGTTTCCAAAAGCAGGGCTTGGTAATATGCTGCTTACATGGAGCAGAGCCTATGTTTTTTCGCAATTGAATGATCTTGAAATGCACACGTCATCATGGACAGCGATTCACCTTGGCGCCTTAATAAGGAGAGAAAGAAAGAAGCGTTTTTATTTTGGCTACTTTAAAGAAGCAAACTTGTTTAAGAAAATAAGGTTTGGTTATTATTTCAAAACAAAGAAAGAAATAATAGAGCCGCCGGTAGAACAATTGTCTGTAATAAATAATAATGATTTATTTCTTTTTAATAAATTATTTACTGACTACGATTTTTTTAAGGAAGTAAGGCCTTATAAAGAAATGGTGAAAAGAGGAATGTTTGAAATGTTACAACCATCTTTAATGAAACAATATGAGCGGTATGAAAAGCCTGTTATAGGGATGCACATAAGGCGGGGAGATTTTAAAAGGGGATCAACAATTACTCCTTTATCTTTCTTTATTGACGTGATTAATACACTAAGAAAAGAAGCCGGTTTTGCATTGCCTGTTACAGTATTTACAGATGCATCGTCATTAGAAATAGAAGAGCTTACGAGATTAAATAATATTTCAATCGCTGAGCCAAAGCCTGATATTATTGATATTTTATTATTGGCGAGCAGTAAAATAGTGGTATTGTCGATAGGTAGTACTTTTAGTTACTGGGCAGCATTTTTATGTGAGGGCGTAATTATTAAAAATGAAGTTGAATGGCATTTACCATTTAGAAAAGAGAATGATATTAATTACGATAGTGAAATTAAATGGCATGCAAAAACTGATGTCCTAAAGTATTATAACCCTGGTATACCTGCTGCAACATGAGAAAAGAATTTATAAATAAACTGATAAAAAGATTTGGAGTTGAACTTCATGGCAGCGGTTACATAAGTAAACTGATCAGCAGGCAACAAAATAAAAGCAGCTTTGAGTCGCAGGCTAAGATTTTAGACTATAAAGCAAAAGTAATCTTTGATGTTGGAGCAAATAGAGGTTTGACAACAGCAGAATATTTAAAGTACTTTCCTGATGCAGAAATTCATGCATTTGAGCCATTTTCAGACTTTTTTCCTTTATGGCAAAATATTACAGCATCAAACAAAAAAATTTACTTTAATCAGTTAGGCGTTTCAGGAAAAACCGGTACTGCGTCATTCAATGTAAACAGCAATCATGATACAAATTCAATACTTGACACGATTAAGATCGGTGCTACAAGTGACGCCAATTGCAGAACAGTAAGAAAGGAAACGATAGAGGTGATTTCCATAGACGAATATTGCAGCCTAAATAATATTGATCAAATTGATATTATTAAAATTGATACTCAAGGCTCCGAGCTGGCAATTTTAAAGGGAATGAAAAATATGCTTACCAATAAAAAGGTAAAGCTAATTTACACAGAAGCTTATTTTAAGCAACAATATGCAGATCAACCATTGTTATTTGATATTGCAAAATATCTTCAGCAATTCGGCTACTTTATACAGGATATGTATGACCCATTCTATAATGACAAACTTATATTATGGTGCGATACTATTTTTATACCTGTTTAACAGATGCATGATTAAAAATATTAATAACAACATTTAATTGAAAAGGCTTGCAATAATAACTACTCATCCTATTCAATACTATGCGCCTCTTTTTAAATTATTAACTGAGAGAAGAAAAATTCAGATTAAAGTATTTTATACATGGGGTGAAAAAGGAAATGGTAAGTTATTTGATCCCGGTTTTGGTAAATTAAGGCAATGGGATGTTCCCTTATTAGACGGTTATGATTACGAATTTGTAAACAACATTTCATCTCGTCCCGGTTCCCATAATTATTTTGGAATAAATAACCCTGATCTTAATAAAACTTTGTATTCGTGGAAGCCTGATGCGTTATTGGTTTTCGGATGGAAGTTTAAAAGTCATTTAAAAGCAATGCGACATTTTAAAGATAGAATTCCAGTGCTGTTCAGGGGTGACTCCACATTACTTGATGAAAAAAAAGGATTTGGCTTTAAAAAAACTTTGCGCAGATTTTCTTTACAAGAAGTTTATCGTTATATAAATTTTGCATTGTATGTTGGAACTAATAACAAAGCCTATTTTTCTGCCAATGGCTTATCTGAGAAGCAATTAATTTTTGCACCTCATGCTATAGATAATGACCGGTTTTTTTGTAATGATAACTATTACGAAACAGAAGCGCTAAAGTGGAAATTGGAGTTAAATATACCAACAGATAAGCCAGGGGTTTTATTTGCAGGAAAACTTGAGCCAAAAAAAAATCCCTTATTTCTTATTAAAGCAGCAAATGCATTTCCCGGAATTCATTTTATAATTGTTGGCAATGGTGAACTGGAAACTATTATAAAAGACAAGGCAAAACACCTTAATAATGTTACGCTTCTGCCATTTCAAAACCAATCAAGAATGCCTGTAGTGTATCGTCTTGCGGATATATTTGTTTTGCCTTCCAAAGGATCTGCAGAAACATGGGGACTTGCAATTAACGAGGCAATGGCAAGTGGAAGAATGATTATTGCAAGTAATAAATGCGGTGGAGCAATTGATTTGATTGAAAATGGGAAAAATGGTTTTGTTATTGAACCGGATTTACCAGCCTTATTTGAAGTGCTTAAATGGGTGCAGCAATCGGCTGATAAAATTCCTGAATTTAAAAAATGTTCTAAGCTGCGAATACAAAGGTTTAGCCTCGCAAAACTATCAATTGCAATAGAGGATGTAATAATCAATACTATTAGTTCAAAAATCTTATCCGGGGTTATTTGAAATACCAACATAAAGAGGAAACGCACAATTTAAACTCACCTGAAATTATTGCGCCGATACTGTATAAACTCGTTCAACCAGAAAACGTAGTAGATGTTGGATGTGGTGTAGGTACTTTTTTATATGCTTTTAAAAAATTGGGTGTTAAAGAAGTTTTGGGGTTGGATGGAGAATGGGCTGACAAAAGCTTATTGGCTAAATATCTTAAACCAAATGAATATAAGAGTACCGACTTATCTCAATTTATAATTTTAAATAAAAAATTTGACCTGGCTTTATGTCTTGAAGTAGCTGAACATATTGATGAAGAATATGCTGATAATTTAATAAAAACGCTTGTTAACGCCAGTAATATAATTGTATTCTCCGCAGCTTCACCATATCAAATGGGCCAGCATCACGTTAATGAACAATGGCCTGAATACTGGATAAATAAATTTTTACAATATGACTTTCATTTTCATGATATCCTGAGGCCAGCTATCTGGAACGATCCTCATGTAGATTTCTGGTATAAACAAAATATGTTTTTGGTAATGCATAAAAAACAATTACCTGATGAAATAAATATGAATGAACTCAGGAAATATACATTTAATAATATTATACATCCTGATGCTTTTGTTAAACGTTCTAAATTTTACCTCGAAGTAATTGAGGGGAACATGAGCACTAATTTCTACTTACGACTTTTAATGAAAAGATGTTTATATAAGATAGGAATGTATAAAAAGTCAGGAAAATACAGATAGGGTTTACATGAATACTTTAAAAATACACGCCATTTGTATTGCTTTGAACGAAGAGGATTTCATTACCGAATTTCTAAAATCCATGTATCCGTTTTGTTCAGGCATAAGTGTAATAACTCAATATGACAGGGATTATTACGGTAAACCAGTTATCCCGGATAGTACCGTTAAGTATGCACTTGAATTTCCGGATCCTGAAGGTAAAATTAATGTGGTGGTAAGAAAATACAATGATGAAACTGCATCAAGAAACCATGAAATGATGAGCATATTATCTGATGCATCAAGAGGTATAAAACCACATGGTGTTTCTTTAAAGCAGGTTAGAAATTTTTTTGAGCCGCCTGATTACTTTTTAATTGCAGATGCTGATGAGTTTTATGATGTAGAAACTTTTCCTGCTATTATTGACTATTTAAATGAGAAAAAACCAAAGGCCATGAGGGTAAGCGCTTATGAATATGGCTTTAATTGGAACATGAGAGTACCGCCCGATGTGTGGATACATCACCAGTTTGGTTTTATAAGAGCAGGAGTAATGTTTGAAGAAAGAAGGGTTATAACATGGAATGAACACAGGGTTAAAAAGTTACTTTCCTTTTTAAATTTGGATATAAAACTTTCGAATAAATTACTTGGTTATATTGATTGTCCAAAAGAAGTTGGCATGTTTCATCACGGTGCATACGTAAGAAGGAATAAAGAAAAAATGATTGAGAAGATGAATAAGCATTCTCATTCTGAAAATCATAATCCTGATTATCTTAAAAAAATATTAGAACAGAAATATGATTTTATCCCTACTGATCAATTGCCTTCAAATATAAAGAACGGTAACTGGCCACAGGAGTTTTGGGGTAATAGAATGATAAGTATATGAAAAATATTCAAGGTCTTGCATTGCTACTTTGCGTGCTGTTTATCTTTTCCCCTGACAAAGTGCTTTTTGGCATTGCATCTTTGTTGTTTCTCTTTATAGCAAAATTTACCTGGAGGGATAATGAGCCGAAGATATTATTCCTCGGGATGTTATTTTACTGGCTTACTGTATGTACCCTGTTAGTGTATGGAGCATTGTTTAATAAGCCAATGATCGAGCAAACACTTAGCCCCGAAACGTTCGTATTCACTACTTACCTGGCATTGATAGCAACTTTTGTGTACTGCTCAGGAATTTTACTTATAATAAGAAAAGTTAAAGTAGCGAAGCTGTCCATATTATTTACTGAGCTAAAGAACTATGACCCAATGAAATTATTAATATTTTATGCGGTATATTCTTTTTCTTCCACTGTGCTGGGAAATACAGTATTAACATGGGGAGGATTAAGCCAGATTGGTGTAGGATTAATATGGATGAAATGGGCATTTCTTACTTTGCTGATTATGCATACCTTGTTATTTCCGGCAAATCAGAAGTATGTTTTCATTCTCCTGGGCTTTGAGGTGTTACTCAGCTTTACCGGATTTTATTCATCCTTTAAAGACTTTTTATTATTAGCAGGTGCGGCATTTTTAAGTTTTTCATTTGTTATGAATACAAGGCGAACTGTTTCAGTCTTTCTTTTAGGTATAGCGGCATTTTGCTTAATGGTTATTTGGACGGTAGTGAAAGGTGAATACAGACAGTATTTAACCGGTGGCGAAAGAACATTTAATGTTGAAGAAACAGATAACACAAAAAACCTTGAAAAGCTATCCGACTTGATAAAGAATAATTTTAATACACAAAACATAACGGAGAACTTTGGCGCCGGGGCAGAAAATCTTGCTCATCGGATAAATTACACAGAATATTTTGCCATGACCGTAAGAGAAGTACCTGCATACATCCCTTATGAAGGCGGAAGTTTATTAATGGGAGGTTTGGAACATATTTTCAAGCCAAGAATATTTTTTCCTAATAAAAGTTCAATTGATGATTCACAAATTACCAGTAAATATACCGGCCGGCAATTTAGCGGTGAAAATCAAGGAGCCAGTTTTAGCCTTGGCTTAGTAGCAGAGCGGTATATAGATTATGGGCCATATCTTATGTTTATACCAATATTTGGGTTTGGGCTTTTAATCGGGTTTATTTATAAATACATTTATACTCATTGCTTAAATAAAATATGGGGCCTGGCTTGTGTTGCACCGCTCTTGTTTTTAATACCGAGCCTCGGAGTTGCTACTACAAAATTTTTAGGCTGGTTGTTGACTTATTTTATTGTTTGGTTTTTGTTCAATAAATTCTTTTTAAAAAACCTGGATACATATTTAAAATACAGCAGGTGAAGGTTAATCAGGATAGCAAGCCTTCGCTGCTTATTGTATATGATTATTTTTATCCCGGTTATAAAGCAGGCGGGCCAATACAATCTTTAACTAACCTGGTTATTGCCCTGCAAAACCATTATAGCATCTCGGTTATCACATCTGCTTATGATCTGCATTCAAATACCTGCTATGATAATATTTTAATAAATTCATGGAATGCTTTAACTCTGCCGGGTACAACATCACCTCTTACCATTTGGTATGCAGGGAAAAATAATTTGAATGGAAAGAAGATTAAAGAACTTTTACTACGGCTAAACCCTGATGTTGTTTATCTAAATGGAATATTCTCTTACCGGTTTTTTATTTTGCCTTTACTCGTTATAAATAAATTAAAGCATAATGCAAAACTGGTGGTTTGTCCACGTGGCATGTTGCAGCAGGGAGCACTTGGCGGCAAGCACTTAAAGAAGAGATTATACCTGTCATTTCTAAAAATAAGCGGACTTCCAAAAAACATACATTGGCATGCAACTAACGGGAAAGAACTGGAGGATATTAAAAAAGTATTCGGCCAACAACAGCAGGCAGGGATTGCTTCTAACATCCCACGAAGACCTTTACCAGTATTTCAATTTCCTCAAAAGCAAAATGGCAAATTAAAACTTATTTACCTCTCGCTTATTGCAGAGAAAAAAAATCTTCTTTTCTTATTAGAAATAATTCAACATTGCAGCGATGTTAGCCTGGATATTTATGGCCCTGTTAAAGACAACGGCTATTGGGAAAAATGTAAAAGCATAATAGCTCAAATGCCTGGCAGGGTAACCTATAGAGGCGAAGTGCTTCCTGTAAAAGTGCAGGAAGTAATTAGTGAATATGATGCAGCTATTTTATTAACCAAAGGTGAAAATTTTGGGCATGCTTTGTATGAAAGTTTAAGTGTAGGTCGCCCTGTTATCACCAGCCTTTATACACCATGGGTAAACCTGGAGCAGCAGAAAGCGGGATGGAATATAACCATATCAACTATTGATGATGGAGTAACATTATTACATAGCTTATGCGATATGCCTTCAGGTGTATTTAATGAATATTGTACCGGCGCTCATAATATGGCAACAGAATATTATGCCCGATTGAATAGTGTTGCTGAATACACAAAGTTGTTTTAATGATTATACAGGATAAGTTATAATTAACAATGAAACCTTTAAAAAATAGTTCCTTCTTTCTTATTTACCTGGTAAAATTTACCGGGGCATTTTGCCTTGTGTATTTCGGAACTTTGGGAGTAGTTGGCTTATCGGCACAGGGTGGATATTACAGCGCCTTTGTTGCTCATAATTTAAATTATATCAGCTGGCTCAGATCATCGTTATTATATGGTTCCAAAGGTCTTTTACAGGTTTTTGGATTCGATACTTATTTTGCGGATCAGTATTTATTAAGGTTAAAAGGCGGCTATGGTGTGAGGATGGTATATTCCTGCTTAGGCTATGGTGTAATGAGTTTTTGGATAGCCTTTATCTTTGCTAACAAAGGCAGCTTTATAAAAAAACTCCGCTGGATAGTTGCAGGGATACTTTGTATCTGGATAATTAACGTATGCCGGGTAAGCCTTTTACTTGTGGCCGCCAATAAACACTGGGCAAACCTTTTTGGCTTTGATCATCATACATGGTTCACGATAGTTGCTTATATTTTGATCTTTGCGCTTATGTATTTTTTTGATAAGTCTGGTAAGATAAAAGCAACCGAAACAAATACCAGGTCAACAGCTTTGCCAATAACCGATCATTAAAATTTAACGGGATTCATTAAAAATGATTCGCTGCGAAAATATACTATGCTACGTTTTATATATCGGCTCAGTAATTACTATGGCTTCACTTCTTAAAGTTATTAGTTTACAATAATGAACACGGATTTATCTTCCTATAATAATTCATGGTACAAGCCTGGCTCTGTTCTTAAAAGAACTGGGTGGCATTTTGTGAACAGCATAATCTTTAAAAGCGGTCTTTTTCCATTCTACGGTTTGAAAACTTTTTTGTTAAGATCCTTTGGCGCCAAAATAGGTAATGGCGTTTTAATAAAGCCTTTTGTAAATATAAAATATCCGTGGTTCCTTATTATAGGCAACCATGTATGGATAGGCGAAAATGTATGGATAGATAACCTTGCCAATGTAACCATCGGGAATAATGTATGTATTTCCCAGGGAGCAATGTTGCTTACAGGCAACCATGATTATACAAAGAAAAACTTTGATCTAATTATAAAAACTATTAATATTAAGGAAGGAACATGGTTAGGCGCACATTCTGTTGTTTGCCCCGGCATTACCTGTGAAGCCCATTCTATATTAACAGTAGGTTCAATAGCTACAAAAGATCTTGAATCATTTTCTGTTTATAAAGGTAACCCTGCAAAAAAAATAAAAGATAGAACAATTACTGAAAGCCTGCAGTAAGTGGTTCATTGCAATTACTGGCTTTAGTAATTTCTAATAATCCATCAAAATATTATCCGGAATTCTCCGTTTAAACTTTAAGTCTGTTGAAGAATTATGTTGTATGAATTTAATTTTTGTTGATCACAACTTAATCCCAACAGCAGGTAATGAAAATCTCATTAATAACGGTCACCCGCAATTCAGAAAAATATTTAGAAGATTGTATTCAATCTGTAATTAAACAAACTTACCACCATATAGAGCATATTGTGATTGATGGAAATTCCACAGATGGAACAGTTTCAATCATTGAACGCTATTCTGCACACATTTCAAAATGGGTTTCTGAAAAAGATAACGGCATATACCACGCCGTTAATAAAGGAATGGAAATGGCAACAGGAGATATCATTGGTTTGCTGCACAGCGATGATATACTGGCTTCAAAAGAGGTAATATCAACAATAGTTAAATGTTTTAAAGAAAATGAAGTTGATTCTTTATATGGCGACCTTGAATATGTTGACCAGGAAAACACACAAAAGGTAATAAGAACATGGAAAGGCCAAACGTATAAAAGAGGAAGATTTGAATATGGATGGATGCCTGCTCACCCTACTTTTTATTTCAAAAAAGAATTATTAAAGGAATTTGGTGGCTATGAATCACATTATTTTACTGCTGCTGATTATGAATTTATGGCCAGGTATCTTTACCTTAATAAAATAAGCTCAGTTTATCTGCCTATGCTGCTGGTAAAAATGAGGAACGGTGGCGCAAGTAATGGAAATTTATACAGGAGATTAAGGGCTAACAGAAGGGACTATCTTGCCATGAAGAAGAACCATGTTCCATTCCCCATTGTAGCTTCTGTTTTAAAACCGATAAGAAAAATACCACAGTATTGCACAACATATATTAGTAAAATTTTTGGAAAGAAAAAAAGTAGCAATCTTCCCTTGCCCGCAATCTCCTTTTTGCCTGCAAAATAATCGTATTCTTTTCTATGTTTGCTCATGTTTAGTTTTCTAAATAAAAATCCTGCTCCTTCAATAACCGGGTTTACTAATCTTACCCACGATATTCATTCACATATTTTACCCGGCATTGATGATGGCTCTCCTGACGTAGAGACTTCTCTTGAATTAATAAAGGGCTTATATAATCTTGGCATACGTAAGGCTGTAGCCACTCCGCATGTAATAGCTGATCTGTTTCGCAATACGCCGGACGTAATCAATGCTGCTTTGCAAAAGGTAAAACAAGCGTGTAATGTTGCAGGTATAAATATGGAAATATCCGCTGCTGCGGAATATATGCTCGATGATTATTTTATGGACCTGTTAAGAAAAAAGGAACCATTATTAACAGTGACAAACAACATCATATTAACGGAGCTATCGTACCTTACTCCGCCGGATAACCTGGAACAAATTTCATTTGAAATTATCACTGCCGGCTACCAGCCTATATTGGCGCATCCGGAAAGATATTCTTATTACCATAAAAACCATAATGCTTTTATAAGATTAAAGGAATTAGGTTTCTTACTGCAGGTAAATCTTTTATCGCTTACCGGTTATTATGGAGCTCCTGTTACCAAGGCTGCCAGGTTTATTTTTGAGAAGAACCTTGCCGATCTTGTAGGAACTGATCTTCACCATTTACGGCATTTGGAATTATTGGGGAAAAAAGAAAACCAGGCGATCTTTAAAAAATATTTAGGAGACAAAATGTTCAATAGCTTTGAAAAGATAGATTAAAAATATTGGAGGTAAGAGTTAGGAAAAGCTATGAAGTTGTAAGTAATAAGTTATAATAGTATTTTATGATGATTTCTTTTAATGAGGTTCACTTTTTAAGTGAGCCTTTTTTATTGGTTCAAGCTTAAGTAAAATATAATTTTTAAGTGTTCCATTTTATACAAATAATTCATATCGGTTTCTAAGATTATCAGGTCTATTAAATTGTAACTTTGTACTCCAATGAAACACCTCCGATCGTTAAATAAATATTTCTGGAAGTACAAATGGCTTTTCTTATTAGGTATAATTTTCATTGTGCTTTCTAACTATTTCCGCATACTATCCCCGCAGATAACCAAGTACGTGCTTAATACAGTTGAAGTAAATCTGCCTTCACCTAAGTCTGCATTATCAAAAAATATTTCTGTTGATGATAAACATGATAGGGTACAACCTGAAACGTCACCTTCAAAGATCGGAGGCAACAGCAACTATGATCCGTTGGTTCAGCGCTATATTGTTAACCGGTTTCAGCGGCTGTCTTCATCGTTTAAAAATAAAATAATCATCTGCGGTATCATACTTCTCGGCCTTGCATTAATAAGCGGATTTTTTATGTTTCTTATGAGGCAAACAATTATTGTAATGAGCCGTCATATTGAGTATGAGCAGAAAAATGAAATATTCAATCACTATCAAAAACTTGATACAGCTTTTTATAAAGTTCATAATACCGGCGACCTTATGAGCCGTATTTCTGAAGATGTTAGCCGGGTTAGGATGTACACAGGACCTGCTGTTATGTATCTTTTTAACCTTGCCGCAACCATTGGCTTCTCGGTTTTTTATATGCTCAAGGAAAACAAAGAACTAACGTTGTATGTGCTATCGCCCTTGCCTGTATTGGCTTTCACAATCTATTATGTAAATACTATCATCAATAAAAAAAGTGATAAAATACAATCGCTGCTTTCTGATCTTACCACTAATGCACAGGAATCTTATTCGGGTATAAGAGTGATAAAATCTTTTGTGCAGGAAAAAGCAATGCTGGGGTTCTTTGAAAAAAATAGTGAAGATTATAGAAGTAATGCCATATCACTTGCAAAAACAGAATCAATATATTTTCCTGCAATATCGTTGTTGATCGGGCTTAGCACACTTATTACCATTATGATCGGCGGCCTGTATGTTATCAGGGGCGAAATAAGCATTGGTGTGATCGGCGAATTTGTAATGTATATTTTAATGCTCACATTTCCTGTAAGTGCCATCGGCTGGACGGCCAGCATGATACAAAGAGCGGCAACATCGCAGCGGCGTATAAATGAATTTTTGCATACCACGCCAACTATAAAGAATTCAACTGCACCGGTAAAGGCCATGCTAAAAGGAAACATCGAATTTGTTAATGTTGACTTTACTTATCCTCACACAGGTATTCATGCAATAAAAAATTTTAATTTAAAAATTAATAAAGGCGAAAAGATCGCTATTATTGGTAAAACAGGTTCTGGCAAATCTTCACTTGCCCAACTGTTGTTAAGGATGTATGATCCGCAGCATGGAGATATTTTATATGATGGGATCTCTATTAAAAATATTGACCTTAATGATTTGCGTTCCCAGCTTTGTTATGTGCCGCAGGATGTTTTTTTATTCAGTGATACAGTGTATGAAAATATTGGTTTTGGTGTAAAGAATCTGACTGAACAAAACGTAACAGAGGCAGCAAGGCAGGCAGTGGTAGAAAATGAAATACAGCAGTTCAATAAAAAATACCAAACGTTAATCGGAGAGAGAGGAGTTACATTAAGTGGCGGGCAAAAGCAGCGCATATCTATTGCAAGAGCTTTAATAAAGAAGCAGGAAATTGTAATTTTTGATGATTGCCTTAGCGCTGTTGATGCAAAAACCGAGAAAGAAATAATTACTAATTTATATAATTATTTACAAAGTAAAACAGCGATTATTATAACCCACAGGATATTTTCTTTGTTCGATTTTGATAAAATAATATTGCTTAAAGATGGCGCAATTGCAGAGCAGGGCTCACATTCAGCGCTTATGGAAAAAAATGGTTTATATGCAGAAATGTATAACCACCAGCAAAAGCACGAGGTGCAAAGAGCAACTGTTAGTTAAATTAGCATAACCTGATTTTGTCATTTGAAAAACAATTTTATCTTTGCCTGAACATAAAAATTTAACTCTTAAAAATTAAAATCTTTAAAGTGGCGAACGAGAATAACGATAAAAAAATGGAAAGTGTATACAGTGCACGCATCAGGGCAGGGAAACGCAGAACCTATTTCTTTGATGTAAGGTCTACCCGTGGTAATGACTATTACTTAACCATAACTGAGAGCAGGAAAAGGTTTAATGAAGATGGCTACGACCGGCATAAATTATTTTTATATAAGGAGGACTTTAATAAATTTATCAAAGGCCTTACTGAAGCTGTTGAGTATGTAAAAACAGACCTTATGCCCGATTTTGATTTTGATGCATTCAATCATGATGTTCATGAAAATACCGAGCACATTGAACCATCTCAAAATGAACATGCAATTGAAGACAATACTCCGGTAAACGAGATTAAAGACGACATCTTACTGGTACATACTCCCGATCCTGTTATTAAAAATAATGATCATGAAGAAGTAGATAAATGGTAATTGTTAACTTATCTATCTATAGAATGATTAGATCGTTGTGGTGAGAAAGTATTGTTATATAGAATCAAGTAAACTTATATCCTCTTATTAAGAGGATTTTTTTTGTTTTCTCCTGAAAGAATTTATTGTGATGCTTGTTCATTTGTTTATCAGTTTCAATATCAATAATCCTTAAAAATGCAGGGAATTATTTTAAGTATTTTTGAAGCTCTTAACGCAATGAGAGAAAGGAAAACGCTTGTTTTATTAATTAATTATGAGTTATAATTATTTGTCACTTGATAAAAACTGGTTGACGTTTCAACAGGTTAAAAATCTGTTGGCTTATAATCAATTGCTTTCCATCACATGGGCTGCACATGATGAAATATTAAAGTGCAGAAAGTACCTTGATAAAAAACTTGATTCTTCGGACGCATTATTTTATGGTATTAATACAGGCTTTGGTTATTTTCAAAATGTAAAAATTGATAAGAATCAATTAAAAGAATTACAAAACAATTTATTAAAATCACATGCCTGCGGGCTGGGAGAGGAAGTGCCAAAAGATATTGTGAAGCTAATGATTATGCTTAAAATAAAGGGCTTGAGTTATGGAAATTCCGGTGTTGATATTGGCATTGTAAACCGCCTGATGGATATGTATAACAACGATGTGTTGCCTGTGATTTATACCCAGGGCTCATTAGGGGCTTCGGGTGATCTTGCGCCGCTCAGTCATTTAAGTTTGCCTTTAATAGGTCTTGGAGAAGTGTATCATAAAGGTGTAAAGTATAAGTCGCAGGATGCATTGGATAAATTCAATTGGCAGCCAATTGCATTGCAAAGTAAAGAAGGCCTTGCTTTAATAAACGGCACTCAATTCATGAGCGCCTATGGGTTATATAGTTTAATAAATTGCGAAAGATTATTACAATGGGCTGATATAATTTCTGCTATTTCATTTGATGCTTTTGATGGAGTTGATGATTGTTTTAATGAGAAGCTTCATGCGATACGTTCACATAAAGGGCAGGTAGATACTGCTGCAAGATTAAGAGAATTATTACAAGGCAGTGAGATTTGTTGCAAACGAAAATCACAGGTACAGGATCCATATTCCTTCCGTTGTATTCCGCAGGTACATGGTGCCACAAGAGATACATTTGATTATGTGCTAAACGTATTTTTAAAAGAAGCCAATTCAGTAACTGATAATCCAAATATTTTTCCTGATGATGATCTTATTTTAAACGGGGGAAATTTTCATGGGCAGCCACTTGCGCTATGCACGGATTTTCTTTCCATTGCCATGGCAGAAATTGGCAGCATCTCTGAAAGAAGAAGCTTTCAGTTGTTAAGCGGGCAACGAGGCCTTCCATTATTTCTTGTAAAAGAACCAGGGCTGCATTCAGGTTTAATGATACCGCAATACACTGCAGCAGGCATTGTGAGCGAGAACAAGCAACTTTGCACACCGGCTTCAGTTGATTCAATGTCATCAAGCAATAACCAGGAAGACCATGTAAGTATGGGTGCGAATGCTGCAACAAAATGCTTACGTGTAATACAAAATGTAGAGAAAGTTTTAGCCATAGAATTATTGCTGGCCGTGCAAGCCCTGGAATACCGGCGTCCATTAAAGTCGTCAACTGCCATTGAAGAAATTGTTACATCATTCAGAAAGATAGTTTTCTTTAATGATCAGGATAGAGTGCTGAATGATGATATGTTGAAGGCAATTGAATTTATAAAACAGCATTCTCCGCAGGGCGATAGTTAATTAATATTAAATTTGAAAAAAAGCTTTTATGAAATCGAAAGAAGCGCTTAAGAAAGAGTTGCATGCAATGATTGACAGTATTGAAGATGAGCATACCTTAAATGTGCTAAATGATGATATTGTACCTTATGTTATTAAGAACCGTACAAAACAACAAGATGAAGAGATTGATGATTTAACAGAAGAACAGGAAAGAGAACTGGAAGAAGCTATGAGGCAGGCAGAGGCAGGAGAAACAATTACCGAAGAAGAATATTTAAATGCAACGGCCAGATGGCGTATAAAATCATAAAAAGTAAAAAATTTCTAAACAATCTTCTCAATGTTCAAAATTATCTTGAGAAAGAATGGGGCTTAAAAGCGGCCATAAATTTCCAGACCATTATTGATCAAAAACTTGCTGCTTTATCATTACATCCTAAAATTGGTATTACAACTTCTAAACGTAAAAACATCCGTAAGATAAATATTACAAAACATAATAAAATTTATTACCGGATTAAAAATAGAACCATCACAATTCTTATTTTATTCGAATCCAAACAAAATCCCGAACGCAACAAATACGAATAGCTGCAAAGACAAATCCGGTAATTTTATCAATCTTATAAATTAAACTGACTTACATCAATATTATCTTTTGGCTTTAACAAAATCTGCCAGCCACCTTTCCTGGCGTTATTAACTTAATAGTCAATTTAACAGAAGTAAATTTTATACCACCTTCATTGTTAACCGGAGCCTAATAAGCCCGGCCAAAATAAGGAAGATAGGGAATAAGGGAATCACCGGTAACCCTCACCTCATAATCTTCACCATTTAACCGCCTCAGCCTTCCTGAAAGAGGCAACACTCTTTGCGCTTTAAATACAAACCGTTTTGATTCTATTGCCGACTTTACTGCAGCCTTTTTATCTTGCGCAAAAAGTGTATATGATGTAACTGAAAAAAGAAAAGAAACAAGTGCTTTAGTTAACTGTGTCTTTATAGCATGTTATTATTTAAAAGTTCTCATGAAAACATATACTATTTTTTGTTAAACAAAAGTTTACATTCTTTACAGCAACATAGGTTTTTACGGCACGACTATATTCCTAAAAAAGAATTATTAAGATGGAGATTAATCTATTCAAAACATGCCTTGGTTAATAAAAAAATTGCTCTGAAATTATCTTGTCCTCTTTCACTTTGTATAAACAAATCTCACTCATTGTTTGCCGTGGCTGTCCTTTCATTTCAATGTCTGTATCCCATGCAACAGAAAAATAATCACCAGCTACAACAGGGTCACTTATAGTGCTGCCATAAAAATGCTCCACTATTGATATGAATAATTCAGCTTTCTTTTGAATCGCCTGCAAGCCCTTTGTTTCTTTGGGCAGAATGCCTGCTGTTGGCTCAATACTAACTGTGTCTTCAGTAAATAATTGCTGTTTTACTTCTTCTACTTTGCCATCACGGCACATTGTTACCAATTGATCGGCTACTTCTTTTGTTGTCATAATTGATATTATTTAAAATGCTGATGAAGATATAAATTGGCTTTGTTCAATTTATAATAACTTCTTCACACATAAAGAACAGAATTTTTATGTAACTACGGAGCGTATGAAATGCCGGCAATAACACCTTCTGATGTTTGTATTCGTGCAATCACTTATCCCAGAATTCAGTTCGTACTTCATGCAGATATTGTATGGCCTGCTGCTGTAAAACCCGCTGGCAACGCCAGGCAATGTGAAGAAAAACAAAGGGTAAATCAAAAGTGATAATACAGAAATTCATTTCCATTTTCATTCTTTAATTCAAATTATTAAAGTGTTATAATAGCATAGAAAAAATTTTGCCCGATATTTGAAGAAGAAATCCAATAATCTTTTAATATATTAATCACTTTAAAAATAATATCGACTTCGTAGCTCAGTTGGTAGAGCAGCTGACTCTTAATCAGCGGGTCCAGAGTTCGAGTCTCTGCGGAGTCACTTCTTAGCAATAAGGTTTCAGATCTTCGAATTGCTTTTTTTGAAAAAAAGGTAGGAAAGTTGTATTAGTGAAAAGACAATGGGAGTGGTGATGAATCGATAATGGAATCAGGCAGACCTTCGTACAGTAAGTGTTGTGCGTAAAAATTTAATGATCTTAGAATGTAGCATGGAGGCTTTCAATAACGACACGTTTAACAGCAACAGAATATTATAAAATTATGCTTAAGCCTTTATAAAAAACCAGCATCTATACTTACAACTATTTTTGTGTTACATTATTAACGACAGTTATCCTGAACTATTTAAAAATAAGACGTTGGCACGATCGCACATATTTAGTCGATATTGTACACCCTAATTTCAAATAAAAATATTTTAAGTTCTTCTTTACAAGCATTTAGAGGCTTTATAGCGGGTCTTTTTTTGCTTTTTTACAAAGCATAACTATTAGGGATCACTCCTCACCGAAGATTTGATAACCTATGGGTTTAAAAGAATAGTTGTTTGACATTTCAGCCGAACATGCAGTAAGCCCGACAATTAAGTCCATCTTTGCCTGTAGCAATACATAACCTCCTGCCTTACTTACCGGCGCAAGCACCGATACTTTGCCTGTACCATTATCAACAGTTACGTTCATGAAAACATTAAAGCTTACAGGAATGTTATCGGGCATAATTCCATATGGTTTAAGTGCTGCACAAAGATTACCAAAACAGCCCTGGTGCGGTTGTATATGTCCGTAAATAATCCTAAAAGTATCAGCGCTGCAAGGAGTGAGCAAAAAATCGTGTCTTCCCACGGTGTCTTCAATCATATCAAACATTATATTACTTCTGTTTGAATAAAATGAATGTCCCTGGGTAAGTAAAATGGTTTCCGCATAATCTATTGTTCTTCCCGAAGAAAGATATTCTGCTTTATCATTCAAATTGTAGCAAATGAGATCTGAAACCTGCTCTCCTTCAATATCAATAACTTTTAATTGTTGTCCTTTTTTTAAAATAAATGCAACTCCGCTGCGGGGTGAAATTATTTTCATTTGGCATGATTGATTTTTAAAGGACATTGCCATGTATCATCATATTTCATTCCGCTGTATTGAAAAACTTCAGAAGATTCGCCAAAATCTGTAAGCATTGGGTTTAACGAACCTGAATATTGTATGTCACGTTTTCTTACCGATTGTTTTATCATTTCATACTTACTTGTTTCTTTCATTTCCTGAAATTGTTGGTGCGGATTAAATACAATTGCAGCATATTTAAATCGCCTGGCAGTTCTGCTGCTTGCGGGATGCAAGCCAATTACATAAAATGCTTCTTCTTTAATGCTAAAACTAAAATCCGGAGATGAAGGATCAGCGCTTACACGTTTATCATATGAATAATTAGCCGCATCAAGATCAGCTAAGGCCTGTAATCTTTGCCATAGCAGCTTATCAAACGCAGCTTCGTCAGCATATAATGGTTCTTTAAAAATTACCACTGCGCTATAGTAAAAATTTTCTGTATTCCGGTATTCATCTACGGCTTCATACATGAATTTTAAGATAGAATAATCATCTTTTGGACACGCAATATGGCTTGCTACCATACACTTTATCTGCTCTTTTGCCAGCGCTGCCTTGGCTGCTATACAAGGAAAATCTTTTTGTTGCAGAAAGTTAAAATATTCTTCAATTTCTACTTGCCGTTCCATCTCCGCCATCATATAAATATCTATTTTTTAATTATTTACTTATTAAAAATTGTGCCATATATTTTTCAAAAGATTTTGATTACATCCTTATTTATAACACTAATAGGTTATTAAAGTTCAAATTGCCTGTCTAATTTTTTTAAAGCTTTAAAATGTTTTTTTGCTGATCTTAAAAACTTATATCCTTTATTGTGTTTGCAATATTCAAAGCCATTTATCCTGTTGTATTTTGAAATTTTGTAAAGAATATTCCAATGTTGCAAAATGATTTTATACGCCTGTACTAAGGTGTTGCCGTTGCCATAAATATGATGAGGCTCGGCGCCGCATCCATTGTATTCAAGAATAGAAAAATTAATGCCTTGTTTAAGGTCTTCAACAGATGAGCACTTTATATCATAGCGGCCATAATAAAAATGCTTTGTGTAATGGCTTAGGTTATCAAAAATGTTTAGCAACCGGTCATCTTTTTCATATTCAAGATTCACTAATCTTCCTCCACGGCTTAAGTTTGCTGCCCATGATAAACGGAATATTTGTTTGGAAGGAATAATAAAATTTAGCCTGCTTTCATGCTTTCTTCTCATTTCATCAAGCCTGAATTTTGCCTGCGGATGCTGAAGTATTTGCTGCCATAAAGTTGTTTTTCCATCACCTTCCACTTCCATGAAATCTTTTCTTACAAAACCTGTGATTGCGCCTTTTTGCCGGGCCGGATGACGATGATAAAAAACACTTACTTCAACAGGATAAGTAATAAGCTCCTGTATAATATAGTCAGCAGGCATTGCTTTATGATATTGTTTAAATTGTTCTGCATTATCAATTTTACGAAACATAAAACCCATCATGCCTACGTCTGGCTTCACGGCAAATGGATATATAAAATTATTTTCATTGAATAATCTTTGCGCTTCTGCAAAACAAAATGAAGATGAAATGTAAATACTTTTAGGATAGCTTAAAGGAGGTAACTGGCTATACATTTCCTTTTTAGTTTCTCCTTCAAAACCGCCAAAGGTTAATGTAGGATTTGATGAAGTGAACCACCACAGAGACTTTGAGCGGATACAATACCAGCACCATACCGGATAAAGCGGAATGTACTTAAGGTGGTAATGCCATTTTTCCCAATGGGTAATTACATAGAATATTTTGATAAAATCCATTTTATAAGAATAAATAAA
>CAXSDW010000006.1:50615-62117 GCA_964236235.1 uncultured Chitinophagaceae bacterium
TATGAGCAGCCTTGAAACTGCCGATAGCCTGCTTAACATATTGCCTTGCTGTATGTTTTTTTTACCTGGCATCTTACAATATTAGATAATTATTTTTCAGCATAAATAATAATATCAGCAGTAAGAAAATGCATGTTAATTTTTAGAAACCGGATAAACAAATTTGCATTATTAGTGTTCTGATTGATAAAAAGTATTTTTTAATATGCTCTTTCGCGGCCGGGATTTTAGCATTACATACAAAATTATAAGATGCTGCACAACAAAACAATTCATGATCTTTTAAATATTGAATCCATTTACCTGGAACCTGCTGTACGCACTTACAAGCGTGGCCTGGAAATACTTAACGCATATCCTGACGCAAAATTAATTGAAGTTCCATCACACTGGAAAATACCTGAGCTGCATGGCAACGAAGGCTCTGTAGAAGACTGGATGCACATAAAAAAGAATGTGCTTGTTTTGGGAATAAAAAAATCTCTTACCTGCAGACCAAATACCCGAAGCTCAAATTTTGTAGCTCCTTCGGAATCCAATGGCTGCACCATGTCATGTTCATATTGCTATGTGCCGAGGCGGAAAGGATTTGCAAATCCAATTACCTTGTTTGTAAATATTGAACAGATATGTAAATACCTTCAAAGGCATGCGGCCCGCCACGGAATTAAAACTGCGCCAGATGATATTGATCCGGTGTATTGGGTTTACGAAATAGGAGAGAACGGGGATTGCTCTGCAGATGCAGCGATATGTGACAATGTAAAAGATATGATGAACCTGTTTAAATCCATACCAAATGGAAAGTTAACTTTTGCTACCAAGTTTGTTAACAGGCAATTGCTTGATTATGATCCGCAGAAAAAAACACGAATTCGCTTTAGCCTTATGCCACATAACATGAGCAGGTTGGTTGATGTAAGAACTACCCCAATAAGTGACAGGATTGATGTGATGAATGAATTTACTGACGCCGGCTATGAAGTGAATGTAAATTTTTCGCCTGTTATATATTATGATGGATGGGTGAATGACTGGTTATTATTATTTGAAGAGCTGAATGATAAATTAAACGAAACAACAAAGCAGCAGCTTGTAGCAGAAATTATTTTTCTTACACATAATGAAGCATTACATAATGTAAACATGGGCTGGCATCCCAAAGCTGAAGAAGTGCTATGGAAGCCAAATCTTCAGGAATTTAAATACAGTGAAACAGGCGGAAGAAATGTGCGCTATAAACGCGGCTTTAAAAAAGAATTAGTAGATACTATAGTGGATATGGTAAGAGAGCAGTTGCCTTATTGTAAAATACGGTACGCATTTTAAGCTGTCAACTTGATGATGTAATTGCCGTTACAGGCTTTTGTAAATCGCTATAAAATGAAGCAAAGTTCCTGCAAGCACAAAGCAGTGCCATATGTTATGTGCATACTTTTGTTTATCCCGGTTGTAGAATAATATGCCGGTTGTATAAAACATTCCACCGGCAATTATGTATAAGAAAATATCAGGCGGCATAGCTTCAATTAGTGGCTTAATTACAAACACCAGCATCCAGCCAAGCATTATATAAAGCGATACCGAAAGGTTATGGTATTTGCCGGTAAAAAAGATTTTAAGAATTGAAGCAACAGCAATAATAGCCCATTGTACACAAAGAAATAAGGTGCTTAAATTTTGATCAAGATAAAACAAAATAATCGGCGTATAAGTGCCGCCGATTAGAAAATAAATGCTGATGTGATCAACGATATTTGCTTTTCTTTTTAATTCCGGATCAATCGCCAGATGATACAATGTAGAAGATAAATAAACTGCGATCATACCAAATGCAAAAGTGCTCACTGCCCAAATCATTACAGGATTGTTACTGTTTGCTTTTATAAGCAAAAAAGGTGTTGCGGCAATGGCCAAAAGCAATCCTATACCATGTATTGCGGCATTTAAATTTTCTTCCTGTCGTGTCTGGGTTCTGTAAGGTGAAGCCATTATACAAAGTAAGTTTATAGCGCTAAAATTTTAATTATTTAAAAGTTAAATTAATATTTAAAGAACGTAACGAATAAATAATTAATTGTTTATTATTATCTATTGGCGGGAGTGAATTCTTACAAAATTCTTCAGTTATGCAGAAGCAACATATTAGTAGAAATTTTTTAAATGAAGGACCCAAATAGCTTCTTCGGAGCGATATTTCTAAAATGCTGCTTATACCGAGTTTATCTTCATAATAAATCTTTCATTCTGTTATATGTCTCTTCTGTGAGGCTAACATTTATGAATTAAACTCCGGCAACAGGTTAAAATAATATTGAGGAAGACCAGGTAAACTATTATGCTATAAAATAAAAAATCTTCCGGCTTCCCGAAAGACTTTAATACTCATCTTCATAGAATTATCTACCTGGGACTGTTGCTGCTTGCTGCATTTCCTGTACCACCAGTTCCCGCGCTGCCGTTTCCGGAAGTACCAGTGCCTGCGCCACCACTTGATCCGCTGCCTGAAGTACCAGTTCCCCCGCTACTGCCGGTTCCGGTACCACCAGCTCCGCTGGAAGTTCCGTTCGCAGCACGTGCATCTCCGGTACCGGTGCCACCGGTTCCACTTGCTCCCGTACCACCAGTTCCACTTGTGCCAGTTGCAGTACCTGAACCATTGGAACCGTTTGCTGCACCCGCATTTGTACCACCTCCTGTAGATGAGCCAGTTCCCGGATTAGTTATAGTTGAATCTCTCATAGTGGAGTTAGACGTTCCCGAAGCAGTGGTTGAGTCGGTAGTTGTATTGGTTTTAGTTGATGAGTTTTGGTCGCATGCGGCAAATAAAATTGTTGCTGAAAATGCTATTACTATTTTTTTCATAAATGGTTATTTTAAATACAGAGTTATATAAAATCCTGCCAAAATTGTTTTTGTTTTAACAGGTAAAGCATGTTATTGATTTTGTACAATCTGAGGATTGACGGTAACAAATTAAAAATAATTGTGGATTTATTTACTTAGATAATTAGCTTTAATGCGCTGTTGTTTGCCAGCTAAATATGAGGCATGAATATCCTGATAGCGAGGGTTTGCGAATTATTACTTTTTAAATGATTTTATATTTATTACTTTTTTTATGAATCAATACCGGCAATTTTTGCAATTACATGAGCGTTCCACACCGCTTTTAATTGGCAATGTATGGGACGTATCTTCCGCAAAGGTTTTTGAGGCTAACGGATTTGAAGCCCTTGCTACCTCAAGTTCTGCGATAGCTTATTCATTAGGATATGAAGATGGAGAGCAGATGCCTTTTGAATTACTTTTGCAAATCGTAAAAAGAATTATTAATAATATTAGTATCCCGCTTTCTGTAGATATGGAAGCCGGCTATGGAAATGATGTTTCACAGATAATACAAAACCTTGAGCGCCTTTATGAGCTTGGCGCAGTTGGTTTTAATATTGAAGATTCCATACCAGGCAAAAACGAAATACAATCTATAGATCATTTTAAGCAAATAGTTTTTTCAATAAATAATCATTTTCAAAAAAATAACATTGGCATGTTTTGTAACGTGAGAACCGATGCTTATTTACTTAAATTATCATCGCCGCTTAACGAAACACTTAAAAGAATAAAGGCTTATGAAGATGCAGGAGCCAGCGGAATTTTTGTGCCATTCATAACTGAAAAGGATGACATAAGGCAAGTAGTGCAGGCAACAAAGCTACCCATACATGTGCTTTGCGCAAAGGATTTACCTGGTTTTAAAATGCTTGCTGAGTTGGGCGTGAAAAGAATAAGTACAGGTGGCGCAATATATAAATTTATGCTCAGGTCTTTGCAAAATACAATTCAAACAATACAAAGAGATCAATCTTTTAAGCATTTATTTTAGCGAACGCTGTACATTTATATACTTCTGTAGTGTTGAATAATTAATTCATTTTCATCATCATGTTTCACCTGTTATATAAAAAGTTTAATGAAATAATTTCAATAACAGAAGAAGAATGCAGTTTTTGCAAAGATCTTTTTTTACCAAAAAAACTTAGAAAGAAACAATACCTTTTGCAGGAAGGCAATGTATGTAAATACTTTGCTTTTGTTGAAAAAGGCATCCTGCGTTCTTACACAATTGACAATAAAGGCACTGAGCATATTTTACAGTTTGCCTTTGAAGGATGGTGGATGGCTGATCTGTATAGTATTCTTACCAATGAGCCTTCAATGTATAATATGGAGGCTTTGGAAGATAGTAACATCCTGGTAATCTCAAAGCCATCATGGGATTTATTATTAGAAAGAATACCTAAATTTGAAAGATATTTTCGCATTCTTTTACAGAATAACCTGATTGCCACGCAGCGGAGACTGATGAGTTCGTTAAGCGAATCTGCAGAAACAAAATACCTTAAATTTATTGAAACTTATCCCGGCTGTTTGCAGCGTGTGCCACAGCATATGATCGCATCTTACCTTGGCATTACAAGAGAAACATTAAGCCGTATAAGAAAAGAAATGGCAATGAGCCATTAATCTGCACTCACTCTATTTATTATCATACATCAATGGAATCAGTATTAACAGGGTGTAAATTTGTTATATTAAAACGTGATATTCGTAGCGATTTCATACAATTAAATTCACCAAATAAATAAAATAATATGTCAACAATTAAATGGGTAATTGATCCCTCTCACAGCGAAATTACTTTTAAGGTTAAGCACCTTATGATTACAACCGTTACAGGCTATTTTAAGAAGTTTAACCTGGAAGTGGAAACGGAAAATGAATCATTTGATACAGCAAAAAGGATCGAATTCACTGCTGATATTGATTCCATTGATACCAACAATGCACAGCGGGATACTCACCTTAAGTCTGCAGATTTTTTTAATGCCGAAGAGCATAGCCAGTTAAAATTTGTTGGTAGTAAATATGGGAGTGACGGAGATGATGCAAAGATTCATGGCGATTTAACTATCCGCGGAATAACCCGGCCGGTTACTTTTAATGTAGAATACGGAGGTATTGTAGTAGATCCTTACGGGCAAACAAAAGCTGGCTTTACTGTTACCGGTAAAATAAGCCGCAAAGAATTTGGCTTAACATGGAGCGCAGTTACTGAAGCAGGAAATGTTGTAGTAAGTGATGATATAAAATTAAACGCAGAGATACAGTTGATAAAACAGGCTTAGTTAGGTTTCGGAAATCGGCTTCAGAAATCAGCTTTCAGAATAAGAAATAAGAAATAAGAAATCATGAAATAAGAAATAAGAAATATGAAATAAGAAATCAGACATCAGAAAATAGAAATCGAAGACAGAAAATCAGGAATTGAAAAATCAGGAATTGAAAATTGGAACTGGAAATAATTTGAAAGTATCAATATTCTTCTGACAACTGACAACTGACCTCTTACCTCTTACTTCTTACTTCTTACCTCTGACATCTGACCTCTGACCTCTGCTATCTGCCATCTCACAATAACTTATGGAAAATAAAATTTATGGACTTCATCACATTACGGCTATTGCTTCGGACGCAGCCCGTAACCTGGAGTTCTATACAAAAGTTCTGGGGCTGAGGCTGGTGAAAAAGACAGTGAATTTTGATGATCCGGGCACTTATCATTTTTATTATGGCGATGAAGTTGGTAGTGCAGGCACTATCCTTACATTTTTTCCATGGGCAGGCATAGGAAAAGGACGTGCAGGTATAGGAATGGCAACTAATATTGGCTATTCTGTTCCAAAAGATAGTCTTGGGTTTTGGCAGGATCGGTTTAAACAATTCAACATAAAACAATGCGTGGTCAGTGAAAGATTTGGAGAAGAATATCTTTCTTTTGAAGATCCTGACGGATTAATGATTGACCTTATTATTAGTAAGAATAATGATAACAGGAAGCCTTGGGAAACCAATAATATAAATTCGCAGGTTGCTTTAAAAGGATTTCATAGTGTTACATTAACGCTTAAAAACAAGGAAGCTACAGCAGCTGTTCTTACTGATATTCTGGGCTATAATTTATCAGGGCAAGAGAATAACCGCTATCGTTTTAAAACCGATGCTGTTGACAATGCCAACATTGTAGATATAGTAGAAGCAGCAGATGAACAGGTAGGCCATGTTGCAGGCGGAACCAATCACCACGTGGCTTTCAGGGTAAAAGATGAAGATATGCTGATGGAATACCGTGAGAAGGTTTTAAGCAAAGGACTGAACATTACACCTAAAATAAACCGGGATTATTTCTTCTCTTTATATTTTCGTGAGCCCGGCGGAGTGCTGTTTGAACTGGCCACGGAGAACCCCGGATTTGCAATAGATGAACCTGTAGCTGAATTGGGCACACATCTTAAATTGCCCAAGCAATATGAACCTTCAAGAGTAGAAATAGAAGCGGTATTGCCCAAGCTGTGATTATTTAAGTTGTAAGTTGAAAGTCAAAAGTTAGACGTCATCGAAGAAACAACATGAATTATAAAGAGTACGTTTCACTTTTCAAAAAACAACTTGGAACTCTTTCAAATCAAAAGCAGTTCGACTTAGCTATTACTGTATGTAAGAAATTGTACTTTGAAATTTGTTCAAGTGCATCAATGGGGTGATGTCGATTTATTAGTGGATGCAATTAAACTATGTGAGCAGGGAAAGACAGAGCCGGCTAACAAATCAAAAATAGAAGAAATGCTTTTAAAGGTGGAGAAAAATACTCCTCATATGGATGACTTTGAAGATGAAATAAGCTCTTATGCTTTAAATGCTTCTACTGTTGTTTATGAAACACTTCAGTTTTTAGTAGACAAGAATAGAAATCATATTTTTAATATTGGCACCTATCTTACAGATACAGTGGACTGTAAAATTCAGGAAGAAAGACATTTAAGTGAAGATGAAATAGACCAGCATCCAATGATGATTGAAGCAAGAGAGTTCGTTCTGACGCTAAGCAGATGATGAACGCCTAACAGTGTTGCAATTAGCGCACAGAGCGCAGTTGAAGAGCGGTTCAAATTAAGCTTATATCTTTAATTAGAATGACAGGAAATTTTATTGTCGCCACTTCAATACTTTAACAGAATAAATTATTAGTCATTTAAGATTAAGATGCATACAACAAATATTATCACCGCAGGAAAACAATTAATACCCGGCGGCAAGGCTTTAATTATGTTGCATGGCCGCGGCGCTGATGCAGAAGATATTTTATCGCTGTCACCAAATCTTAATGTTGATGATTTTTCTTTAATTGCCCCGCAGGCAGCAAATCATTCATGGTATCCGCAATCATTTCTATCGCCGCCTGCGCAAAATGAACCATGGTTATCTTCTTCATTAAATATGCTGCTTGATATTGTAAATGATGTAAAAGCAAAAGGTATTTCTCAGCAGGACATTTATTTTTTGGGATTCTCACAAGGCGCTTGTTTAACGCTTGAATATATTACCAGGAACGCAACAAGATTTGGCGGAATAGTGGCTTTCACCGGCGGACTTATCGGCGATAAAATTTATTCTGAAAATTACAAAGGTGATTTTAAAGGCACACCAATATTTATCGGAACCAGCAATCCTGATCCGCATATTCCGGTAGAAAGAGTGCATGCTACAACAGCTATTTTAAAAGATATGAATGCTGCAGTTACTGAAAAACTTTATAATAACATGGGTCATACCATTAACCAGGATGAAATTAATAATGCCAACAAACTTGTATTTAATTCACCAGTATCTGCAAATAACAAATGAGATGTTAGATGTTAGAGGTCAGATGTCAGAAATCAGAAAATAGAAAAATTTGCTCGATTGATGGGAACGGAACGTTGCAGGGCACAATTAAATACCTGAATGGCAGTGAGAATTGTTGCAAAGCACAATTCAATACCTGCAATGTCAGTTTCAATCATGGAAATGAACATTTACAACGTCGCTAAGCACATTTAAAAACCGGTATTGTAATCGTGAATTATCCTAATGAACAATTCAAATTACTGCAACATTAATTCACTCATAGAAATGAACAGTTGCAGCGTAAGTAAGAATAATTACATACCGGTGATGTTAATTGTAATTTTTAAACGAACATTGAAAAACATGAAATACAATTTGCAAAAGCCTAAATGAAATTGAAATGCTGCCAGGGAAAACCAAAGAGAAGAATTAAATCTATTTTTATCGAAACTAAATATTTAAAATGCTTAATTTAAAAATAATTACCTCCACTACAAGACCATCAAGAAAGGGACCTGCACTGGCAAGATGGATAGTAGAACTTGCCGAAATGCAGGGCGCTTTTGATGTGGAATTATTGGATCTTGCTGTGATAAACCTTCCTTTTTTAGACGAGCCACATCATCCCGCATTACATAAATATGAGCATGAGCATACAAAGAACTGGAGCAGTAAGATAGAGCCTGCTGATGCATTTATAATAGTGGCGGCTGAGTATAATTATGGATACCCGGCTCCATTAAAAAATGCGCTGGATTACTTATATAAAGAATGGAATTATAAACCTGTTGCTTTTGTAAGTTACGGAGGTGTATCGGCAGGCACAAGATCTGTTCAACAATTAAAACAAGTAGTGGCTGCACAAAAAATGGTGCCGATAGTTGAGATTGTAAACATTCCTTTTTTTACAAAGCATATCAATGCCAATGGAGTTTTTGTTGCAGATGAAATACTGCAAAAATCTGCAGCCTCAATGTTTACAGAACTTATAAAATGGGCCGAAGACTTAAAAGTGATGAGAGAGAAAAAATAAAAATGAGGGATTGATTGGTGTAAACCTGCCTGGAACAATATGATTGGCTTTTATTTGGAGATGATTGTTATTTAGGTAGCCTGTGTGCGCAAAGCGCTGACTGTATACTGTTAATTTGGAAATTTAATTCTCGATCTGTATCTGCTTAATCGTGTCTCTGCAAGCTTTATATATTTTTCATCAGTATCATAACCTATAAATTTCCTATCGCATTTTAATGCACTTACAGCAGTAGTTCCGCTACCTATAAACGGGTCTAATATAATATCGTCAACAAAAGAATAAAGCTGTATAAGTCTATAGGGTAACTCTTCAGGGAAAGGCGCAGGATGCCCAATCTTTTTTGCGCTTTCTGTGTTCATAATCCAAATGGATTTTGTCCATTCAATAAATTGCTCTTTCGCGATAGTATTTTGTTTTTCATTTCTTTCTCTCTTATAATCACCTTTTGAAAAAATTAAAATGTATTCGTGAACATCCCTGAGAATTGGATTACTTGCAGATTGCCAACTTCCCCATGCAGTTGAAACTCCGGCACCTGCGGCTTTATTCCAAATAATTTCTCCACGCATATTAAAACCTAAGTCAATCATCATCGTTGAAATGTAATCGCTAAGCGGAATGTAGGGTTTGCGACCAATATTTGCCACATTAATACAAGCTCTTCCCCCATGTACTAATACACGAAATGTTTCGCTAAAAACACCTTTTAAGAGATTTAAATATTCACTTAAAGATAAATCCTGATCATAATCCTTAGAAACATTATAAGGTGGTGAAGTTATCATCAGATGAACGGAGTTGTCCGGAATATCAGTCATACTTTCTGATGATCCTTTGATAATTGTATTTTCGATTTCTTGTGGAAATACATTATCAGCCTCAATCTTTACAAGAGAATGCTTATCTGTGTCCTTGTAAAGCCTGGAGTCATAAAATTTAGCTGAGTTATGATTAACTCTGCCGTTTGTTCCAAAGGTGCTTGTTTCTGTCCCTTTCTTCATAATTAATCAATTTCCCAAAGTTCAATCCAACGTTTATAGGTATTAAAATTACTGCTTTCTTTTGTCCAGTTAATAGGAATGTTTAATGTTTGCGAATTAGTAATTAAGAGACGCATAGCTTCACCTTGCATTTCAACTCCACGTGGATTGGTACCAGGTTTGGGCAACTTAATATATCTATCCTTGCCCATTGTTTTTAAAGTCTGAAGTTGAATTTCCAATGGAATATAATAAAAGCCGCCACCATTATCCCAATTTATTTGAACGACAATTAAATCACAGGTTGGTTTATAATTCTGGCTAAAAATAATTGCCTTTCGCTCGTCAACGGTCCATATAAGTTTTATACCTGCAAAATTCTTTCCTGTTATTGTTTTAATTGAAACCGGCTTTCCAAAAACAAAAACATCAACTTCGGTTTCTGTAATTGGTATATCCGGGGTTTATATTTTCATTACCAAATTTGTGAGTTAGAAGAGCTATAATAATTCTTTCACGAATAGTGCCCACTTCCATTCCGATTTTACCAGCTCTTGAACTTTCAAGTTCTGCTATTTGAAACAGTTCAGGTAATCTTTTTTGAATCTTTTTTACAAGGATTTTATCTGCAAATAAATCTTTTATTTTTTCAATCATATTGTATTTGTCCGAAAGTATAAAATTGTAAGCAAATACTGAATGTGTTCACAATAAAATATAACTCACTTGTGTATCTTCATTATCTTCAATTATCGTAAACTTGCGTGTTGATACCAATCTTGGTTTTTAAATAATCCTTACACTTTAATATAGTCAGATGCTCTATACAGCCGATGTAAACAGGTATAAAGAAATGCAATACCGGCGTTGCGGTAACAGCGGTATAATGTTACCGGAAATATCTCTTGGCCTCTGGCATAATTTCGGTGGCGTAGATGTGCTGGAGAATTGCAGGCAAATATTAAAGCTCGCATTTGATTCAGGCATTACTCATTTTGATCTTGCTAATAATTACGGGCCGCCGCCGGGTTCTGCCGAAGAAAATTTCGGTCGTATTTTAAAAGATGATTTTAGCAGTTACAGAGATGAGCTCATAATTTCATCAAAAGCAGGTTATACAATGTGGGAAGGGCCTTATGGCGACTGGGGCTCAAAGAAATACCTTGTTTCAAGCCTGGACCAAAGCCTTAAGCGGATGGGTTTAGAGTATGTAGATATTTTTTATCATCATCGCCCCGATCCGGATACGCCGCTGGAAGAAACGATGAGTGCGCTGGATTTGATCGTGCGCCAGGGCAAAGCTTTATATGCAGGCATCTCAAACTATCCCGCTGATGAAGCAGCAAAAGCAATAGCTGTTCTAAAACAACTGGGTACGCCTTGTTTAATTCATCAGCCTAAATATTCCATGTTTGAGCGCTGGGTTGAAGATGGTTTATTAGATGTATTGGAGAAAGAAGGTGTGGGATGCATTCCATTTTCGCCACTTGCGCAGGGCTTACTAACCAATAAATATCTAAACGGTATTCCGGAAGGCTCACGTGCAAGCAAGCCAAATACATTTCTCAGGCAAAATGATGTAACACCTGATAAAATTGAAAAGATACGCAGCCTTAACGAACTGGCACAGCAACGTAATCAAACTCTTGCACAGATGGCGCTTTCATGGATATTGAAAGACAAAAGAATAACTTCAGTATTAATAGGAGTAAGCAAGCCGGAGCAGGTTACAGATTCAATTCAATGTCTTAAGAATTT
>CAXSDW010000007.1:0-12267 GCA_964236235.1 uncultured Chitinophagaceae bacterium
ACAAAAAAATAATTTTAAGATGATATAATTTATTCAATTAAAAATCATGGTTCGCACAATTAAAAAGTTATAAATTAATGTTATGAAAATTTTGGTAGTTGATGATGAAAAGGACATGCAAACATTATTTGAGCAACGCTTTAGGAAAGAAATAAGAGCGAAAGAAATGGAATTTGTTTTTGCTTTTTCAGGTGAGGAAGCGCTTACTTATCTTAGCCAGCACGAGCATGAAGTGGTGCTCATACTTTCTGATATTAACATGCCTGGTATGAGCGGCCTTGAGCTGCTTGAACACATAAAGAAGCAATACAGCAAGCCGCCACCGATGGTGATGATGGTAACGGCATATGGAGACCAGGAAAATTATAACATGGCTATGCGCCTTGGTGCAGATGATTTTTTAACGAAGCCGGTTGATTTTACCATTTTAAAACAGAAGCTTAAAGCAAAAACTTAATGTCAAAAATATTAGTGGCGGATGATGAGAAAGACCTTGAAGTTCTTATAAAGCAAAAGTTTCGCAGGCAGATAAGAGAGCATAAGTATGAATTTGTTTTTGCCATAAATGGTAAAGATGCCCTTGATAAGTTGCACGATTATCCTGATATAGAAATTGTATTGAGCGATATCAATATGCCTGAAATGGATGGCTTAACGTTGTTAGGCAAAATAAAGGAAATAAGCCCGCTGATAAAATCAGTGATTGTATCGGCTTACGGGGATATGGAAAATATTCGTGTGGCAATGAACCGCGGCGCCTTTGATTTTTTATGTAAGCCGATAAATTTTGCCGACCTGGAGCTGACGTTGGAGAAAACTATTCAGCATGTGATACAGCTTCGTGAAACGTTGCAGGCAATTAAAGAAAATAATATTCTTAAAATGTATGTGGATGAAACTGTGCTGGACTTTATGCATGGCCGTGAATTTGAATCGTCGCTTATTGCCAATGAAACCGTTAATGCCACGGTTGCTTTTATAGACATCTGCTCCTTTACATCAATCACTGAAAATGAAACGCCTGATAATACAGTGAATTTATTAAATAAATATTTTGATGTGATCGTTAAAGAAATTATTTCCCAGGATGGATATATTGATAAATTTATAGGCGATGCTGTAATGGCAGTGTTTCGCAAAGATTACCATCTTGATAAAGCAATAGAAGCCTGCCTTGCCGTTAAAAAACAAATAGAGCGTTTACCACAGCAGCAGGAGGCGCTGTCTTTTATGCCAAAGGTATCAATAGGCATTCACAGCGGTGAAATGATCTGCGGAAACATAGGCTCCGCAAGCCTTCGCCGGTTGGATTATACAGTGATAGGAGACGTAGTAAATGTTGCCCAGCGGCTGCAGGGTATTGCACAGGCGGGCCAGATTCTTATCACTGAATCAGCTTACCAGAAAGTAAAAGAATCATTTAATTGTAACCAGGTAGGCGAAGTGGTTCTAAAAAATAAGGCCAAACCAATGTTTGCTTACGAAGTGGTTGAATAATATTTTCTTTTATAAAACAGTCGCAACTCTTATAATATCAATTTTCGATTAAGATTGATATTTTACTCCCCACCTTCCAGCTTAGCCAGTTCACCTTCATCAAGGTCGTCACCAAATTCAGGATCCAAATTTAAATCAGGATCCTTTTCAATATCTTTTTCTGCCTCCTCATGCGCCAGGATAACAGGTTCTTCTTTATTATCCGATTCTTGTTTTTTTAAATTGCTATCTTCTTTTTCTAACTTTTTTTGTGCCATAAATTTTTTTTAATAATTGAATAAATATTATGCCAGAGAGTTTAGGCAAGATAAGCACATCTAATCCCGGCTATTTTTTTCCTCAAATTCTTTATTATACTCTTCGTTTTCCTCAGGGCTTGAAAGGCCCATTTGTCGCCGTGACTCATAATTTTTTCTTTTCCAGTTTTTTAAATCTTTGTCGGAGATCGTGAAAAAGTCTTTGAGTTTTTGCCAAACGGATTGTTTTTTGTTATTATCCATCGCTTATATTTTAAAGAAGATCACAGAGCAAGGTATAACAAGTAAGCCATTTCTTTTGTGGTTGATGGCACTTCGTTGCGTATGGAAATAGTTTGAAAATCCTGTAGCAGAAGCTAGGCCCCGCAACCAACTTTTAACCATGTATGCTAACTCATCACCCATGTATGCTAAGTCATGCAATTTTTATTTTGAGTACTGTCTTCAGTATTGCATAAATTTCAAATCTTTTGTGTGCCGCCGCCCGCATTTGCATAGCCTTACCTTTGCATGGCAAATGAGTTTTATCCAGTCATACAAAAGTTTTATCAACGGCCGCTATGTTACCGAAGGTATACGTGCTACTTCGGGTATCTTACTTCCCGCTTTTGTAATGAGTTATTTTGACTTGCTGCCTGTGGGCATTATAATGGCAATTGGCGCTTTATGTGTTGCTGCCACAGATAGCCCCGGCCCTGTTCATCATCGCAGTAATGGAATGCTGGTTTGTAATGGCCTTATATTTTTTACAGCCATAATAATTTCATTGGTAATCAACTCACCTGTTATTCTTGGCATTGTGCTTTTCATTTGCTGTTTTGTTTTTTCAATGCTGGCAGTGTATGGCGCAAGGGCAAGCTCAATCGGTTTAGCTGCATTGCTGGTAATGGTATTAAACTTACAGCATCCGAGGCAAGGCTGGGAGGTATTATTTAATGCGCTCTATATACTTACCGGAGGTGTATGGTATATGTTTTTTAGCTTACTTCTTTACAGGTTACGGCCTTATAAACTTATACAACAAATATTGGGCGATTGCATACAAAGTACCGCAGATTATTTGCGCACAAGAGCTTCATTTTATAATAAAGATGCAGACTATGATGCTGCTTACCAGCAACTGCTGAAGCAACAGGCAGATGTGCAGGAAAAACAAAATATGGTAAGTGAATTGTTATTTAAAACAAGAACGATTGTAAAAGAATCAACAAATAAAGGCAGGATACTGGTGATGATTTATGTAGATGTTGCTGACCTGTTTGAAAGAGTGATGACATCTTACCAGCAGTACAGCATACTGCACCGGTATTTTGATACAACTACTATTCTTGAAGAATGCAAAGCCTTGCTGCTGCAGCTTTCAGATGAACTTAATGAAATAGGTGTTGCAGTAAAAAGCAGCAGGCCATCGCAACAAAATAGTGAAATAAGAACACAGGTAAAAAAGATAAAAGAACATTATGATGAGCTTCGTTTAAATTTTATGAAGCCTGATAATCTTGAAGGCTTTGTTAGTATGGGCCGTATAATTGAAAGCATACAAGACCTTTTTGAAAGAATAAATATTTTACATCATTACACTACATACGACCGGAAGGTCAAAAAAAAAGAACTTAGAAGAATTGACTTTGAAAAGTTTATAGATCACCAGACTATTGAACCGGGAATATTCTTTGACAACCTGAATTTAAATTCCAATGTGTTCAGGCATTCACTTCGGGTATCGTTTGCTGTGATGGCGGGTTATTTAATATCCTTATTTCTTCATACAGGACATAGCTACTGGATATTATTAACCATAATTGTTATTTTAAAACCGGCTTATAGTCTTACAAAAAAAAGAAATAAAGACCGGCTTATTGGCACATTGTGCGGAGTAATTATTGGTGTGCTCATTATATTTTTTATTAAGGATAATACTGCGCTTTTAGTTCTTATGATTTTATTTATGACGGGCAGTTATATTTTTTTAAGAACAAATTATTTTACAAGTGTATTATTAATGACTCCGTACCTGTTGTTGTTTTTTCATCTTTTATATCCAAATGATTTTAGGGCATTACTTGCTGACAGGCTCATTGATACTGCCATTGGTTCCGGCATAGCTTTTATAGCAAGTATTTTTTTTATACCAGCGTGGGAGCATACTGGTATTAAAACATACATGATAGCAATGCTTAAAAGCGGCATCTCTTATTACACAATCACGGCAAAAGCTTTTATACCACAACAAACTATAAAAGCTTCGCAGCATATATTGGCAAGAAAAAATGCTTTAGTTGCTCTTGCCAATCTTTCAGATGCCTTTACAAGAATGTTATCAGAGCCTAAGAGACATCAAAAAGGTATCGAAAAGGTACATCGTTTCGTTGTGCTTAATCATACATTTATCTCTCACATAGCAACACTGTCTTACTATTTACAAAAGATAGAAAACCTGTACAGGTCACCTGCATTTGAGCCTGTGATAAAAGATACTGTTCAATATCTTACCAATGCAATTGGCTTACTAAAGCATGAGATTGTTGATACTGCTTCCATCATTTCTCAAAAGCAATCTTTAAGAACATTAAACGAAGAGGCTGAAACATTATTAAATAAAAGGCGGCAGGAAATTAACGAAGGTCTTTTTGAAACCGACATAAAAAATTTATTGATACAAACAAAACCTGTGACAGACCAGTTCAATTACATCTATAGCATTGCAGTTGATATAAATAAACTAAGCAACGAAATAGAAGCAGGCGATTAAGACGTATTAAAGCGAACAAATAAGTTTTCCTGTTTTACTAACAGGAAGAAGTACAATCTGCTATAACGCAGCGGCTATGGAAGTGGAAAATGATATTGCCGAACGTTCCGGCATTTATAAATGAATGATGCAACGCTAACAAAGATGGCCTTTAGCATTAATTACTGTTCTATGCACCAGCGTTTCTATTTCGTGAGGCTTTTGTAGAGTTTCCTTCGATATTTTTTTACGGCAATGACAATCATGAAGCTGGATAATTAATTCTGTGAATTTCTGCTTTTCGTTTTCTTTTAATTTATTATCGGTACAAAAATAAGACACCTCTAACCGGTCTTCGTTTGGTATTACTACAACTGTTTGTTTGGGTTTGGTTTGCATTCTCAATTAAAATAATGGATTTATAATTTAGCCAACATATTAATCGTAATCATTACATTGCAGCTTGCTGTGCGTCCGTATCTCCGTTAATATCTGCAATGTTTTTTGAAGCATTTATATGAATAACTTTTGCCTGGTTAGGATCATTTTGCAGATTGATTAATAATTGTTCCTTTATAATCTTATCATCAATCTTTGCAATATCACATGCCTTATCAAAGTCAGTGTGCATTCCGTAGCTTTCAAGCACATCCGGCACATCCTTATATTCAGGAAAGGTTATATATTTTTTTACAAAATAAAAAGTGACACCTTGTATGACTTTAGTGTAAGCAGTGTAAAAATTTTCCATATTATGAGTTTTTAATTTTCTTGATGCGGTTAATTTTTAAACTTTTAATAAATTAACTGGTAAGCAAACGGTTTTTAAAGATTTGGATTAAGCTATTGTAAGAAACGTTTTTTTAGTCGCAATCTTGTTACTTTAAGGTAACAATTAATTGTAACCCGTTCTTATAATTTTTTTTGAAAATGATTTTGCTGAAATTGCGGAGGTCATTTCAAAATCACAAATATTTATTTCAGCAGAAGTAGTTTCAAATATATGTGCAGCAATTATTTTAAATAATAATTATCATGCCAACAAATTATTTCTTTAATCAATTAATTGTAAAAAAATTTACTGCCCTGGTGCTATTCCTGGTTAAATATAAGATGAAGTATTTTTGCAGAAGTGAAAAATAAGAAATTTGTTCTGCACAACCTGGGTATAACTGATTGCGCTGCAGAAGGTATGGCGCTTGCCCGCATTGAGGGAAAAGTGATATTTGTAGAAGGCGCTGTACCGGGAGATGTGGCTGATGTTTTAATTACTAAAAATAAAAAAGACTGGGCTTTAGGAAAGGTTATTGAAATTAAAGAATACGCTAAAGACAGGGTGCAGCCATTTTGTATTCACTTCGGAATTTGCGGCGGATGTAAATGGCAAATGTTGCCTTATCAAAAACAACTTTACTACAAGCAGCAGGAAACTGAACAGAATTTAAATCGTATCGGGAAAGTTAACCTTCCGGAAATTTTACCAATTATCGGCGCAGACCAAACCATTAATTACCGCAATAAATTAGAATTTACTTTCAGCAATAAAAGATATTTACTTCCTGAAGAGTTAACAGATGTTTCCTTTTCTCTCAATGAAAATGCCGGTTCTGCACTTGGCTATCATGTGTCAAAATTATTCGATAAAATATTGGATATCCGGGAATGTTATTTAATGGATAATGTAAATAATCTTATCCGCAACAGCATCCGTGATTTTTCAAAAGAAAATAATTTTACATACTATGATATTAAAAACCACACCGGCTGGTTAAGAAATATTATTATTCGTTATACATCCACAAAGCAACTGATGATTAATCTCATTATAAATTATGAGGATAAATTATCAATAGAAAAAATAGCTGATTACCTGCTGCAGCAAATACCTCAAATCACCACTTTTTTATACACGGTAAATACAAAATGGAACGACAGCATTTACGATCTTTCTCCGCAGGTATATTATGGTAAAGGTTTTATAATGGAAAACCTGGGAGATTTTAAATTTAAGATTTCACCTAAATCATTTTTTCAAACTAATACAAAACAAGCTGAAAAACTTTACAATGTTGTACGTGATTTTGCACAGCTTACCGGTAAAGAGATTGTTTATGATCTTTATTGCGGCACGGGAAGCATCGGGATATTTTTAAGTAAAACCGCACATAAAATTATTGGCGTAGATGTGATAGAAGAAGCGATAAAAGATGCGCAGGAAAACGCACACTATAATAATATAACACATGCCTCATTTTTTACCGGCGATGTTATTAAGGTTTGTAATGATGCGTTTTTTATTGAACATGGCAAGCCGGATATAATTATTGCTGATCCTCCACGGGCAGGAATGCATCAACAGCTTTTAGATAAATTGCTGGCTATTGCTGCACCAAAAATTGTATATGTAAGTTGCAATGTGGCAACCCAGGCACGTGACATAAATTTATTAAGTTCAAAATACCATGTTACGAAAATACAGCCTGTAGATATGTTTCCGCATACACATCATATAGAGTGTGTTTGTCTCCTGGAGTTAAAATAATTTACCATAAGTATAATTTATTTATTTGCTTAATCTTCACTATACTTATTTTAATTATTCCGTTAAGTATTACGAAATTGCACAATAAATAAAACAGATGGCTCAATTTGGAAATTCAATGCAGAGAACAACACCCGTTGTTTTAAATCTTATTATCATAAATGTTTTGGTGTGGATAGCCCAGCTTTTTTTTGATAAAACAGTTGGCCTTACAGACAAGATAGCTTTGTATCCTTTTCAAAGCCCTGATTTTCATCCATACCAGTTAGTAACGAATATGTTTGCGCATGCCTCTTATGACCCTAAAGATGGAAGCATTATATTCTCTCATATTTTATTTAATATGTATGCACTGTGGATGTTTGGCAGTGCGCTTGAAAGAGTTTGGGGCCCGAAAAGATTTTTAATTTTTTATTTGAGTTGCGGCTTAGCAGCTGGAGTTGCGCAGATGCTGTTTATGCATACCGGTTATGCCGTTGGCGCATCAGGTGCAATTATGGGCTTGCTTGCCGCATTTGCCTATTTATTCCCTAACACTCAATTTTATATTTTGCCTATTCCTTTTCCTATAAAAGCCAAGTTTATGGTGCTTATTTATGCGGCAATTGATCTTTTTGGCGGCCTGGTTCCCGGCAGTGATAACATTGCTCACTTTGCGCACCTTGGTGGTTTGGCTATGGGTTTTATTTTAGTTTTGATCTGGAACAAAACAAATACAAAAACATTTTACTAAATTTTATAAATCTCAATTTCAAAAAATAAGAATATTGTAACTTTATAGTCGTTATTATAAAATTATGGGTGAATCAGAAAGATACCTCGATTACAGGAGAAAAAGAATCTCTTTAGGCGCTGATGGCAACGCCCTGGTAACTTTAATAAGTATTAATGCAGTCGTTTTTTTAATATTTGTTTTTATAAAGATTATCTATTTGGTTGTGCAGTCTTCTCCCGGCATTTTTGAAAATACAATTGAGCCATGGTTTATAATGACAGCAAATATTCACGGTCTTGCGCAAAAACCATGGACTTTTTTTTCTTACATGTTCACTCACACCAGCCTTATCCTGGCACTCACTAATATGCTTTGGCTTTGGGTATTTGGTTCAATATTTCAGGATATCACCGGCAATAAAAAATTAATACCGTTATATATTTATGGAGGTATTGCAGGCGCTTTATTATTTATTGCTTCTTATTATTTAATACCTTCAATTAAGCCTTTAATTACAAGCTCGGCATTGCAGGGAGCAAGCGCAGCCACAATGGCCGTGGCAGTAGCAACTACAACCCTGGCGCCAAACTTTCGCTTTTTTAAGATGCTAAACGGAGGTATTCCTTTATGGATAGTGACAGCACTATACATAATAATTGATTTGGCAGGAATTGCCAGGCAAGGTGCGCCTCATTATATTGTGCACCTTGGCGGCGGGCTTGCAGGATTTATGTTTGTATTAAGTTTGAAAAAGGGGAAGGACTGGAGCTTATGGATGAATACATTTTATAACTGGTTCATGAATCTTTTCAATCCTGAAAAACAAAAAGTGCCTGTGAAGAAGATCAAGGAAAAAGTTTTTTATAAAACAAGAGATCAAAAGCCTTTTGTAAAAAAAGCAAATATTACCCAGCAGCGTATTGATGAAATCCTTGATAAAATTAACCAGCAAGGCTACCAACTCTTGAGTGAAGAAGAAAAAAATATTTTAAAAAGAGCCGCTGATGCTGACCTGTAAATAGCTTCGCTTAATTTTTGATTACTTACCTGTTAATAAAAGATGGCCAAACCAATTTTTAAAAAGGTCACCAAATTCTTTTTTGTTATCTGCAACCTGTTGTTATCTGCAATTTTTTTAGCCGGCGCCAATATTCAATATTTTCATCCGGATAGTTGGTGGTTCATTGGTTTGTTTAGTTTAAGTCTGCCTTATATTATTTTATTATTATTTATTTTTTTACTGGCCTGGCTTCTTGCAGGATCATTATGGTTTTTATTACCGGTAGTAACTATCGCTATCGGATGGAAGGCGGTAAACAATATTATTCCATTTAATTTAACTTCAAAATTTACTGTTGAAAAAGATAAAAATACATTACGGATAATGAGCTGGAATGTAGAACAGTTCGATATTCAGCAACATAAAACACATCCTGAATTAAAGACAGAAATGCTTGCGCTTATTAACAGTTACAAGCCTGATATTGCATGCTTCCAGGAAATGGTTGGAGGTGATTACAATAAGACAATTAATTACCTTGGCGACTTTAAAAGAGCCTTGCATTTTGACAATTATTATTACACTTATGATCTTCGTTTTGATTTTGATAACAGGCATCACTTTGGGATAATTATATTTTCGAGATCACCATTTATAAATAAACAAACAATCACTTTCGGGCCTCCGGATTATAATTCAACATTTCAATATGTTGATATACTCACAGGCATTGATACCATAAGAATATTCAATATTCATTTGCAATCCTTAAAATTTACGCCCGGTAATTTGCAATATATTGATGATCCTGATTTGCATGACAGTACTTTGGTGAAATCAAAAAATATAATAAGTAAACTAAAACATGCATTTTTAAAGAGAGGAATTCAGGCGCAAAAAATAAAAGAAGAAATGAATAAAAGCCCTTACCCCGTAATTGTTTGCGGAGATTTTAATGATGTTCCGAATTCATACGCATACACAACAATCGGGATGAATATGCAAAATGCATTTGTGGTAAAAGGCTCCGGTATCGGTCGGACATTTACAGATATTTCTCCCACACTTCGAATTGATAATATATTTGCAGATAAGCAGTTTTCCGTAAAGCAGTTTACCAGGATAAATAAAAAGTTAAGTGATCATTTTCCGATTATTGCGGATGTTTCTCTTTTAAAAAGTATGAATTAAAATCACAAAAACGGAACCGTTTTAGAAACTTATCAAACTAAAATGCCACTAAAAGTACATAATTCATTAAGCCGCAAAAAAGAAGTGTTTAAGCCGCTAAACCCGCCATATGTTGGTATGTATGTATGCGGCCCTACAGTTAGCGGAGAGAGCCATCTTGGACACGCCAGGCCATTTATAACATTTGATATTATTTACAGGTATCTTATTTACCTCGGTTACAAAGTGAGGTATGTTCGTAACATTACAGATGCCGGCCACTTTGAAGAAGAAGGCCGTGAGGCAGAAGATAAAATATCAAAAAAAGCTTTGCTTGAAAAGGTAGAGCCCATGGAACTGGTTCAAAAATATACCAACCTTTTTCATTGGGCAATGAAGCAATTTAATAATATAGAGCCGGGTATTGAACCTACCGCAACAGGCCATATTATTGAGCAAATAAATATGATAGAAAAAATAATTGAGGAAGGTTATGCATATGAAATAAACGGATCAGTATATTTTGATGTAAAAAAATACGCCGCTACGCATGATTATGGGAAGCTAAGCGGAAGGGTAATTGAAGACCTTTTGGAAACCACCAGGATTCTTGACGGGCAGGAAGAAAAAAGAGATAAAGCTGATTTTGCGCTATGGAAAGCTGCGCCTCCGAAGCACATCATGCGCTGGAAAAGCCCGTGGGGCGAGGGTTTTCCTGGCTGGCATATTGAGTGCAGCGCTATGGCTACAAAATATTTGGGAAAAGAATTTGATATACATGGCGGCGGCATGGACCTTATGTTTCCGCATCATGAAAGTGAGATTGCACAAAGTACTGTTAGCAATCATCATACACCGGCCAAATATTGGCTGCATAATAATATGATAACAGTGGGTGGAAGAAAAATGGGCAAAAGTTATAATAACCAGATCAAGTTAACAGATATGTTTAATGGAAATCATCCATTGCTCACACAAGCTTTTAACCCAATGACGATCAGGTTTTTTATTTTACAAACGCATTACCGCAGCACATTAGATTTTAGCAGTGAGGCTTTGGTAGCGTCAGAAAAGGGGTTGAAAAGATTATGGGAAGCTTATGAAACACTAATGCAATTGCCGGATGCCGGTTGCTGGTTGCCCGTGGATAAAGAGCTTGATGATAAAATTATTAAGCTCATAAATGAGTTTGACGAATTCATGAATGATGATTTCAATACTGCCAAAGTGCTTGCTAATATGTTTGAAATTGTCCCTGTAATAAATTCTATCAAAGATGGAATAATTGCATCTGATTCACTTGCATCATCTACTATACAATTATTAAAAATAAAGTTTAAAAATTATCTTGAAGATATTTTTGGGCTGAAAAGCGTAACCGAAAATAATGAAACACTTAACAGCGTAATGCAATTGCTGATAGATATTCGCACCGAAGCAAAAATAAAAAAGGACTTCGCAACTTCGGATAAAATAAGAAAGCAATTGAACGATGCCGGTATTTTATTGCAGGATAAAAAAGATGGCGGCATGAAATGGGAAACCATCTGAAAAGAAAAAGTTAGCGTTTAATTCTCTTTTTAATTTTGTCGTTTCCTGCACTTATTTCAAAGTTTTACTTCCTTTTCTCTTTCAATATTTAACAATGGAACACATTATTCATCTTTCAAAAGATAAAAAACTCAAAAAAATTATTGAAGCGCAGGAGCCATTTATTTTAGAGAAGAGAAAGAAGGTTTATCTGCAATTATGTGCTTCAATAATAAGCCAGCAACTAAGTACAAAAGTGGCAAAAGTAATTTATCAAAGATTTTTAAACTTGTATGGAACCAGGCAGCCCTCAGTGCAGCAAATAGCAGCAACACCTCTGGAAGCCTTTCGCAGCATTGGTTTCTCAAATGCAAAGGCAAGTTATGTACATAATGTTTGCAGGTTTTTTATTGAGAATAAACTTACTGACGCCTCGTTGTATAAAATGAGTAATGAAGAAGTAATTAACTTATTAACCCAAATAAAAGGTATAGGAAAATGGACCGTAGAAATGATATTAATGTTTACGTTAGGAAGAGAAGACGTGTTTGCTGTGGATGATTTGGGCATTCAGCAATCAATTACAAAATTGTACAATTTAGATAATGCAGATAAAAAATTAATGAAAGAGAAAATGCTTTTGATCTCAGCCAAATGGAGCCCGTACAGAACATTTGCCTGCAGGTATTTGTGGGGCTGGAAAGATGCGAAGTGAGATTTCATGCTAAGAGGTAAAAGAGGTGAAAGAGATAAAAAGTTTTAGGCTAAGAGATAAAAGAGGTGAAGGAGATAAGGAGTTTTAAGCTAAGAGATAAAAGAGGTGAA
>CAXSDW010000007.1:12367-34256 GCA_964236235.1 uncultured Chitinophagaceae bacterium
GATAAAAGAGGTGAAGGAGATAAGGAGTTTTAAGCTAAGAGATAAAAGAGGTGAAGGAGATAAGGAGTTTTAAGCTAAGAGATAAAAGAGGTGAAAGAAATAAAAAGTTTTACATAAAAATTGTTCTGCAAGTTTAAGAGATGAAGGAATAATCCTCTTTTACTTTCTCTTTTAACTCTTAATTTCTCTTAGCTACTTTTTTTTAAGCAGAGGATTATTTAATCCGTTTACAACATTATCTACCACTGCAAAGTCACTGAGTTTAGAAAACAATTGTGTAAGGGTTTTAAAGCCATAAGTTCTGCAATCAAAGCTCGGGTCAAGCTTTCTTAAATTAAGACCCATTGTAGAAATATACACCTCATTACTTTCATTGGAGCTCATATCAAACGCCTTGTTGATAAGCTTTTCATCAACATATATTTTTTCTTTTTTATGAGCTTCTTTCTTTTCCGGCTTTTCTGTTTTCGGCTCAAGGTTTTCAACGTAAGTAAATATTTCACATGATTTTACAAATGCATTAGGCGTTTTCTTTTCGCCTATTCCCATTACAAATATGCCATCTTCCCTTATTCTTTTTGCCAGGCCCGTATAATCGCTGTCGCTTGATACGATGCAAAATCCGTCAACCAGGTTATCATGCAATATGTCCATTGCATCAATTATTAAAGCGCTGTCAGTGGAATTTTTTCCGCTTGTGTAGGAAAATTTTTGGATTGGGTTAAATGCCATTTCATTAAGCTGGCCTTTCCATGAGTTCATGTGTGTTGTAGTCCAGTCGCCATACACTCTTCTTATAGTAACCTTCCCGTATTTTGAAGCCTCTTCCAATACAAGGGTTATTAGTTTTGGCTGTGCATTATCGCCGTCTACAAGCAAAGCAATTTTATTTACTTTATCCATAAGATTAAAATTGAATGCAAAGCTATACGTAAACCTTGCGTTTATAAAGTAAAAACTTTTTTAAATGTATAAATTAATATCATGAACAATAAAGTGATTAAACAATGCATTCAAGTTTAATGTTATGGTTCAACAACAATAATCTAATCTTTAAAAACTATATATTTATGTATCCATTTTATGAATATACTATTTAGGGTTTTTTTTTCAATGCTGCTTACCTGTTATGTAGCTAATGTATTTGCGCAGCAGCCAGGTTCCAATCAAAAAAGTATCATACAGGCGGCCGGTACTGAATACAAACGATCACCTTTATATCAATATTTCTGGGGGCATAATTATCGTAATGAATGGACAACACCGGTATCATTTCCCATGCTTATGCTTGACACTGCTTATGGTGGATTAACTCCTTATAAAGAAGGCGGTGGCCATCAAAGTAAATCATTACATCTAAAAACAAAAGAAGGTAAAGAATATGTTATAAGAAGTGTAGATAAAAACTTAAAAGTTATAATTCCTCCAATATTTTATAACACTTTTGTAGCTCGACTTGCAGATGATCAGATATCCATTTCGCATCCTTATGCTTCGCTGACAGTGCCTCTGCTGGCTGATGCAGCAAAGATCTATCATACAAATCCAACTTATGTCTTTGTTCCCAGGCAGCCTGCATTAGATACATTTAATGAAATATATGGCAACAAGCTATACTTATTAGAACAGCGCCCTGATGAAGACTGGAGTGATGCTGCTAATCTTGGCAATTTTAAAAATTTTTTAAGCTCTGATAAAGTAACGGAAAAGATGTATGAAGACAATAGCCACCAGGCAGATCAGCAGGCTTTTGTGAAGGCAAGGTTATTTGATTTTTTTATTGGTGACTGGGACCGGCATGAAGGGCAATGGAAATGGGGAAAGACACAAGCGGGCGGGCAAACATTGTATGAGCCAATACCTGTGGACCGTGATCAGCCTTATGCAAGATTTGATGGAGTGTTGCTTAAAACAGTTTTATCTGCCGAAGCAAAATATCTGCAAAGCTTCGATTATGATATTAAATATCCGGAAGGCTATAGTTTTGAAAGAAAGAACCTTGACCGGTTTTTTACAAATAGGGTAACCCTTGATCAATGGCAAAACATTGCAAAAGAATTACAGCAGCAGATCACAGATAATGATATCGAAAAAGCGATTAAACAATTGCCCAACGAAATATTTGCACTTTCAGGAAATGATATAATTGCACAATTAAAATCAAGGCGAACTCATCTTGTGGAGTACGCTGCAAAGTATTATTTGTTTTTAGCGAAAGAAGTAAGTATCGTAGGTTCAGCTAAAGGGGAATACTTTGAAGTAAGCCGGTTAAATAATAATGAAACCCAGGTAAATGTTTACGACCAGAAAGATGGCGAAAAGCGTGATACGCCTTATTATAGCAGGACCTTTCATTCAAACGAAACTAAAGAAATCAGGCTGTTTGGTTTATCAGGAAAGGACGTATACAAGGTTAATGGTGATGTAAGTAAAGGAATTAGAATACGTATAATTGGTGGTGACAAAAACGATTCAATTTCACTTACCGGGCATGGAAAAAAGGTACATATTTATGATGATCACAATGAGAACACTTTTATTTTACAATCAAAATCGAGACTTCATTTATCATCAGATAGTACGGTACATCAATTTGATTATGATGCCTTCAGGCCGGATAAAAAAGGTTTAATGCCTCAGGCAGGTTATAATGATGAAGATAGAATTTTTGTTGGTATAGGATATGGATGGCAGCACCAGTCATTTAGAAAAACACCGTTTGCTTTTAAGCAAAGCATAGGAGTAAATTATTCTATTTCTCAAAGTGCATTTGGCGCAGGATATAAAGGTATTTTTCCAGGTACATTTGGCCGATGGAATCTTTTGCTAAACGCAGGCTGCGATGCTGTGAGGTGGACTTATTTTTATGGTATTGGGAATGAAACGCCTTATTCTAAAAAGCCTGTGAATTATTTTAGAATGCGTACCGCAGAATGGTATGGTAATATTGGCCTCAACAGGATATTTGGTAAAAGTAATTTCACCTTGTCAGGATTTTTTAATACTGTAAAAATTTTGAAAGATAGTAACACGTTTATTACAAAAGATTATCTTTCTCAATACCCGGAATTTTTTACTGTAAATCGCTTTGCGGGAGGTTCGGTTAATTATAATATTACGAGTATTAATGACAGCCTTGTACCAATTAAGGGCGTAGTATTTAACACAAACGGAAGCTATACCCGCAATTTAAGGGACGCCGCAAGATCTTGTTTTAATTTTAGCGGCGATGTGCAATTTTATATTCCTCTAATTCCTAAAATATCACTGGCAATAAACTCCGGTGCAGCTACAGTTACCGGTACGCCTGAGTTTTACCAATATCCTTCATTAGGTGGAAGTGCAACATTACGCGGCTATACAAGAGGACGTTTTCGTGGTAAAACCGCCTTTTACAACAGTAACGAAATTCGCTTTATTACCAATATAAAAACTTATTTGATGAATGGCAAAGGCGGACTTGTTGCCTTTTTTGATAATGGCCGTGTTTGGATGCCAGGCGAAAATGCTAACACATGGCATACCAGTTATGGTGGAGGAATTTTACTTGCTCCTTTTAATTTAATGTTTTTTGACATAACCTATGGCATAAGTAAAGAAAGCACCCAAATACAGTTAAGATCAACCATCAGGTTATAAATTTTTTTGATAAGTATTAATGAAAAGATTTAATTATATAATCCCGGTGGCTTGTGTTATAATGGCAATCATTATCATATTAGGTTAAATAAATTTTAGCGGGCAATAACTGTTTTAGCTACTGTTTTTATACCATCTTTGCCAAAAACAAATTCTTTTCTGAAAAGATCATAAAACGAATATGGATACCAAACAACCGGGCAGATATTTAATTACAAAAGGGATTGATAATTACTTCTATGATCTTTACAGTGCATTCCAGTTTATATTACGTTTTTTTAAAGAAGTGTTTAAACCGCCATATGAATTCAAGGAAATCGTAAGGCAATGTTACGAAGTTGGCTATAGATCGTTACCATTAATTACCTTAACAGGGTTTGTAACAGGCTTGGTTTTTACCAAACAATCACGTCCGTCTTTAGCGGAGTTTGGAGCCAGTTCGTGGCTGCCATCGCTTGTTGCCATCGCTATCATAAGAGCATTAGCGCCGCTTGTAACAGCGCTGATAGCTGCCGGAAAAGTAGGCTCAAATATCGGCGCTGAATTAGGCTCAATGAAGGTAAGCGAACAAATAGATGCTATGGAAGTATCTGCCGTTAATCCATTTAAATTTTTAGTGGTTAGCCGTGTTTTGGCAACAACTTTAATGATACCAATGTTAATGTGCTATACAGGCGCCGTAGCCATGCTTGGCGCTTACCTCAATGTGCACACAAACGAGGCTACAAGTTTTGTTACATTTTTTCAGCAGGCGTTTGATAAAATTTCTTTTTTAGATATTTTTTCATCATTGATAAAGGCAATAGTTTATGGTTTTACAATTGGCATCGTAGGATGTTACCAGGGTTTTAATGCAAGTAAGGGAACTGAAGGTGTGGGAAAAGCTGCAAATGCTTCTGTAGTTATTTCTATGTTCCTGATCTTCGTGGAGGAAATTTTAATTGTTCAAATTACAAATAGTTTCAGGGCTTAGCAAATATGGAAAATGGATCAGCAAGTAATGGTGACAAAGATTATATAATCTCAATTAAAGAATTGTATAAATCGTTTGGTGATAACCATGTATTACAAGGTATAAATCTTAATGTTTCAAAATCACAGAACGTTGTAGTTCTTGGCCGTTCAGGCACAGGTAAATCTGTATTAATTAAAATAATAAGCGGCCTGTTAAAACCGGATAGCGGCGAGGTAAATGTGCTGGGGAAAGAAATAGATACATTAAACGATAAAGAGTTGCAGGAAATCCGTTTAAAAATTGGTTTTTCATTCCAGAACAGCGCCTTATATGATAGCATGACCATAAGAGAAAACCTTGCATTCCCATTGGTACGACATTCAAGGCATATGAGCCAGGCCGAAGTAACAGAAGCAATAGAAAGTGTGCTGAATGATGTTGAGCTTTCACAAACTATCGACCAGATGCCGTCTGAGCTTTCCGGCGGGCAACGAAAAAGAATCGGTATTGCGAGAACGCTCATTCTTCACCCTGAAATAATGCTGTATGATGAGCCCACAGCGGGTCTTGACCCAATTACAAGTATTGGAATAAACAACCTTATTAATTTGGTGCAAAAGAAATTTAATACCACTTCTATTATTATCACACATGATCTTACCTGTGCTAAAACTACCGGTAATAAGATAGCCATGCTCTTTGATGGCAAGTTTATAAAGCAGGGAAGTTTTGATGAAGTTTTTAGCAGTGATGATGAAAGAATACAAGATTTTTATAATTATAATTTTATAAATACACATGAAATCAAATAGTAACAAAAGAGCCGTTATAGTTGGCATATTTATCTTCCTCGGAGTGGCCATATTTATTATAACCGTTCTTACGCTCGGCTCACAAAAAAAGACTTTTGAAAAATCGCTTACTGTATCGGCGATTTTTGATGATGTAAATGGATTGCAAAAAGGAAATAATATTTGGTTCTCCGGAGTTAAAGTGGGTACAATAAAAAAAGTTTACTTGGCAGGAAGCAGCAAGGTAGAAGTTGACATGAATATAGACCAGAATTCACAACAATTTATTCGTAAAGACGCTAAGGCCAAGATAAGTTCTGATGGATTAATCGGCAATAAGATCATCGTAATCTATGGTGGCTCACTTCAATCGCCCCAGGTAGAAAAAGGTGATATTATAGGTATTGAAAAACTGCTGAGCACAGACCAGATGATGAATACACTTGCAAAAAATAATGATAATTTGTTACAAATTACCAACGACTTTAAACTTGTTAGCGGACGAATTACAGATGGCAAAGGAACTGTTGGCAAATTGCTTAGTGATGAAACGTTATCTAACCAGTTAAATGCCACTGCCAATACGCTGCGTAAAGCTTCAATAAACTTTCAGGCTCTTTCTGCAAACGTTGCTGCCTATACTTCAAAGCTTAATAATAAAGGCACTTTAGCCAGCGAACTGGTTAGTGATACTGTTATTTTCAGCCAGTTAAGATCTACAGTAAATCAATTGCAAAAAGTATCAGAAACTTCTCAAAGTGTTGTTGATAATTTAAATGCAGCGACCAATAATTTCACTAAAAACTTAAATAATGACAGTGCACCAATAGGGATGTTACTGCATGATGAACAGGCAGCTTCTTACATAAAAGGCACATTGCAAAATCTTCAGTCGGGCAGTCACAAACTTGATGAAGACCTTGAGGCCGTTCAGCATAATTTTTTATTAAGAGGGTTTTTTAAAAAAAGAGCAAAAAATCAAATTGCTGATAGCACAATTAATAAAACACCATAAACACTTCTAACTATATTGTACCATTTTTATGGCATATGAAAGCAGACTCTCTTAAAATAAGTTCTTTAATTTTTGGTTTACTCTTTAGCATTTCACTAAATGCACAGCAATTTGATAGCTTATTGAACAAGCTTGATAAAGAATACCCGCAGGAAAAAATTTACATGCACTTTGACAGAAGTGTGTATAATGCCGGGCAAACTATTTGGTTTAAAGCATATCTTTTTTCAGGTATAAATTTGTCACTTATAAGCAAAACTATTTATGCTGAGATGTCTGATGAAAAAGGTCACATCATTCAGCGGGTAATGCTTCCCGTATTAAAATCCAGCGCTGCTGCTTCATTTGATATTCCTGATAATATCCAGGGTGATGTAATATTTATAAGGGCATATACTAAATGGATGTTGAATTTCGATACTTCATTTTTGTATGAAAAAACATTGCCGCTTATTGGCAAAAGAATAGCGCCTTCTAAAGCAACTGTTTCATCTGCGTATTTGCAATTCTTTCCTGAAAGCGGCGACCTGGTGGAAAATGTAACATCAAGAGTAGCTTTTAAAGCAACTGATGAACATGGAATTCCTGTAAATGTAAAAGGTGATATTACAGATGAAAAAGGTACAAAGATTTGTAGCTTTTCAAGTGTTCATGATGGTATGGGTATGTTTAATTTAAAGCCGGGTGATGGAAGATATAAAGCGGTGTGGAAAGATGCACATGGACAAACAAAAGAAACCCTTTTACCAATTTCAAAAAAAGAAGGTGTTGTGCTTAAAATTGATAATACAGATGCAGGGTTAAATTTTGTATTAACAAGATCCAATGGTATTTCTTCTAATCTTGACCAGGTGACTATCGTGGCACAATTTGAGCACCAATTAATTTACTGGGCAAAGGGAAAAATGGCTCCGGGACAGGATTTGAAAGGAACAATACCTATTGATAGCCTTACTGCAGGCATAGCGCAGGTAACAGTGTTCAATAAAAATCTACAACCCCTGGCAGAAAGAATTGCATTTATAAATCAGCAGAATTATTATTTTATTACTGATCTGAATCCATCCGTTATCAGCACGAAAAAAAGAGAGAAAAATGTCCTACAGATAGATGTTCCCGATACCATTAGTTGTAATCTTTCTGTTGCCGTTACAGATGCTGATCTTAATTCTTCAGGAGAAAAACAGGATAATATTTTTGCACACATCTTACTTACAAGCGATATAAAAGGTTATGTACATAATCCCGGTTATTATTTTTCAAGCGAGGCTGATTCAGTTGTAAAACATCTTGATCTTGTAATGATGACCAATGGATGGAGAAGATTTAAATGGGAAGATGTGCTTGCAGACCGCTGGCCTCAGATAAAATATGAGCCTGAAAATTATCTTGATATAAAAGGTAAAGTATACGGCATAGACAAAGGTTTACTGCGCAACAGTGAATTAACGGGAATGTTACAGCAAAAAAATAAAGGCGTGGAATTATTGGTGTCAGAAGTGCAGCCTGATGGCAGTTTTATATTTCCGGATTTAATGTTTTATGATACTGCACAGCTTTTTTATCAATTCAATAATGATAGAACAAAAGACCTTACTTCCCGGGGTTCGTTCGAAATAAAAGGAAGCTTGCTTAACTTGCCAATGACTGTTCAGCCTCAGGAAATATGGACATATGGGTTTACAAAAAAAGATACGGTTATTGCAAAAAACCGCCAGACTGCAGATAGATTTTTTTCTCAGTTAGACATGCAAAAAACAAAGGTTTTGCAAACGGTTGTTATTAAAACCAAACAGAAATCAAAGAAGCAAATGATGGATGAGGAGTACACGTCAGGATTATTTAGCGGCGGCGATGATTATACTTTTATTACAGAAGACGATCCTTTTGCAAATGCTTCACAAACGGTATTGAATTACTTACAGGGTAAGGTGCCCGGACTGCAGGTGACCATTTCCGGATCAACGGCAACTTTATCATGGAGAGGTGGAACGCCTTCTTTATTTTTAAATGAAATGCCTGCAGAGGTGGATCAGATACAATCAACTCCAATGACCGATGTCGCGATGATAAAGGTTTTCAGGCCGCCTTTTATTGGAGCGTTTGGGGGAGGAAGTGGCGGAGCAATAGCTGTGTATTATAAAAAGGGAGCCTCACATAGTGATTTTAAAGGGCTCAATCATCTTCCAATAACCGGGTACACGCCGGTAAAACAATTTTATACGCCTAATTATCCCGATGATGTACAAAATCCTGAACCTGATTTAAGAACAACATTATTTTGGAGCCCGTATGTTTTAACAGATAAAACGCACCGGAGACTGTTTCTTACTTTTTACAATAATGATGTTACAAAAAGTTTCAGGGTAATATTAGAAGGATGTAACGACGACGGTAAACTTACCAGGATTGAGAAAGTATTTAAATAGGTAAAACTTATATGTCCAAAGAATCATACACAATTACCTTCTTCCAAAGTTGAGAACAGTCTTCCACAAATTTTTTATGAATCGGATGATCCTGGTAAATTTTTTGTCCATCAGTGTCATCAAAAAATAATAATTCAGAAGCGCTAAAGCTGGCATCAACAACCTCGCGTTCTTCAGTAGGAGCCGGCACTCCGATGAAAATTTTTCTTACAGTTTCAATTTTTTCAAGCGTTTTTAAACCTGCTAAAAGTTTACTTAAATCTTCCTTCGACGAAGGGTTTTTTAGCCAGAAAAATACATGGTGGGTCAGCGGTTTTTTGTTTTCATTTGTCATACAGGCAAATTACATAACATTTTGCTTACAGATTAACAAAGGAATTAATGTTAGAAAATGAACGATCGGTTTTTTTAAAATTATATTTTTTCAGCATTGAGATACTCTTTCATAGTAATTTTTCCACTAAAGAGTAAGTTATATAAATGTGCTTTTTCTGCGTTGACCTTCTTAATTACTGTTACAAGCTCTTTGTCAAAAAACAATGAGTTAATAAAAGATCTGATACTTAATTTCTTTTTCATGATTAATTTTTTAATGGTAAACAATAATTTGATTTCAGATTTTATAATAAAGAATCCGGGAATCTAATCCCGTGCTCTGTAAGAGAATATCTATAATGTGTAAAATATACACATTAATATATACTCAAAACGCAAAAAGGTAACCTTTATTGTAAAACTTATTAAATTGCCTGGAACTACTTTGAATAAACCAAAGAGTTTGGTTTGGGTTTATTAGATGTTATTATAATGAAGCATAACTATAAATTACCGCTTCATACCTTCAAGTTCCTTTTGCATCCGGAACATTTCATCTCTTAATCTTGCTGCTTCCATAAAATCAAGATCACGGGCGGCTTTTTCCATTTGCCTTTTAATTTGTGTGATGGCTTTTTCCACCTGCGGAATTGTTTTGTAGCTGGCCTGGTCTTCTGCGGCAACTGTTACTAATTCTTCAACAGCATAAGGCGATTTTTCATCATACCCTTTAACGTCGAGCACAGAAGTTTGTCCCATTATCTGCTCAATAGATTTTATAATTGTTGTTGGAGTTATATTGTGTTGAATGTTATAATCAATTTGTTTTTCTCTTCTGCGTGTAGTTTCATCAATCGTTTTTTGCATGCTTTCTGTTATGGTGTCCGCATAAAATATTACAAGTCCATTAATATTACGTGCAGCTCTTCCTGCAGTTTGAGTAAGTGATCTTTCATTGCGCAGAAAACCTTCTTTATCTGCATCAAGAATGGCCACCAGGGATACTTCGGGAAGATCAAGCCCTTCTCTTAAAAGATTTACGCCAACCAATACATCAATCTCACCAAGGCGAAGTTGTCTTAAAATTTCAATGCGATCGAGTGTATGAACTTCACTATGTATGTACTTTGATTTTATGTTTATACGGTGAAGATATTTATCCATTTCTTCAGCCATTCTTTTGGTTAGTGTTGTAACTAAAACACGATCTCCCCTGGTAACTCTCTTGTCAATTTCATCTAACAAATCATCTATTTGATTTATTGAGGGTCGAACTTCTATTGGCGGATCTAATAAACCTGTTGGCCGCACAACCTGCTCCACAACTACACCTCCGCATTTTTCCAGTTCATATTCTCCCGGTGTGGCGCTTACATAAATGGTTTGATTGAGCATGTGCTCAAACTCATTAAAATTGAGCGGACGATTATCTAAAGCAGAAGGCAAACGAAAACCATAATCCACTAAAATCAGTTTTCTTGAACGGTCGCCTCCATACATGCCACTTACCTGCGGAATAGTTTGATGGCTTTCATCAACTACACATAAAAAATCGCTTGGAAAATAATCCAACAAACAAAAAGGGCGTGTACCAGGTTCTCTCCTGTCAAAAAACCTTGAATAATTTTCAACGCCATTACAATAACCAAGCTCACGTATCATCTCAACATCATAATTCACTCTCTCACTTATTCTTTGCGCTTCAATGTATTTTCCTGTGCTTTTAAAATAGTCTGTTTGTCTTGCGCACTCATCTTGTATTGCTGCAAGAATATCCTGTAATTTATCCTTTGGTGCAATATATAAATTAGCAGGAAAGATTGCTGCATTATCAATTTTAGAAATTCTCTTTCCTGTGCTTAATTCTAATGTTTCAATGCTTTCTATTTCATCACCAAAAAATGTAATACGATAACCATAATCCATGTAAGGAAGATTTATATCCACAGTATCACCTTTAACCCTAAATGTTCCTCTTGCAAAATCACCCTGCGTTCTTGAATACAAACCATTAACGAGGGAATGCAGAAATCCTTGCCGGCTGATGCTTTGTCCTGATTGAATTCTTACAACACCTTCCGCAAAATCTTTTGGATTACCGATACCATAAATACAACTTACACTTGCTACTACAATAATATCTCTTCTGCCGGTTAATAGTTGAGAAGTGGCTTGCAGTCTGAGTTTGTCGAGCTCTTCATTTATGCTAAGGTCTTTTTCGATGTAAGTATCGCTTACCGGCATATAAGCTTCGGGCTGGTAATAATCGTAGTAAGAGACGAAATAACCAACAGCATTATCAGGGAAAAATTGCTTAAATTCTCCATACAACTGTGCAACTAATGTTTTGTTATGAGTGAGAACAAGCGTTGGCCTTTGTACATTTTGAATAACGTTTGCAATAGTATAAGTCTTACCGCTTCCGGTTACACCAAGAAGGGTTTGATGTCTCTCGCCCTGTAAAATTCCCTGTGTAAGATTCTCTATTGCCTCCGGCTGATCGCCTGCAGGCTTATATGAAGAATAAAGTTTGAAAGACATAGTGGAGTGCGAAATTAGCAAATGATAAACATACAAATCAAAGCTACATTGCCAAATGCCTTTTTAATGCGATTTCAATTTCAAAAATATACCCGGAAGAGAGATGTCCTGTTTCATTCAATATTCTTGAACTGTCAATGGTTCTTATTTGATCCCACTTTGCTTTAGAATCTTTAGGCAGGTTAGCGATACCAGATGGAATAAAAACTTCAAAAGAACGGATAACTTTTGTGTTAGATGTAATAGGAATTATGGTTATGGTCTTAGCATGTGCATTATTAATATCATTAGAAATAACAAGCACAGGCCTTGTTTTATTTATTTCACTACCTTTTGTCGGATCAAGCCTGGCAAAATAAATACTGCCTCTTTTAGTAATCATTCCAATGTTCATTATCAGAATGAATAAAATCTTTTGTTATTTGCTCATTCTCGTCAATGCCATCGGCATATTCTTTTGCTAATTGCTCCCCAGGTACATACTTTTTACGCAGCGCAATTTTTTGCTCAATGGCCGAAATAATAAAATCCTGTTTATCATTGGTCAGCACAGATAATTGCTTATCTAATTCATCAGGAATTGAAATCGTTAACATAAATTGCTTTTTATGAAGATAAGTCTTAATTAGCTGGTATCTATCTAAGAACTTTCAATGCAGTCTGTTTATCACTTTTCTCAATCTCACTTTTTCTTATAAAATAGGCAATGGTAAATGTGGGAATGAAGTCAACACCAGGAATAAGTTCCTCTATAAAAGAAAATACGCCACCCATCACGCCAAATTTTTTTCCAAACAAAAAATAAAAAATTATACCCGAAATAAAAGCCCAAACCGGTCCAAATAATGGAACGATATAACTTACACAACCGATCACATCAAGGATAATACAAGTTTTGAGTTCAGGAAGTTTCTTTGACATTAAGATTATTTTTATGATTATGTAATCAAATTAAAATCCAAAAAAATACCTTGACTTAATGTCAACACTGTAATAGTTAACAAAATTATAAAACAATGCTTTTAATGTTATCCAATCAATTCTTAAGCTTTATTAGGTATAAGTCCTCTCCTGATTTATATACTATTATCTTATCACGAACGTTTTTATGCTTGCCTTCCCGCTGATTTAACCTAACTTTGCGGCCTGAAAAATAATTATGGATATTAGAAACATTGCCATTATTGCACACGTAGATCATGGCAAAACAACGTTGGTAGATAAAATTTTGCATAGCACAAATATCTTCAGAGATAACCAGGAAACAGGTGAGCTAATAATGGACAGCAACGACCTTGAAAAAGAAAGAGGCATTACCATTTTTAGCAAGAACATTTCTGTAATGTATAAAGGTGTAAAAATTAATGTGATTGATACTCCTGGTCACGCCGATTTTGGTGGAGAAGTGGAAAGAGTTTTAAAGATGGCCGATGGTGTAGTTTTGCTGGTAGATGCTTTTGAAGGACCAATGCCGCAGACGCGTTTTGTGTTACAAAAAGCTTTGCAACTACATCTTCATCCCATTGTTGTTATAAATAAAGTAGATAAGCCAAACTGCCGCCCTGATGAAGTGCATGATGCCGTATTTGAATTGTTCTTTAATTTAGACGCAACCGAGGAGCAGCTTGATTTCTCAACAATTTATGGTTCCAGCAAACAAGGCTGGATGAATACTTCTCTTACACAAACTGATAATATATTTCCTTTATTAGATACTATTCTTGAAAAAGTTCCTGCGCCTAAAGTTGAAGAAGGTAACCTTCAATTGCAGATAACTTCATTGGATTACTCTTCTTTTTTGGGAAGAATTGCTGTAGGGAAAATTGCACGTGGAGTTATAAAAGATAACCAGCCAATTTCTTTAATGAAGCTTGATGGAACGGTGCAGAAAAGCCGTGTGAAAGAACTGTATATTTTTGAAGGACTGGGAAAAAAGAAGGTAAGCGAGGTAAGTGCCGGAGATATTTGCGCTGTTGTAGGAATAGATGGCTTCAACATCGGCGAAACAATCGCTGACTTTGAAAACCCGGAAGCATTGCCCGTTACCAGCGTAGATGAACCTACAATGAACATGCAGTTCAGTATTAATAATTCACCGTTTTTTGGTAAAGATGGTAAATTTGTTACTTCAAGACATTTAAAAGACAGGCTTGAAAAAGAGCTTGAAAAAAATCTGGCTTTAAGAGTTTCAGATACCGACAGCGCCGATAGTTTTATGGTTTTCGGAAGAGGAATTTTGCATTTAAGTATTTTGGTAGAAACCATGCGCCGTGAAGGATTTGAGATTACAATAGGTCAGCCACAGGTTATTACAAAAGAGATTAACGGAAAAAAATGTGAGCCTTATGAAAACCTTGTAGTTGATGTGCCAGCCGAATATAGTGGGAAAGTTATTGACCTTGTTACTCAACGCAAAGGTGAAATGTTGATAATGGAAACCAAGGGAGAAATACAACATTTGGAATTTGAAATCCCATCAAGAGGTTTAATTGGTTTACGCAGCCAGATGCTTACTAATACTGCCGGGGAAGCCGTAATGGCTCATCGGTTTTTAGAATATAAACCCTGGAAAGGCAATATTCCCGGAAGAAGTAATGGTGTATTAGTTTCAAAAAATACGGAAAGAACAACAGGTTATTCAATAGATAAATTACAGGACAGAGGAAGATTTTTTGTAGATCCGGGAGAAGAAGTTTATGCAGGCCAGATAATTGCGGAGCATATAAAACCAGGCGATCTTGTAGTAAATGCTACGGAGCCAAAAAAGCTTACCAATCACCGTGCAAGCGGAAGTGATGATGCATCAAGAGCTGCTCCTAAAATTTTAATGTCGTTAGAAGAGTGCATGGAATATATTCAACAGGACGAATGTATTGAAGTAACGCCGAAGCATATTCGTATGCGTAAAGTGATATTGAATGAAGATGACAGAAAAAAGCAACAGAAGAGTATGCAGATGGAAGAAGCTTAAACAGTCAGGACGCTTTGGCGGCCTAATGTTTGAATTAATCTGATTTCCGGAAGTTGAAAGCCGATCTGAATATCTGATGAAGTAATGGAATGCTTTCGGTATATAAATCTCAAATTATTGTTGGCATTCGTTCAGGCCGCTTTCAGCGTCCCGGCCGTGGTTAAAGAACTGTATGCATTTTGCCCCTAACCAGGTTTTTCACATTTACAACAGAGGAAACAATCAGCAACCGATATTTTTCAATGACAATAATTATTTATTTTTTTTACGAAAAATAAATAACCAATTAAAACCTATCAGTGATATTCTTTGCTGGTGTTTAATGCCTAATCATTTTCATATTATGATTAATACAAGAGAGGAAGCTTGTAATGTCAGGCCTTCTTTTGGAGGTAAACCTATGCAGGAAATTTCTTATAGGATTGGTATCTTATTGAGCAGCTATTCTTAGGCAATAAACAAACAAAATGATACTACGGGTTCTTTGTTTCAACAAAAGACTAAGGCTAAAAGCCTTGCTCAGCCTAATGGATATGAAGGTAACCAGCTTATCAATTGTATGCATTATATCCATCAAAATCCTTTAAAGGCTGGTTTTGGTAAATCGCATTGCAGACTGGCCTTATTCATCTTTTTTAGATTATAGTGGTTCACGGTCTGGTGTTCTTTGCAATAAGAACCTCTTATTGGAGTTGACTGGTTATAAATTACCTGCTTCAAGTATGTCATGTAGCAACTGTTTGCATTGTATGAGAGTCCAATCACAATTTCTTTGATAAACAGGAATTGCAAATGTTGTTTCATTGGTTGCTATAAACTTATCTATTTTGGTTTCGTTTGCTTTCATTACTGATTTCTATGTATTATTTATAATTGTTTCTATAGTGTGCAACAACGTTTTGCTTAACTTAAGGAACTTTATAAAAGTTAGAGCCAGCCAAACTTCTATTGACTAATTTAAACCTTGGAATTTTGGAATTCTGCAAGTAATTTCATAGATTCTTTCTGCACTAGTTTAGATTCTTTTTGTAATGCTTTACTTAGTACAAAATACTTTAATCTTTCCTCAAACCTGTTATATTTTTTGGCTTCAATTTTAGCATGATGAATATCTAAAGATTCATTAAAGCTCTTATTCTTTCTAATCCTATCGTTCTTTTTCATTTATGACTTATTGAAAAACTACTTCTTTAGTTATGATGGTAATTGAGTTAGGTGTCAAAACATCCTGATCAATTCTTTAATTCCTGCAAACAAAAATTCTTTAGTTGGTAAAGAGCTGATGATCTTTAATTCTTCTTTCAAACTGGTTTCATTATCAAGAAATTTAAAAACTTTAGAAGCTGTATTTTTTTGAAATAATTGTTTGAATATTTCTTTCCCATCTAATTTATTACTTGAGAGAATATGTAACAACGTACTATCATAAAATTGAAATCTTTTCTCAGTATTTATCTTTTTTGAAGGAATACCATTTGAAATAAGTGCCTGAACTATTTGCTGCGCCTGCTTTTGAATGAATTGAAAAGTGTAGCCTGTGGAGGCTTTTGTTTGTCCGCCTGCTGTGCCTATATTGTACATTCCATTTTGATACGCTTCAAAATTTTCATTCGTCATTGGAATTATACCAAATTCTTCTTCCATTATTTCATACTTACTTATCTTAAGATGCTGTTCAATATAATTTTTAAGCTGAAGATCATATTCTTCTTTTTTCAGTAAACTTTCTGTAAATAAAGTATATTCAATTAGTGCGTTTTTTGATGATAAAGGCAATACATAAATGAAAGCTGTCCCAAAATTCTGCGGTACACTAAAATCCATAAGCGTGCCTTCATCAGCATTGAATTGATCAGTTAGTGTTTCAATTATCCATCCTTTAAAATGCTGAAGAAGGTAAAATTTATTTTTATTTTTTCCCTTAGGTAAATAAATAGAATTGAAAACTATTGCGTTGTCTGTTCTTAGTAATTCATCATTACATTTTATCACATTATTTTCTGCAAATGTTATTTCTCCATATTTAATTTCTATGTTAGGTTGAAGATCAATTTTTGAAAAGCAATGATTATAAAAATCAATGCCCCGTATCATTTTGTATTGATAAGGCTTAATGTTGAGGGGAAGCGATAACTGATCAGACCTGAATAAAAGATTATTCCATTTTTTGTAAACTATACTTTCAAAATATCCATTTTGTTGTTCCCAAAAGCACCAGGTTCTGTCATTTTTATTTTTGGGCTCTTTATCAATGAGTAAAAACTTTTTATCTGCAAACGTTTCAGAATTGATCATTCGCATTACAATGCTTAAGGTCGCACAACCTGCACCAAGAAAAATAAAATCATATTTCATTGATGAATTTAGAGACACTGCTCAGCGAGGTTTTTTAATGCTGAGTAAAGATATGCAGTACAAGTGTGCAACGCAACGAAGCTACATAGCAGCATCCCGAAAGCTTTCGGGACTGGAAACAAAATTTTTATTTGAATTTCTTTTTTTATCTGCCCGAACTTTATCCCAATATTTTTTTGCTACCATTAACATCCCGAAACTTTCGCCTTCATGTTTATCAAGATGCTTATGATGCATTTTATGTGCCCATCTTATTGCCTTTACATACGCATTACTGCTGCGTGTAAAGAGTTTTATACGCTGATGAATGATCACATCATGCACAATAAAATAAGCAAGGCCATACATCATAATGCCGAAGCCAATTGCAGCAAGCCAATATATATTTTGCATTACTCCAAAGGCTATGCAGAGAATACTTGGTATTGAAAAAATAAGAAAGAAAGCATCATTCTTTTCAAAAACTCCATGACTTTCTTTGTGATGATCTTCATGCAGATACCATAAAAAACCATGCATAACATATTTATGTGTAAGCCATGTTACTCCTTCCATTAAAAAGAAAGTTGAAAGCATTATTATAACAAATAAAAGAATATGCATAGCTAAATTAATTATGTATTACTGTTCTGTAAGCTTCTATTTTTGGGAAAGCAATTTTAAACCAGGCAGTAAATTTTTGCGGATGACTTTGCAACGAAGCCTCAAGTTCATCAATTGTTTTAAAACAATAATCTTTAACCTCTGATTTGTTTACTTGTATATACCCATCATATTGTCCTACAAAAACATGATCAAATTCATATTCGATCAAGCCATTATCAAAGGATGCTTTATAAGTAAATTCGAACGCCTTTTTTAAGGAAGTTGTAAAGCCCATTTCTTCTTTTAATCTCCTGTTAGCAGCTGCATTAACAGACTCACCCGGCGCCGGATGACTGCAGCATGCATTTGTCCATAATTCACCATTATGATATTTGTCTGTTGCTCTTTGCTGCAACAGCATTTCTCCCTTACTGTTAAAAATAAAAACGCTGAAAGCCCTGTGCAGTAAGCCTTTTTGATGCACTTCCATCTTTTCCATGGTGCCTGTTGGCTCATCCGCTTCATTCACTAAAATAACTTCTGTCACTGCTAAATTTTATTTTACAAAAGTAAATTATATTAAGTTAAGCCGGTTTTTTACGCCTGCCCGCATTACAATTAATGCTTTGGAATAATTAGGTATTCTTATCCGTTGATGTAATATAAATGCCGGCTTTGTTTTCTTTATTTTTTTAAATAACGAGAGATAATATTTATATGCTAAATAAACACCAAACCGTGCCTTTAAAGGCAATTGTAAAATGCCTTTATAAGCATTGGCAAAATCCAGGCTTATTTCTTCTTCTATTTGAGATTTCATTTGTGAAGTAAAATTATCAAAATCAACCTGGGGAAAATAGGTTCTTTCAAGATTCAAATAATCATCTTTTACATCTCTCAAAAAATTTACTTTTTGAAACGCAGCGCCAAGAGACTGTGCAAATGGTTTTAATTTCTCAAAGTGCTCTTTTTCTTTTTCACAAAAAACATACAGGCACATCAGCCCCACAACTTCTGCACTTCCATAAATATATTCCTCATAGGAATGTTTGTCATATTTGGATTTATCAAGATCAGCCTGCATGCTGCTAAAAAAAGATTCTATTAGGTTCTTATCAATATTGTATTCATTAACTGTTTGCTGAAAGCTGTGAAGAATAGGATTGAGGCTGATTTTTCTTTCTATTGCATTGTAGGTTTCTTTCTTAAATTCATTCAGCAATTCGGTTTTATTATATTGATGAAATGTATCTACAATCTCATCAGAGAAGCGAACAAATCCATAAATATTATAAACAGGTGTTTGCAGATCTTTATGTAAAAACTGAATAGCACTGCTGAAAGAAGTACTGTATTTCTGAGTCGTAAGCTTACTGCATTGCTCACTAACTTCATGAAATAACTGCATCATATATTTACTGATTTATTAATTAACACTTGGTCAAATTGGTTATTGGTCATTGGTCATTGGTCAGTAGGTCATTAGTCATGTGACGTTTTATTAGATTTTGTTTTTTCTATTACCAATGACTATTGACTATTACTATTGACCATTGACTAATAATTTTTTAAGAGCCGCCATAATATTTTACAACCTGCTTCGCCACCACTTGGCCGCTTACAAGGCTTGGCGGAACACCCGGCCCTGGCACAGTTAGCTGCCCTGTATAAAATAAATTTTTAACTTTTTGGCTTCTGCAGGCTGGTTTAAAAACTGCTGTTTGCAACAATGTATTTGCCAATCCATAAGCATTTCCTTTAAAGGCATTGTATTCATTTACAAAATCATCCGGGCCAAAGGTTTGCTTAAATATTATAGAATCTCTTATTGACTGGCCGATATGTTTTTCAAACCGATCTGCTATTATATCAAAATATTTCTCTCTCAATTTTTCATCATCGCCTTGCAAACCCGCAGCAACAGGAATTAAAAAAAATAAGTTTTCACAACCTTTAGGAGCAACACTACTATCTGTAACGGAAGTTGCACTTACATAAAACAAAGGCTCATCCGGCCATACTGGTTTAGTGTAAATCTCTTCGCCATGTTTATTAAAATCTACATCAAAAAATAATGAATGATGTGATATGCCATTTAATTTTTTATTAAGACCAACATAATATAATAAGCAACCAGGAGCCATTACACGTTTGTTCCAATACTTTTCTGAATAACTTCTTAGCTGCTGAGGCAGTAACTCTTTTTCAACAAAATGATAATCTGCATTTGCTATAATCACATCTGCATTATATTCATTTAATTCATTATTATTTTTTGCAGCAACTGATGTTACACTAATTGCTATATTACTTTTACAATTAATTTTATTAATTGTTTGATCAAACAAAAATTTTACGCCTAATTCTTTTGCAAGTGTATACATTCCCTCAACTACCCTATAAAATCCACCTTCAGGATACCATGTCCCTAATTTAATATCAGCATAATTCATAAGGCTATACAAGGCCGGAGTATCACGTGGTAAAGCGCCTAAAAACAAAACAGGGAACTCTAATAGCTGCCTGAGCTTTTTATTTTTAAAATGCTTATTTACATGTTTTTCAACAGAAGTAATTACGTCTAATTTAAAAAATCCTTTAATGAGCTTCCAATCTAAAAATTCATTGAAAGATTGCCCTGGTTTAAAGACTAATTTATTTATGCCAACCTGGTATTTGTATTCTGCTTCGTTTAAAAATTTATCTAATTGTTTTGCGGAACCTGGTTCAATTTTTTCAAATACCTTTTGTAGCTCATGATAATTTGCCGGCACATCCATCGCTTCATTTTGCCAGTAAATGCGATAAGATGGATCTAACCTTTTTAAAGAATAATAATCAGTTACCTTTTTACCAAAAGATGCAAAATAATTTTCAAAAACTTCCGGCATCCAGTACCAGCTTGGTCCCATATCAAATGTGAAACCTGATGACTTTAATTGCCTTGCCCTGCCGCCCGGTGTAGAATGTTTTTCTATAACAGTTACGTCCCACCCGGCTTTGGCCATAAATGAAGCAGCTGATAAGCCGGCAAATCCACTTCCTATAATTATTACTTTTCTCAAATATTAAACAACCGGAGAAGATACTTAAACAAATATTTAGTAAATATTTTGTAAAAAAGTATAACTCTTAATTATGCAACAATAAATTAATTATACCTGTTAACTTCTTCTTTTAATAACTTTCTTGCAAAGTGAATCCTGCTTTTAATTGTACCTAAAGGCTCATCAAGCATTTCTGCAATTTCATGGTATTTATATCCATCAAAATATAACAAAAATGGATTTTTAAAAATACCGGGAAGCCTGTAAACTGAGGCCTGAATCTCTTTCACTTTTAATACACTTTCCGCAGTATTTGTAATGGTGAGTTGGTTGTAATTTAAAAGAAAATCATTTTCCGAATTATCCGGCACTACATTTTGTTTGGCTTTTTTTCTGTAATCATTAATAAAAATATTACGCATGATGGTGTAAAGCCATGCTTTAATATTAGTGCCAAAATTGTATTTCTCTTTGTTGGCAAGGGCACGGTATAATGTTTCCTGCAGCAAATCTTTAGCGGCTTCATTATCACTGGTAAGCTTAAATGCAAATGGTTTTAAAAAGTCCGTATTTCCCAAAAGCAGCTGGTCAAATTCAATTGTTGACATAATTTGATGTTTAACTTAACGATGCTCAAAGTTAAACAAGAATATTTTCACACGCAACTTTTTGTTTAAAAGTTTGGATCAAAAATATAAACAAAATCCAACTATAAAGCTGTAACAAATTCCTGCACTTCACTAAGTGATTTCTTAAACTTTATGTTATAAGGGATTTTACGCAGGTAATTCTTAGTTAGTTTCCCTGAAACAATTATTTCAAGATCAGTAAACTTTTTAGAGATGTTTGAAATGAACTTATCAAAATTAAAATTTAGCCCTGCAGTAGTAATGTGCGTATACAGATAGTCAGGTTTTTTAAACTGAACAATAAAATCAATATCTGTCATTGGAATGCTTGCGCCAAGATAAATTACCGCCAGCCCTTTTTTCTTCATCAAAAAAGCTACAAACAAAAGCGCAAGTTCATGATACTCTCCTTCCGGTAAAAAAAGGCAAACCAGCTTATTCGACGTTATGTTAACTTTTGCGGTTTCTATGCCAACAAGAATTTTTTGGCGAATTATATTACTCACCAAATGTTCCTGTGCAGGATTGATATTATTAGTGAGCCATAAAATACCAATCTTTTCCAGGAAAGGAAAAATAATCTGAAGAATTGCCTTTTCAATTCCAAATGAAATTAT
>CAXSDW010000007.1:34356-48668 GCA_964236235.1 uncultured Chitinophagaceae bacterium
GTATCTGTTCGGTGAGGCTTTAAAAAATTATAGCGTTGCTCCCAAATGCGGATAGTATGCGGTTTTATACCGGTTAAATTTGAAATATCCTTTATAGTGAACGGCATAAGGAATTTAAAACATTACAACTTTTACAAACAAATTGTTTAAAGACATACATTCAAAATCTTAATTGCTTGCTAATAATTGATGATACAACGCAGACATATCGGTGACAAGCCTTCTATAACTATACTTTTCAAGCACACCTGATTGCCCGTTTTTGCCAAGGCTTTTCCGCAGTTCATCATCTTCCACCAATTGAAGGAGATTTTTAAAAAAAGTATCCTTATCTGTACTATCAGAAAGCAACGCAGTTATCCCTTCCTGCACTACATCCTGAATGCCGCCAACTCTTGTTGACACAATTGGTTTTTGTGCAGCCTGGGCTTCAATTAAACTAACCGGTGTTCCTTCATTAAAAGATGTGAGCGTAACAATATCAAGGCCTGCAGTAATTACATCCACGTCATTTCGCCACGATGTAAAAACAAGCGGAGATGTATAAATACTATTACTATCTGTTGAAGTATTGTAAGTTATATTTAGTGAAGTTGCTTTTTTTTCAAGACTGGTTCTTATTTCTCCATCGCCTACAATAAAGGCCCGTACCGGCTTTGATGAGTTTTTAAATACATATGATATCGCTTCTAAAAAAAGGTTGTGATTCTTTATAGGAACCAGTCTGCCTATTATGCCGATAGTTATAACATTATCGGCAAGCTTGAATTCATCACGGAATTTTTTTCTTTTATATTCATAATCTTTATAAAATTTATCAAGATCAAGACCTAAAGGAATGATGTGAAACTTCTGTTCCGGCGCAATTTTAAATTCATTCACAAGCTCTGCTTTTTGAACAGGACTTATTGCAATAATTGCATTAGTTTTTTTGGCCAAAAATCGTTCTATAACTAAATAAAACCGGGTTTTAAATTTATTAAAATAAGAATGAAATACATGCCCGTGATAAGTATGTACTATTACAGGAACCTTCATTTTATAAGCCGCTAACCTGCCAAGAGCGCCGGGCTTGGCAGCATGTGTATGTACTACATCCGGTTTATATTCTTTAATTATTTGTTTTAATCTTTTATAAGCTTTATAATCCCAGATGTAATTAACCGCTCGTCTCATTTCCGGCAAATAATGTACTTTAATGCCAAACTCGTCTGTCAAAAACTTTGCACTTTCTTCATCATCTTCTTTTTTTCCAACTACCAGCATTGTTTCAAATTCCGGAGACATGTAATGGGTTAAATAAACAGCGTTAAGCACAGGGCCGCCAATAATAAGTCTATTAAGAATACGTAAAACTCTGGGCAATTAAAGGAGTTTAAATTTATTGTAAGAATTGAATAGAGTTATAGTAAAATCGTCATTCAAGGTAAATTTTTTTATACCAAACTTCCATGCAAAATAATGTCCAAAGTATTTTTGCTCTTTTTTCTTCTGGTATATTTATTTTATTTGACAAAAGCTTTGCTATAAAATTTTTATCAATAAAATTGTTGCTGTATGCATTTGCAGATCCCGTATAATCATGAATAATGTCTCTTAAATTAAAATTTATCCATTTTTTTAAAGGAATCTCAAAGCCGCGTTTCGGCTGGTTTATCAGTTGCTGCGGAAGGTATTTTTTAGCAAGTTGTCTTAATAAAAATTTAGTTGTAGTTCCTCTGATCTTATAATTATCATTGATAGTTGGCGCATACTCGAGCAGTTCTTTTGCTAAAAAAGGGCTTCTTCCTTCAAGTGAATGTGCCATAGTTGCAATATCCATCTTTACTAAAAGATCTGTGAACAGGTTGGTATTAAAATCAAGGTTCATAATTTTTTTTAAACCTGACAAATCACTTTCAGCAATCACATTAAAGTCGTTTTTCATGGGCTGCAAATAATCAAAAGAGGGCTGCAAAATATATTGTTCGTAATCTTCGAAAATGTCAACGCCTGCTGATAAATAAATTTGTAAACTTGACATGGAAGCAAGTGAAGCCAACCTGTACAGGTAATTATATTTTGACTTCTTATTATGAGATTGAGGTAAAACCTTTTTTAAAAACGAAGCACTGTTTTTTACTAAAGCATTCTTTTTAAAAAAATCGTATCTGGCAAAAGGAACATAACGTCTATAACCTGCAAAAAGCTCGTCAGCTCCATCGCCGTTTAAAGTAACAGTTAGGTATTTTCTTGCTGCCTGGCTTACATAATAGCTGGGTATCGCGGAACTATCAAAAAACGGCTCACCGTAATTAGCAATAATTTTTTCAACATCATTTATTAAATTATCTAAGCTGATTTTAATTTCAGTATGATGAGTTTGATATTTGGAAGCAACCAATTTTGCCAGCGGCGCTTCATCATATTCGCCGTCAAATGATACGGTGAATGTTTTTAAATTATTATTGTATTCACTGGCGATAGCAGTAACAAGCCCACTGTCAATGCCGCCGCTTAAAAAGCAACCAACTTCAAGATCAGAAGATTCTATTCGCCTTTCAACTGCAGTATGCAAATAATCATCAATTTTTTTCACGCTTTCTTCAATAGAATCTTTGCTTTGTTCTTTATAAAAATCATTAATGCTCCACCATTTTACTAAATCAATTTTAAGTGTTTGGCAATTAATAAACAGGAAAGAACCCGCATATAATTCAGATACATTTTTATAAGGAGTAAGATTTTTATAAAATGAGCCGAGGCGAAAATAATGATACATATTATTCTCTTCCATTTGCAATGGCAGCAGGCCTTTCAGGCAATTAAGCTCACTTGCAAACACAAACTTTTTTTCATCTCTATAATAATACAAAGGCTTTTTTCCTGCACGATCCCTGGCAATGAAAAGTGAATTTTTTATTTTATCATGGATAACAAATACGAACATGCCATCGAGGTATTGCAAAAAATCTGACCCAAATTGTTCATATAATAAAAGTAATGTTTCGGTATCTGAGGAAGTGTTGCCGGAGATATTAAACCTTTGCCTTATCTCCTGGTGATTATAAATTTCGCCGTTAAAAATGATGGTATATCTTTCATGAAGGTGCATCGGCTGTTTGCCACAAGCAATATCTACTATTGATAATCTTAAGTGGTAAAAACTTACATTGCCGAAATTGTAACCTGCCTGTTCATCAGGGCCACGATGATGCATTTTTTCATCTACAATTGTATTATCAAGTTTAAAATTTATTGCTCCCGCTAATCCGCACATGTCGTTATAATTTCACTTTTGGCAAAATAACTTTATATTATTGAAAGACGATATTTCCATTACCATTTTAACACTGTATAAATTTAAAAGAGATTAAACTTTGCAACTTATGAACCTGTTGAGTAATCTATTTTGTTACTAAAATTCAAAAAATTAATAAGCTACTTTTGCGGCTTTGTAAATATTATTTACAACAAATACAGATGAAAGCAGATTATACACAATTGCCGGTTGAACTGATAAAAACACAGACGAGGGAAATTGGCATTTTTAATATTGAAGGTGTAAATATTGATAAGCGTGTAGTAAATGAGTTTGGTGAAGAGTGGCTTAAGTTTAATGATTTTTCAGATAAAACCATTGATAGCATTGCTGCTGAATATTTTGATATCATCAATGATAAAATGGTTAACAAAAATACTTATGCTTTAGATATTGGATGCGGCACGGGCAGGTTTACAAAATACCTGTCAACAAAAGCAGGATTTATTGAAGCTGTGGATCCAAGCAATGCGATATTTGCGGCAGATAAACTCTTAACCAACGTAGAAAATGTCAGGCTTAGCAGGGCTTCAGTGGAAACACTGCCTTTCCCGGATGAAACATTTGATTTTGCGATGAGCATAGGCGTATTACATCACATTCCCAATACATTAAAAGCGATGCAGGATTGCATTAAAAAAGTAAAAAAAGGCGGATACTTTTACGTTTATCTTTATTATAATCTTGATAAAAGCGGAAAGCTTTTTAAATTTTTATTCAGCCTCACCAATGTACTGAGAACCGGGGTAAGCAAATTACCTGGTATTCTAAAAAAATTAACCTGTGATATATTAGCAGTTATACTTTACATGCCGTTTGTTTTGTGGGTTCGTTTTTTAATTTTCCTGGGTTTTAAAAACATAGCTAAAAAAATGCCGCTGTATGCATATAATAACATGCCTTTTTTTGTAATTCGTAATGATGCATTAGACAGATTTGGCACCAGGCTCGAACAAAGATTTTCTGAAAAAGAAGTAAGGCAAATGATGACAGATTCAGGGTTAAATGATATAGTGATAAGCAATGGTGTGCCTTACTATCATGCGGTGGGAAAAAAAATATAAACTATTAACCGATTTCATTTTATACTCTTCCAATATGTTTTAGTATGGCACATGATTATTGTTGTTGCAAATCGATTGCTATGTTTACAAAATCCCGTCTATGTTAGCCGATGCAAGCCTTATAAAATATGAGTTTTAAATCCAATTCTGCCTGATTGCTTATTACATTATCAAATCAGTACTATCTTTAGCCTTACGGTAAGATGCATCAACTTATAACTCCATATGACTATTTACTATTGCCATTTTATCTGATATTATTCCTTTTTATCATTAAAAAAAAATCTGCAAAATACAAGGCAAGCGGTCTTAAAAAATATTTTATAACTGCTTTTCTTCTGCGAATGACAGGCGCCATACTGCTTTCTCTTTTAATTCAATACTATTATGGCTATGGCGATTCATTTGGATATTATCTTGGCAGCGACGTGATAATAAACATGATAAAAATCAATATTACTTCATTAAAGTACTTTTTTTATTCAGGTAATGAAATAGTGGATGCAGCCACAGCTATGGGTTTGGGCGATGTGATTCCCATGTCTATGCCTAATGATTCTAATGTATTCATAATGAAAATATCGGCACTTGTTTCATTTTTTACTTTCAACAAGTATCTTATTATTTCATTAGTGTTTGGCTGTTTTTCTTTTATAGGTATATGGAAGTTATTTTATGTGTTAAATGAAATTAATAAAAGAAAAAACACCAGGCTGCTGGCGTTCGCCGTACTTTATACACCATCACTTTGGTTTTGGGGCAGTGGCTTAATGAAAGAATCTATCTGCATCGGCGCTCTCGGCATATCAATTTATCACTTATATAAAATCTTTATACTTAAAAAATATTCCATTAAAGATATACTGTACGTGTTATTGTTCTTCTATATTATTACAGTGGTAAAAAGCTATATAACAATTATCTTTTTTGCCTCAGTATCGTTTATTTTATTTTATAAATTGATCACCGGCATAAAAAATTTTTTCTTCAGGATAGGTGTTATCTGTCTATGTATTTTTTTTGTTGTTCTGGCATTTACTGTAATAGATGTTTCATCTCTTGTACAGGATGCAGTTAATGTTTCGTACGGACAAATAGAAGTGTTTAAAAATTCATATGAGGCTGTTCAGGGAGCTGATGAATCGAGCAAGGCAGGTTTTATGATCTCTGATATTGATCCATCTCTTAAAAGTATTTTGCTGCACATCCCTGAAGTAATTGTATCCGGACTTTTCAGGCCTTTTATTTGGGAAGCAAAAAAAATTATTATATTTTTTGCATCACTTGAAGCGTTAATTACGTTATTAGCAACTTTATATATTTTCTGGAAAACAAAATTTATCGGATTTTTTATTTACGTCTTTGCAAATCCAAGCCTCCTGTTTTGCTTTATTTTTTCACTTTTGTTTTCCCTGGTTATTGGTTTTACCACATTTAACTTTGGTACGTTAGTAAGGTATAAAATAATGTTCCTGCCTTTTTATTTCTTCCTGCTTATCTCCATTTATGGGAAAAATAAAGAAGCCCGATTGGCAAAAAAACTTAACTGATATCAAGCACTTTTTTATATAAATCAACCGTTTTTGAAGCGGTTTTCTTCCAGGAAAATTTTTGTAATTGCTCTTTTCCTTTTTGCTTCATCCCGGCAGCCAAAGAAGAATCGTTATAAAATTGTACAATCGCCTTTGCAATATCATTGGGGTCGTATGGGTTAAAATATATTGCAGCATTTCCCGCCACTTCAGGCAAAGATGTAGTGTTGGAACAAAGCACAGGTGTATCAAAATAAAAAGCCTCCAGGATAGGAAGCCCAAAACCTTCCGATAAAGAAGGCAAGATATACGCATCGGCATTTTTAAAATATTCTTCCACACATGCATTAGAAAGATAGCCCGTAAAAAAAACCCTTTCTTCGGCTTCATTGATTGCCTTTATTGTGGCAATATCTTCTTTACGCATATGATAATTGAACCCGCTTATTGCAAGTTTTTTTAGTGGTGAAATTTCTTTAATAGCGAGCTTAAAAGCCAGTAACAGGTTTGATATATTTTTATGAATGCGTAATGTTCCAAGATAAAAAAGATAATCATGTTGCTGCGGCGGTGTGTCACATGATGCGTTATCATTTGTTCTGTAAGTTTGTAAATGCTCCCAGCCCTGGTTTATCACTTGTATCTTATTACTTATAATTTCACCAGGCTTAAACCATTTAATCAATTCATCTTTTGTAGAAGTAGAGACAGTTATTATAGCTTTAGATTTCTTTAAGCAATTTCGTATAACCCAATCCATATAAGTAACGGCAAGGTTGAATGTATATTTCGGACTATCAAAAAGTCCGGTTTTAAAAGTAACATCATGGATAGTGCAAATGCCTTTTTTTAATGCGAATGGATAATTATTAGAGGTGATGTGAATAAGATCAAAATTGCCTTCGTGCTTTCTCAGAAACCAAAACATATCCCAATCTCTTTTAGGGCCAATACGTGCAATTCTTTTTTTTATTATCTTAATTTTTCCTACTTGCTCTAATCGAATATAATCTTCAGGAATTACAATTGGATTAATAAGTATAGTATATTCAATATCATTGAAACTCTCTTCAGGCAAGTGTTTCACAAGGTTAATGAGGTAAGGTGATAAACCATCTGCATAGTTAGCAAGCGGAGTTGCATCTATAAGTACTCGTTTTTTCATCTATCGTCAGCTATTATAAAACTGTACTGTTTTACTTTTTTATTATTAATATTCGCAGCTTTTAAAAATTAATACAGTAAATAATTGTATCAACTCAAAATAAGATTCTCGGCTTTATACCAATTAATAAATTTAATCAGTCCATCTTCTATATTGGTATGAGGATGATAATTGAATAATTGTTGTGCTAATGATATATCAGCAAAAGTAATATCAACATCGCCGGGGCGCATATTTGCAAAATATATTTGAGGTTTTTTATCAAGTATGTTATAGATTGCTTTAACAAGGTCAATCAATTTAACCGGCGTATGGTTGCCTAAATTAACCGTTAAATAAACTTTACTGTTTTTCATGCAATAATTAAGTGCACTATATATACCGTTAACTGTATCCTCAATAAATGTGTAATCTCTCGCTGTACTACCATCGCCAAACAATGTGATGGGTTTATCGTTTACTATATTATTTACAAACTTATGTATAGCAAGATCAGGTCGTTGCCTGGGACCAAATACTGTAAAAAAACGCAGGTTTATAACATTAATATCATACAAGTGATGATAAGAATAGTTTAATAGCTCTGCTGATTTTTTTGTGAAAGCATAATTAGAAATTGGAAAATCAACAATATCAGTTTCACTAAAAGGTATCTTTTTATTATTACCATATATTGAAGAAGACGAAGCAAAGATCAATTTTTTGATATTTCTTAACTTCATGAATTCTAAAACTTTTTGAGTACCAATAATATTAGTATTGATATATCCAAATGGATCTTTTAATGAAGGAACTATGCCGGCCTTGGCAGCCAAATGAATGACCACATCTATGTCTGCATTAATTTTATCAAGATCCCTTGTAATATCATATTCTAAAAAAGAAAACGAAGGATGATTGATAAAGCCTTTTAAATTATTAAGCTTTATTTCTTTATCATAAAATGGATCAAAATTATCAACGCCTGTTACTTTATATCCTTTAAAAAGCAATAGCTCACAAAGATGACTTCCGATAAATCCTGCACACCCGGTTACTAATATTGTGGTCATAATTTCTCTTATTCAAGACTGAGATTAAAAAAAAGCTGTTAAACGTTGTTTCAATTTTAGTTATTAAAAATTGCTTTATACTTGTTAAACATCATTTGATTACTAAATTTATTTATAGCTGTATTATAGGCTGCATCAGCTAATCTGCTTGCCTCAGCCGGGTTTTTTAATAAATATTCTATAGCTTCTGCTAACCTAACCTCATCTTTCGCAGGAACTAATAATCCATTTTCATTGTTAGTCACCATATTATTTACGCCATTCACGTTTGATGCAATTACAGGCAACCGACATGCCATAACCTGCATAATTGCAGTGCTCATAGTTTCGCCTAAAGTTGCATGCACATAAATATCAAGTGAATTAATAAACGCAGGTAAAAGCGATTCTTCAAGCATGCCTGTAAAACTTATATAAGAGGCAATATTAAGTTCATTTGCCAGCAACTGCAATTGATTTTTACAAACGCCATCTCCTGCAATAAAAAGCCTTACAGGTTTGTATAAATTATTTTTTGAAATTAATATGGAAAAACTTTTAAGTAAAGTAATATGATCTTTTGAAGGCGACAACCTGCTTTGCATCCCAATATTAATATTTTCTGAAATATCTTTTTTTAAAGGTTTGTAAACACTAAGATCTATACCATTTGGGATAACCGTTGTCCTCCTGGAAAAATTGACCAGGGAACTAAATCTCTTTTTTATTTCATCACTATATTCAACACTTAAAAAAACAACTTTATATGCAGCAATAAGAGATAACTTAAGACCAAGCCAATCAAATTTCGTTTTTAAATGGTTGGGTTCAGTTTCTCTTACAATTATTTTTTTACCGGTGAAAAGAGTTGCAATTTTTGCGGGAATAATATAAGCGCCGGCATGTAAAAAAATTATTGCCGCATTTGATCGCTTAATAATACCAATTATCTTTTTATAAGAAACTAAATCTACACCCGGCTTTTTCTTAACAGCGTGCCATGGTATTCCCCGGCTTTGCGCTTTTTCGATATATTCCTGTCTTGCATTTTCTATTCCAAAAAAAATAGCTTCATATTCAAACTCTTTATTTTTATCAGCATCAACTAAGGAAAAAAAAACGTTTCCATGCCCGCCTAATCCTGAATACAATATGTGTAAAATTTTCATGCCCGCTTACCGTTTTACATTAACCTGTTATAATATAATGCTACAAAAAAAGCAGTAGTTTATTTTTATCAGAAAGAAATAAACTTCCTGTTTATTGCCCATTATTCTTATTATTTCCTAACTTCTTTAACACGATACAAGTCACTTTGTAGTTCTTAAATAAATTAGGAATATATGATGCGATATGTTTCCACTCATTGAATTTATAAAAAGGCAAAGCCATCCTTATTAATGTAAAAAAGATTTGTTTTGGTCTTTTCCAAAATAAACGTGCAAGTGAAAAATCTATCGTAAGTATTTCTCCTCTCACCATTTCTGTATTGGGAAAAAGAGATTTTAATTCCTCTACATTTGGGCGAAAGTAAGTATCAATAGGATCTTTATGAAATTGAAGAAGATGAGGCACAGTGCAAATAATATAGCCACCATCAATTACTATTTCCGTCATGCATTCAGCAATTTCGCCTGGATTTACCACATGTTCAAGCAGGTTAGAACTTAGAATACCATTGTATTTTGTTTGCTTGAGTTTTTCCTGAAACGATTTATCTGTAAGGTCTCCAACAATATCTACACCTTCGGCCTGCTTCATATCAAGATGATGAACTTCCTTGCCAATCTTTTCTAAAGGTTGCCAAATATTTTTGTCAATATGAGGTTGTTCTACCTGCCGGTGATGTTTAGTAGAACTTCCTACATTCAAGAGTGGGAAACCTTTGTTCTGTGCAGCTAATTCCTGTAAACGGTCTCTTATCCAAATCGACTCATCAAAGGTCATAACAAAATTTTGTAAGCGTTTTTTATGGCCGCAAAATAAAGCAATATTACTCAAACAATAAATCACCACTTGCGGGCATGGTTTTTTATCGTTTTAATATTTTTAATGAAACCAGGCGTTTGATTATTTAAACCGTAGCGGCCTAAATGCGCTAAGATGAACCGGCAATATTATAGCTCGTTGTAAATAGCAACCAGTTTGCTGATATATATACTTCTTCGCACTGTTTTCTCAGCGTGAATTTTAGCTTTTTCGGCCATCTTCTTTATATCTATTTCTTTATTCAGAATAGAAATTAATATTTTAGCCGGTTTGCCTTCATCATCTAAATCGAAATAAATAGCGTTATCTCCAACTATATTTTTTAATGAATCTAAATTTGAAATCATAACAGGTACACCCGAAGCCATAGCTTCAAAAATGGCAAGACCAAAGCCTTCAAACTTTGAGGCTAAAATAAACAGATCGTAATTATAAAGTATTTTATACACTTCGCTATGCAACCCAAGGAACCTCACTTTAAGTTGGTTTTCTTTTACAATCTTTTCAAACTTTTCAATATCACCGTTGCCATATACATCAAGACTAATATTATACTCTTTTAAATAAGAAAATATTTTTAAAAGGTATTCATAATTCTTTTCTTCCCTTAAAGTGCCTACAGCTACCACTTTCAACTGCTTGTCATCTGTGGAAGAAGATTGAAGCTTATCAACAAAATATTCATCAGCAATAAAATTATTCAATACATACGTTCTTCCTTTAAAGCGCACAGCTTTAAGAAAATCCTGCCTTGTATACTCTGTTAAAAAAATGAGGCTGCAGTTTTTACTTCTAAACAATAGATATTTTTCCATCAGTCTAAGTGAAAACCTAATTGTGTACTGCATTGAGTATGTGCTATGCATTGTATGTACATGGGGAATGTTTTTTGGGCAGGCAAAATATGTATATACACCGGCCGGAGTGAGGTGGCTGTGTACAATGTCAATCTCTTTATGCACAATTACTTTTCTTATTTCAGCAACACATCTGTACAGATCAAAAATGCCTTTATAATTTAAACAAATTACTTCAACACCGGGATCAATACGATCCTGTAAAGAAGATGAACCCATAAAATATATGAGTGTATTATCTGCCTCTTCCTGTAAACCTCCTTTTGAAAGTGAGTTTGCCACCAGCACCTGTGCACCTGCATATACAATAGAATCAATTACATGCAATACTTTTTTTCTCATTCTAATTGTCTTTGATGTGCTGAAGGTTTAATACATTTTCTATTGGAATTTTTACATAGCCGGGCAACTTTGAATAACCTGCTAGTTTTTCTAATCTAAAAAAAAGAGAATTCATTTTCTTAAAGCCAAACACTTTTGAGAGATTAAAATAAAGCTGAAACCATGCTGAAGGATATTGCGATTGTAAAGCAGGCAGATATTCTTTTAGTAAAAAATTAATTTCATGTTTCTCAAATCCACTTCCTTCAATATGAAGGATAAAATTTCTTAGCGTGTACCAGTAGTAAAATTTTAATTTGGATATTGAAACATCACCACTGCTTACCGGCAAATAGCTTTGCCATTTTTTTGAAAGTTTTATCAGGTCATAATAATATTTTTTATTAATTGTTCCGGCCCAGATATGTTCTATTAAAATATTAAATACAACATAATTTCCGGAATATTGGTTTGCCTGAAGGCTAATATCTACATCATACACATGAAAGCCATCAAAAGTTTTATCATCAAATCTTATTTTAGTAAACAAAGATCTTCGCATACAAAACCATAAGCCATCAATAACAACAACCTTTGCTTTCGTTGTATTATTTCCGGGATTATTATAATGAAGAAACTTCTTTTTTTCTTTTGTATGAGCCATAATCACATTTACAGCAGCGGCTGCGATATAATGATTATACCACCATGATGAAGGAATATGAGATTGTATAGTGCCGCCTGAAACACCTATCATTCCTATGTTTCCATCATCAAAATGTTTTACAACATTCACTCCCCAATTATTTAAGTGATGATGAATATCTTCATGTGTAAAGCAAAGTAATTGATATTTAGCTCTTTTCACACCTTCATTATAAGCAGAAAAAATAGAGTATTCATTCTTCGTATTATCAATTATAATTAACTCATAAGGCACACCACATGTTGCCGCAATGTTTTGCTTTACCTGGTTAAGCAACTCAATGTTTCTATGGCAAATTATTATGCTAAGCATCAAAGAAATTATATCTATAGAAGAGAGCCATCATGATGTTACTTGCCAATAAAATCTTTAATAAATAAACTTAAATGTCTTTTTTTTGAAGAGCTTACATACTTATACTTACCCAGCACAAATAACCTGGAAAGCAAAAATCCTTTTACTATAAAATTACTTTTAAAGGCTTTCTCTAACTGCTTTCTAAAAAACTCGGAACTATTTATCCAATCAATATTTTCAGCAATACTTTTATGTGAATGTTTCTTAACTAATTCAATAATATTTTCTTCTTCAATAAAATAATGCTCCCGCTCTATCTTTTTTGAATGATACAATATCCTGGTAATTCTTTTAAAAAAAGGAGAAGGCACAAACTTGGAAATCCCTACAAGCTGATTATGATGCCGTCTATAATAAGTGAGGCAATCAGGCAAAAACCCTGCACTGTTTGTAACTGCAGCCTGCAGAACGAGCTGCCCATCGTGCAGCCAATAGTTTGATGATGTAAAAGGTAAAAATCTAGCAACACAACTTTTCTTTACAGCAAGAGTGGCGCCTGTAGCAACATTGCCGTTTACTAAGAGATAGGAAAATAAATTTTTATCATCCTGTTGGTTAAATAAAATCTCCTGCCACAAAGTATTTTTAGTAACAAGCCCATTTTCAATTAAAAAGGCATTTGTAAATACAAGGCATTTGGAAGGATTATCTTTAAAGTATAAACAAAGCTTTTCAATTTTATCTTTAGCCCAAATATCATCCTGGTCGCAAAGAAAAATTATTTCTCCTGAACATAAACCAATCGCTTTTTCAAAATTATTAGTGCTTCCAAGTCTTCTTTCATTAATAAATAATTTTACATCAATCTTTGCATTCTTTTTAAATTGATTAATAATACCAATTGTTTTATCTGCAGATCCATCATCACAAATAATTATTTCGCCGGGTAAAATTGTTTGATCTGAAATGCTTTGTAATTGCTGTTGTATATATTGTTCACCATTAAAAGTACATAAGGCAACTGAAGTGGTTGGTAAGCTATAATTCATATTGATAAATAACTCCAAAGAAAAAATGCACATAAAACATACATCGCAATTATCACATAGTATGCTTTACAGCAATTTCTGTTTTATTTAATTTTTTATATAACCACATAACTGCCGGCACTTTCAGGCGCTGCATTGTTCTTAATTTCATTACAAGCAATTTTAAAAAAAATGTGCCGTAATTTAAACGTAACGGGTTATTTGCTTCTTTGCTTTTGCTTACGTAATTTTTTGCAAACCTTAAAATAGCCGGTAAACTTTTGTGCTCATTTACTAATATTCTAACAACTGCTTCAAAATTAAAATAGGAAGGCTTATAATCCTGGTCGAATAATTTCTTTGCTTTTTCAAAATCTCCTGTAAGTAAAATCTTTATTGCATTTACAACTTTTGGTTTATCAAACTTCGCTATTTCGATAATCTTACTGTTATCTAATCCATTCAATTTAAAATCATATTTAACACCTGCAAAAGTAGGCTGAGCTCCGGATAGCAATTGGAGCATAGGTAACCGTTTAGCACTATCAGAAGTAGAAAGCCACGTAATACCGCTGCTGCAGCCAATTAACAAAGTACAATAATGTGTAAGCGCAGCATTTTCCCGGTAAGATAATTCGCTGGCATCTATTATTTGCGGATGTATAAAATCATTTTTTTTATGAGAAGATAAAATAAAACAAGCATCTTTATTTGTAGCAGTTATTGTATTACAAACCTCAAGAGCAAACTCAATATTTAGCGTAGACTGGCGGCTTCCCGGCGAGCATTCAAATAAGATTACATTTTTAAATGAATGCAATTTGTTCTTTTCTGCATACAATTTTACATTTTCAATTTCATCATTTGATAATTTTACAACGGGTTCAACTGATACTGTAATTGGTTTCTTATAACTGCTTAAAATTGTTCCGCGGATTGTTCCATTAAAATTTATCCAGTTATCCGGCGCTATCTGGCTAAATATTATCTCATCAAATTCGCCATTATGTTTTCGTTGTAA
>CAXSDW010000008.1:0-35374 GCA_964236235.1 uncultured Chitinophagaceae bacterium
AAAAAGCGAATCATTTTTGATTCGCTTTTTGCAAAACCTAAACCTGTTATGTAGTTTTCATCGGTTTCTTTTTGATCTTAACTTTCTTTAACTTTCCTGTTCTCATGCATTTCTTTATGAAATTGCTGCATCTTTATTTTTTGTTCAGGTGTTAATAGAGATTCCATTTTTTGTTTTCTTTCTAAAAAAATCGCTTTCTTTTTTGTCTTTAACTCATCAGCGCTCATGTTACTGTTTTTTAAATCTGCCATCCTGCTTTTAAAATCTTTGTTCAAAGACTTCATTTGTTGCTTTTGATTTTTATCGAGATTCAAATTTTTCATCATTTCGTGATGAGCTTTTTTTCTGTCACTTTTTTTATGACGCATTGAACTGTTCTCTTCAGTTTTGCTCTCTGATTTATCAGAAGAATTTCTTCTTATTTGTGCATCAGATGAAATTGCTATTCCTGTTATGATAAGGAAGCTTAATAATATTTTTTTCATTTTAAAATTTTTGTATAGCATAGATTAATTACTTCACTAAAAGTTTAAGTGCAATAAATAAAGAAATGTTAAGGAAGTTTTTACAAGGTAGCCCTCTCTATCTCTCCCAAAGGGGAGGAATGGAGAAGACTTGTGCGAAGATTGTTGGTTTTTTAGATCTCGTAAATTTGTTATCACATAGTTTCTTTCTGCAAAAGGGAAGCTGAATTTTTATTGGCTAATTGTCCGCAGGCAGCGTCAATGTCTTTACCGCGGCTGATCCTGAGCCTTACGTTCACTCTGTGGTTGGCTAAATAATCCATGAATTTTTGAGTGGTATCCCTGTCTGGCTTAATAAAATTTGCTGCATCAATAGGATTATATTCAATGATATTAACAAGGTGACAAGGCACTTGTTTATAAATTTTTATAAGATCGTCAGCATCCTGGAAAGTGTCGTTTACGCCTTTAAATAAAATGTATTCAAAGGTTATATCGTTCTTTGTTTTTTCGTAGAAGTAATTCAATGCTTCTATAAGTGCAGCGATATTATTGGTTTCGTTAATAGGCATTATTTCATTGCGCTTTTTATCATTTGCGGCATGAAGAGATAATGCCAAATTAAACCGAACCTTGTCATCTCCTAATTGCTTAATCATTTTTGCAACACCCGCAGTGGAAACAGTAATACGTTTTGCACTCATTGAAAGGCCGTCATTTGCTGTAATTCTTTCAATGGCTTTTAATACATTTTTATAATTAAGCAGAGGCTCGCCCATTCCCATAAAAACAATGTTGCTCAGTTTTTTTCCATACGTTTTTTCTGCAATTTGATTAAGCAAAACCACTTCATCGTATATTTCATCAAAGTCCAGGTTTCTTTTTCTTTCCATATAACCTGTGGCGCAAAATTTACAGCTAAGGCTGCAGCCGATTTGTGAGGAAACACAAGCTGTCTGCCGGCTTTCGGCCGGTATTAAAACGCCTTCACAATAATGACCATCATACGTTTTAAATTTTGATTTTACTGTGCCATCACTGCTGTATTGGGTTTCAGCGGCACTAACTGCAGGTAAAATAAATGCATCAGAAAGTGTAGTTCTTAATTCTTTACTTATATTAGTCATGTCTTCAAAAGTATGAGCATGCTTTTGCCACAGCCATTCCCAAACCTGTTTTGCCCTGAATTTTTTTTCACCAAGTGTTTCAAAATAGGTTTGAAGTTCGTCAAGAGAAAGCGTTCTGATGTTTTTTCCTGTATCCCGATTCATGGTCGCAAAGGTACAATTTGCTATTTTGATATTTGAATGTTAATTGAATAGAAGTTGTTAATATGAAAGGCGGATTTTTGCGTTCTTTGTGATAAAAAGAGTAACGCAAAGAGCACAAAGTAAAACGCAAAGTATCGCAAAGGTTCTTAGCGTTCTTTGCGATACTTTTAAAAAAGCTGAATAAAGAACCGGATGTACAAGGGAGTGACACAACAGGCGATGACCAAAGGATTGGAAGCTCGTAAACAAATATTTAAAACATGAAACCAGTTTATGTAATAGATGCGATAAGAACTGCTGTTGGCAGATATGGCGGCGCATTAAGCAGTGTACGGCCGGATGATTTGCTGGCGCATGTGATAAAAGCATTAATAAAAAGAAATTTGACAATTGATATAAATGCGATTGAAGATGTGATTGCAGGCGACGCAAACCAGGCCGGTGAAGACAACAGAAACGTGGCAAGAATGGCTGCATTACTTGCCGGGCTGCCTGTTGGTGTAAGTGGCAATACAGTGAACCGTTTATGTGCCAGCGGCCTGCAGGCAATTATGGATGCAAGCCGTGCAATTATGTGTGACGAAGGTGAAATTTATATTGCATGCGGAGTGGAGAGTATGACAAGGGCTCCGTTCGTTATGAGTAAGCCTGACGGCGCTTTTAGCAGGAAAGCGGAGGTGTTTGACAGTACAATAGGATGGCGGTTTCCGAATAAAAAATTAACGGATATGTATTATCCATATTCAATGGGTGAAACGGCCGAAAATGTTGCCAGACAATGGGGAATACCAAGGCATGCACAAGACGAGTTTGCATGTGAAAGCCAGCAAAAATATGTTGCTGCTTTGAATGAAGGAAAATGGAAAAATGAAATTGTTGGCTTGGAAATAACGCCCAATAAAGATGAGCAATTAATATTTGATAAAGATGAACATCCGCGGCAAACAAGCATGGAAAAACTTGCTTTGCTTAAGCCTGCTTTTATAAAAGATGGAAGTGTTACTGCAGGCAATTCTTCAGGGATAAATGACGGATCAGCGGGCATGATACTGGCAAGTGAAGGAGCCGTTGATAAATATAAATTAAGGCCCATGGCAAAAGTAATAAGCATGGCAGTGGCCGGTGTAGACCCTGGTGTTATGGGAATCGGGTCGGTGCCTGCAACAAAAAAAGCTTTACAAAGAGCCGGCCTTACTATAAATGATCTTGACCTGATAGAATTGAATGAAGCTTTTGCAGCGCAGGCAATTGCATGCATACACGATCTTGGACTGGATGTGCAAAAAGTAAATGTAAATGGCGGCTCTATTGCAATTGGCCATCCATTAGGCGCAAGCGGCGTTAGAATTTCCACTACACTGTTGTACGAAATGAAAAGGCGGGGTTCAAAATTCGGACTGGCTACAATGTGTGTAGGCGTGGGGCAGGGAGCAGCGGTGGTCTATGAAAATATTGTCTGAACCGGGATTTGTGAGATTTCCGGGATTAAAAGGATTAGTAAGAAATTATCCGACAATCAAATCATCCCAAAATCCCGGAAATCCTATAAATCACGGTTCAGACAACATCAGATAATCTTATAAAGCTCCTTTTTAACCAGCCGGTAATTAGTAAATACAGAAAGAACTAATAATAAAATTGCAACAGCTATTACACTCCAATTCAAAAAATAAGAGAGATTATTTTTTTCAACAAAAGAGACATTTACGAAAATATATTGCAATATGGCTGTAACCAGGATGGAACCAATGATTACCATAATATAAACCGGTATCCATGTTTTGGCAACCGTTTTACTAAGCCATGATGGCGAATAACCCAATGTGAGCAAGAGTTGCAGGTTATCCTTACTTCTTGCTATCATCAATTGCAGGTAAAAGGAAAACAACATTAATGCAAGAATTATTACAAGAATTCCAAAAATTGCTAAAGCGCTTATGATATTCTGCAACACTCTTTTTATACGTCCAAATTTTGTTTTGTCTTTATTAACATGGTAATGTTTTTGATCAAGAAAAGTTAACAGTTGAGGATTATTGGCGTCTTTGGTTTTAATATAAATTCTTGAAGGATAAACTTTTGAAACACCGCCAAAATTTTTATTGCCCCATTCCATAAAACTTCTTGGAACTAAAACAGAATTGATTCTATCACTCAATGCAACAATGTTACCGCGAAAATTCTGCATTCCGTTTGGCCCGGAGCATTCTAAAATAATTACAACTGATGAAATGGTTTTAGCTGAAAGCTGCGGCAGATCCTGCCCTGGCGCAAACACGTTATATAACTCTAAAAAATCAGCAGAAAAAATAATGGGGACGTCTGTTTGCCCGGGCTGCCAGCTAAATGATGGAGGTACAGTATCTATGAAATTATTGTCAATACTTTCTAAAAAAAGATCTGTGCTAAATGGAATGATATTGCCTGCACTTGCCTTAACCCTGAATTGATTAGAAACCAGTGGTGCCGTGGCTTCTATGGCCGGCTGGTGATTAAGTTCCTCAAGTTCATCTTCTTTAAAAGTATTGTCCTTACCCATATTCTCATTGGTGATAATCTTTGTAACTGAAACAAAATCAAACCCGTTTTTTCGTGGATTATTTCCTTTTAATAATTGATTTATATTGATGAACATTTGCATAGAACTTAACAACAAAAGCACACCAATACCAAGACCGAAGTAACTGAACAGGCGGGATATTTTGTTTTTACCTGTGTTTAATAATGGAGTGATTGTGTGAACCATGATTTATGAGATGGATAGATTTTTGTGATAAGGAGATTAATTTAAGTTTCTGGCTTCAGAATTTAATTCAATGCGTTATTTAACCCTTCAAAAATCATATTCCTTATTATATTCAAATCGAGTTTAAACCGTGATTATGGGATCAATAGGATTTTTGTGATAAGAAGTTTTTATTTAAGTTCCTGGTTTTTTAATTTTGATTAATGCATTATTTAATTCTTTGCAAATCCTATTCATCCTGTTAATCCAATAAATCATGGTTAGACAACCAATTTCAGATTATAATTTCAAAATTTTTTTGTCATTAAAAAAATCGAGTCTTTTAAGATCAGCAAAAATCATGGAAGCATTGCGATGATCACATTCTTCTTTTATTAAGTGAAAAGCCTTTAACCTGTTAGCATCATCAAGGTGGCTAAAAGGTTCATCTAATAATAAAAAATCAAACGGCTGCAGAAGAGAACGTATAATAACAATGCGTTGCTGCTCTCCGTAGCTGCAGTTTTTAGCAGTCATATTTAATTTGTCTTCGATACCCAAACGCATTGCCATCTCATCAATTTGAGGCGCAGTATGATAAGGATTAAGTTGTCTTTTTAATTCAAGATTTTGTCTTACAGTCTGATCTGGAAACAACCGGAGATCCTGAAAAATTATGCTGATATTTTTTTGCCTGCAGGTTGAAAATTCTTCAAGTGTTATATCTCTGATGTTTTTATTTTCATACAACACACTTCCATTGTAATCCTTTCTGAGACCATATATAAAATGAATAAGAGATGTTTTGCCGCTGCCTGATGGCGCTATTATGTGAACATGTTCACCTTTTGAAAGTAAAATATCTTTACCCCATATTTCTGATCCGTTGATCTTATCTTTTTCAAAATAAGCGGGAACAAGTTGCTGCAATTGTATCTGCATAAATTAGCTTAAACATCAATGTTGCTAAGCATTTGTAAGCATATTAATGGTTTACTGAAATTGAATCCATTTGATTTTGTTTCCGTTCTTTATTTTTTTCAATCATCACTTTTGAAATCCTGTCAAAATAACCATTAAGCTGTTTCAAACTATTAGTGTTCTTATCAACCAGGTTAATTTCAGTATTCATCACAAATCCATCATCTTTATACTCGCCGCCTGTGGAATATAAATTTTGCCAGGTTTTAATACTTTCATCCATAATTAGTTTAGTACCGCTATCTTTTACCGGCCTGGCTGCTGCAGTTAATAATACCTTTTGAATGTCAACAAAAGCAGCCACAGGATGATCAGAAATCTTATCAAGAAAATCAAATTTATTGTTGCCGCCCTGTATGTATTTTGAAACATATTCCTGTGAGTTACCAATCGCAAATAATTTATCATTATTAGCATAATGAATAAATTCATTTTCGCCCATTTGGCCGCCCAGCGCTTTACCGGCCGACATTAATTTATTAAACGATGGCTTGTCGCCAATGCTTACAGAAAATAAAAAACTTGCATCTGGTTTATCATACATATAACTGGTATCTTTTTTTTCTCCCTGATCTTTAAAATTGAATGAATCTTTTTTCATAGTAAAGTCAGTAACAGCAAACATTACATCGCCTTTATTTGCTTTTACAAAATCATCTAAAGTAATTCCTTCTTTAGATAAAAACATATTAACAAAGCCATCCATTCCTGTTAGTTTTATCAGCTCACCGAGACCTTCAGGTTTAAAATGTAATGAAATAATACCGGCCACATTTTGTGAAGGAATGTTTTTTATCAAATCAGTATTGATGCTGCCGCCGCCATATTTTTTTAGCAGATCAGTAAGCTCACTGCTTACATAATATTTCTGTTTTACATCAATTTTACCTTTATCAAAATTCACTGCATAGGTGGAAATATTATCTTTCAAAAACAGATCAAGCTTTAGCATGCTTAAAGCTCCCATTTGTGCGGAGCTTTTCATTAGTTCTTCAGTATTTTGCCAAATATGAATGTCGCCATCTGCTTTGAGTAAGGCACTAAACTTATCAACCTTAGCCATGCTGCTGTCTGTTTTTAAATCAAACAGCTTTTTACAAACCTGTGATAAATTTGCGGTTGGATTGTTAAGCGGAACATTATTATTTACATCATTTTCGTTAAAGTTCATCTTGCCTGTATTTACCGGGTTGCTGGCTACATAAGCAAATGTTTTATTGTTCCAGCCTACCACAGTTTTATCTTTTAAGGTGAGCAAATTAATATCTCCATCTTTTGTTGTCACTGCACTTGCATCCATATTTTTATTAAATGCTTCAAATGTTTTGGCATCTTTAATATCTCCTTCAACAACAATTTGTCCATCGTCGTTTATGTTTTTTTGCACAAAAATTACAAGGCCTGCATCAAGATCAATACCAGTGCCTGCAGGGTTATCGAGTAATTTCTTTGTCCATGGTTTTACTGAAGTGTCATTATACATTTCCTTAAACCAGTTAGTTTGTTTTATGTCATCCCAGCTTACTTTGGACATTAATGATTTTGTATTAAGATGAACAATAACGGCTGCATTTTTAGGTATCATCTTTCCTTTGTCATAAATTTTTGTAGAGCAGGAATTTAGAATCAATGCGAGGCTTACAAGCATTGTCATCGGTCTTAATACATATTTCATAAAATGGTTTTATAATTGAATTGAATCTTTGTTGTTCAAAATTAAAAGCGCAGGCAAATGATTTATTTACCAGAAAAATAATTTTCAAGTTCTGTTAATGCAATTGTTTTTTGTTCTTCTTTTACAAGATCTTTTACCACAAAATTTTTGTCTTCCATTTCTTTGCGGCCGATTATTATTGCAAATGGAATATTTTTTTTAGCAGCATATTTAAACTGCTTATCTAATTTTGAATGTTCATGAAAAAGCTCGCTGCTTATTCCTTTATTTCTTAAATTTTGCATTTGCTCATAGGCAAATTTACTTTCCTCAATTCCCATGTTAAAGAATAAAACCTTTGTGCCCGTATGTACATTTTCAGGAAAGAGTTTGAGTTCTTCCATTACATCATAAATCCTGTCAACACCAAAGCTGATGCCCACTCCCGGCAAATCCGGCACGTCAAATAATCCTGTAAGATCATCATATCTTCCGCCTCCGCCGATGCTTCCCATAGTTACATCTTTTGCTTTCACTTCGTAGATAATTCCCGTATAATAATTAAGTCCTCTTGCCAATGTTTGATCAAAATCAATTGCATTTTTTTCATCAAACATACCAGGTTGAGAAAGAAAATTAAAAATAAACTCAATCTCTTTAATCCCTTTTATTGCTTCTTCAATATTTTTAAAAAGAGATTTTATCTGAGCTAATTTTTCCTGGTTTTCTCCTTTAATTGATAAATATTCTTCCACTGTATTAATTTGCTCAGCAGAAAAATTTTTGACACTTAATTCTTCTTTTACTTTTTCAATACCAATCTTATCAAGCTTATCTATGGCAATAGTTATATCAGTCATTTTATCTGCACCACCACAAAGCAAAGCCAGTGCGGCTAATAATTTCCTGCTGTTTAATTTTAATGATACATTTATTTTAAGCCGCTTAAAAACAGTTAAATATATTTCTGCCAGTTCCACTTCATTTACCAAAGAATTACTTCCCACCACATCAGCATCGCATTGATAAAATTCACGGTATCTTCCTTTTTGCGGCCTGTCTGCCCGCCACACAGGTTGCATTTGGTAACGTTTAAAAGGAAAAGCCAACTGACCGTAATTCATAGCCACATATCGTGCAAACGGAATGGTAAGATCATAACGTAATGCACGTTCAGTAAGGGTTTTAACAGATTTTCCTTCTAATATCTTTTCAAAATCTTCTCTTGCCAGAGCATGCTTTGAAGGATTGTCCAGGCCATTATTAAGCAGTTTAAATATCAGCTTATCACTTTCCTCGCCATACTTTCCCATTAACGTATCAAGGTTTTCAAAAGCCGGAGTTTCCAATGGCTCAAAACCGTACAACTCAAAAACATCCCTGATAGTATTAAAAATATAATTGCGCTTACGAACAGTATCTGGTCCAAAATCTCTTGTGCCCTGCGGAGTAGCTGGTTTCATTTTTGTTAAGTCTGAAAAAAATTATTTACTGCATACAAAGATAATTGTATGGGTTGATTATTTATTTTCATGTATGGAAACAAATAATAACTGCATCTATGCATTGAAAGGCAACGGTTATAGTAAACAATTTTGCTGGCCAATTTTATAAATTTTTATTTAAACATTCATTGTTATCAATCACCTTAATCAAAATTTTAAAACATCATTTATCATTTTAGCAAATAGAATTATGGAATTTATTAACTTGCTTATCCTCCGTAAAAAAAATAACTATGAGCCTTGAAGAATTTGAAGACAATCCCGATCCGAAAACGAAAAGATATATCGGGATGAAAAGTATAATGGATATAGGCATGGGAATAATTTATATAATTGTCGGTCTGTTCATTCTTTTTGCCAAAAAATTCAATTTTGAAAATGAATTTGTAAATAGTTCCATAGGAAAGATATTTGCAGCAATGATTATACTTTATGGCACATGGCGTATTTATCGCGGAATAAAAAAAGATTACTTTACAGAAAGGTGAACCTCAGGAAATATAAATATTACACTCTTTGTTTTTGTTTGTCATTAGCTTTAATGATATCCGGATGCAACAGCCTGCATAAAAGAAAAGACCTGGATACGCCTACTTCAGGAACTATACATATAAGTGTTGATGAATCATTTAAGCCGGTCATTGATTCCGAGATACAGGTATTTGAAGCGCTGCATCCCGGGGCAAAAATTATTGCTGACTATAAACCGGAAGCTGAATGTTTTAAGGATCTTTTGAACGACAGTACAAGAATGATAATTGTTACCCGCGGCTTAACAGAACAGGAAGAGAAATTTTATAAAGATTCATTGCATTATTCGCCCACCTGGGATAAAGTAGCCAATGATGCTATTGCACTTGTGGTTAATAATAAAGCAAGCGACTCAATATTTACCATGGATAAAATACGCGGCATATTAGAAGGCAATACAGGTGATAAACAAATTGCAGTGCTGGATGGATTAAGCGCCACAAGTACAGTAAGGTATGTAATTGATAGTATTCTTAAAGGTAAACCCATTAATACTAAAAAAGTTTTTGCTTCCAAAAACAGTGAAGATGTAATTAATTATGTGGCACAAAACCCGCAAACAGTAGGTTTTGTTGGCGTAAGCTGGATTGGTAATAAAGAAGATACAAGCCAATTGAGTTTTCTCAAAAAAGTTAACATTGCTTCTGTTGAATGTGTTAGATGTGCTGAAAGAACTTTTGTAAAACCTTACCAGGCTAATATAATATATAAGCGTTACCCATTGGTACGTGGTTTGTATTACATCCTTAAAGAAAATTATGATGGTCTTGGCGGGGGCTTTGCAAATTTTATGACTTATGAACAAGGGCAGCTAATTTTTTGGCGTTCATATTTAGGACCGGTAAAAATGACATTCAATATAAGATCGGCTACTACAAATTAATTAATTTAAACAAAAAATGAAACATGTATAAAGTAAAAATCACTACCCTTTTATTATCCTTTATTTTAACGGGTAATTTATTGTTTGCTCAAAGTATAGATGACGGCAAAAAATTTCTGAATTATGAAAGATATAATAGCGCTAAAGATGTTTTTACCAAATTAGTGAATGCTAATCCAAACAACATTGATGCTGTTTATTATTTAGGCCAAACATTCATTGGTATGGAAGATACAGCCTCAGCACAAGCTCTTTACCAAAAAACGCTTCAAGCTAACCCTAACAATCCTTTGATGATGGTAGCAGCAGGTGAAATTGAATTGATGCAGAATAAGACCAGTGATGCCCGCAACAGGTTTGAAACTGCTATCAGTTTAACAAAAGGTAAAGATGCCAATGTATTAAATGCAATTGGTCGTGCAAATGTTGATGCAAAAGCCGGTGATGCTGCATACGCCATTGAAAAATTAAAAATGGCTGCTGAAAGAGATAAAAAAAATGCAGATATACAGATCACTCTTGGTGATGCATACAGAAAAATGACAGACGGCGCAAATGCACAAATCTCTTATCAAAACGCACTTGCCATAAACCCCAATAATGCAAGAGCCAGCTTTATGATTGGCAGGCTTTATCAAACACAAGGCACTTCGCAGGAGCAATATTATATGAAATACTATAATGATGCTATTGCAAAAGACCCAAATTTTGCTCCTGTATATTTTTGGCTTTATGATTATTATTATCACAGAGACGTTAATAAATCCAGGGATTACTTAACTAAATACAGTGCAGTGGCCGATCCTGATTCAAAAAATTGTTATTACCAGGCGTCCATTTTGTTTGCATCATCTCTATTTAAAGAATCTATTGCCAAATCTGATGAATGTATAAGTGCCGGTGGCAGCAATGTATATCCAAGTTTATATGGATTGAAAGCTTATGCTTACGATAAGCTTGGAGATTCTGTTAACGCTAAAACTTTTTTTGATACTTATTTTCAAAAACAAAATCCTGAAAAAATTGGGCCTAATGATTATGCCACTTATGCAAAGGTATTATTGAAGTTTCCGGGCAATGAAACTATGGCCGCTAACTTAGCGGATTCAGCCATAAGCCGTGATACTTTGGAAAGTGATAAAGTCGATTTTATAAATGCGATTGGAGCTAACTATGTTGCAGCTAAAAATTATAAGGAGGCTGGTCAGTGGTATACAAGATTGCTTAGTATTAAGAAAAACTATGGAAAGATAGATTTGTATAATGCTGCATATAATAATTACCTGGCCGGTGAATGTAAAACGGCTGATTCCATTTATGCAATCTATACACAAAAATATCCTGATGAATTGTATGGCTATAAATGGAGGGCAAAATCAAGTGAATGTATAGATTCAACCCGGGCTCAGGGATTGGCGAATCCTTATTACGAAAAAGTTATTTCATTAGCCGAAGCTGATACAGCGAAGGAAAAAGTAAAGCCCGATCTTCTTGCGGCCTATAACTATATGGTTGCCTATTATTATAACATTAAAAATGATAAAGCAGCAGCCATAAATTATACAGATAAAATATTAGCCGTTGACCCAACCAATGAAGGAGCGCTTAAAAACAGGCAAGCTCTGCAGGCAGCTTCTGTGAAACAAAAAACAAAGACGGAAACTACTAAGGAAAAGGTGACATCAACAAAGTCAAAAGTTAAGACGAAATAATTATTCAGTAATAATTCATATAATAATTAAACCCGGCTAAATAAAGCTGGGTTTTCTCTTAGCAGGAATAATATAAAAGATGTGTGATTAAATCTATTTTAAACAACTCGTAAATACTGGAAATTTGATTTTGCTGTATTACTTTTGCAACTAAACCGATAAGATGGATCTGTTTTTTCTACAGACTTCTGCCGACGTTAACAGTACGGTAAATTACCTTCCGATAGGTATCCAGCTTTTATTTGCAATTGTATTTATTGGTGGAATGATGACACTTACTCATTTGTTTGGGCCAAGCAGAAAGGGTACAGATAAATTAACAAATTTTGAAAGCGGAATAGAATCAAAAGGAAATGCCCGCCAGCCAATGGCTATCAAGTATTTTTTGGTTGCTATTTTATTTGTTTTGTTTGATGTTGAAGTAATTTTTTTTTATCCATACGCAGTAAATTTCAGAGAATTAGGCTGGCATGGTTTTGTAGCGGTTTTAATGTTTGTAGGGTTTTTTCTTGCAGGTTTTTTTTATATAATAAAAAAGGGTGCGTTAAAGTGGGAAGATTAAAGAAATACCTTAATACAACAATTTGCAACGTCAGATTGTTGATTAATTAATTGTTCAAAGTAAATATTTTTTATGCCTCGTCCGGTTCAATATAATATTAACCAAAAACCGATGGAAAATCCCATCGGAATGGTAGAAGCGCCTTCAGGATTGCCCGGTGAAGGATTTTTTGCTACCAAGCTTAGTGATGTTGTTGGGCTGGCCAGAAAAAATTCAATCTGGCCATTACCTTTTGCAACCAGTTGTTGTGGCATTGAGTTTATGGCTTTAATGGGTTCACATTATGACCTTGCAAGATTTGGTTCAGAAAGGGTGAGCTTTTCTCCCCGCCAGTGCGATTTGCTAATGGTAATGGGAACTATTGCAAAAAAAATGGCTCCTATTGTAAAACAAGTTTACCTTCAAATGGCAGAGCCACGCTGGGTTTTAGCCATGGGTGCATGTGCCTGCAGCGGAGGTATTTTTGATACATATTCAGTATTGCAGGGCATTGATCAGATAATTCCGGTAGATGTTTATGTGCCTGGTTGCCCGCCGCGACCTGAGGCTGTTTTAGACGGATTTATGAAAGTTCAGGAACTGGTAGGCAAGGAAAGCTTGCGCAGAAGAGGCAGTGAAAAATACAAAGATTTAATGGAAAGCTACGGTATTCAATAAAGTGCTGATTTGAAAAGTGCTGCTATGCAGGTTAATTTTCCAAATTTATAATTGAGCAACTTTCAAATTTAGAAATGGCAATAACTAACGAAAGTATTAAACAAAGACTTACAGATAAATTCAGTGATCAGCTCACAAATTGGGAAGAACCTTATGGCATGTTAACCTTTACCTCTTTAAAGGAAATGAATTTAAAGGTGCTTCAATTTTTGTTTGACGACCCTGAATTAAAATTTCAATTTCTTACTGACCTTACTGCCGTGCATTTTCCTGATAGAAAAGGTGAAGAACTTAACGTTGTATATCACTTGCATAATCTTATTGATAACATTCGTATCCGTTTCAAAGTTTTTACTGATATTAATAAACCTGATGTTTTTAGCGCAACAGCCTTATATTCTTCTGCAAATTGGATGGAGAGAGAGGCGTATGATTTTTATGGAGTTAATTTTGTTGGTCATCCAAATTTAGTAAGAATACAAAATGTAGAGGAAATGGAATATTTTCCGCAAAGAAAAGAATACCCTTTGGAAGACCAGAGCCGGATTGACAAAGATGATGAAATGTTTGGAAGAGGTGGTTCGGGCTATGGAAATAAAAAATCGGAGAACGGTACTATTTCTGAAGATGATAAAGAAGCCTGGAGATGAAAGATTTACGCCGTTGAAATAAGAAATCAAATATTTTTAAGTTTTAAAAATTGCAAACAACAAAACATATAAATTTATCACCCGGTAGTCTGGAAAAGCAAACCACTACACTTAATCTCGGACCTACACATCCTGCCACCCATGGCGTATTTCAAAACATATTAGAGATGGACGGAGAGCGGATTGTAGACGCTGTGCAGACGGTAGGATATATTCATCGTGCCTTTGAAAAAATTGCTGAACGTCGTCCTCTTTACCAGATAACACCTCTTACCGACCGGATGAATTATTGCTCCTCTCCTATAAATAATATGGGATGGCACATTACCTGTGAGAGATTGTTAAACATTAAAACGCCAAAGCGGGTTGATTATTTACGGATAATAATTATGGAGCTTGCCCGCATTTCAGATCACCTTATTTGCAATTCAATTGTAGGTGTTGATACCGGGGCTTATACCGGTTTTTTATACGTAATGCAATACCGTGAATTGATCTATGAGATTTATGAAGAAGTTTGCGGAAGCCGGCTAACAACTAATATTGGCCGCATTGGTGGATTTGAAAGAAATTTTACTGCCACTGCTTTTGAAAAACTGGAAAAGTTTATTAAAGAATGGCCGGTTGTTTTAGAAGAATTTGAAAACCTGTTTACCCGCAACAGGATTTTTATGGAACGCACGATAGGCGTAGGACCTATCTCTGCGGAGCGGGCGTTAAATTATGGATTTACAGGCCCTAATTTAAGAGCGGCCGGTGTTGATTATGATGTACGGGTTCATACGCCATACAGCAGTTATGAAGATTTTGATTTTACAGTTCCTGTAGGCACAACAGGCGATTGCTATGACAGGTATTTGGTTCGCAATGGCGAAATGTGGCAAAGCCTGGAATTAATAAAACAAGCATATAAGAAAGTGCAGGAATTTAAAGGAGCCGAAGCAGACGTTTATCATGCAGATGTTCCCGGATATTATTTGCCTGATAAGAAAGATGTTTATACCAAAATGGAAGCGCTTATTTATCATTTTAAAATAATAATGGGCGAAACAGATATACCTCCGGGAGAAATATATTCTTCTGTGGAGGGCGGCAACGGCGAGTTGGGATTTTACCTGATAAGCGACGGCGGAAGAACACCTTACCGCTTACATTTTAGAAGACCGAGCTTTATATATTACCAGGCGTTTACTGAATTAATTAAGGGTGGCATGTTAAGTGATGCTGTCATAACTATGAGCAGTATGAATTTAATTGCAGGAGAATTAGATTCTTAGCAGTTCGTTAATACAATTACGGGCAATTGTTTCCAATGATTAAAAAAAGAAAAATAAAATTAGCAGTAAAAACATACAGTCTTCAGGAAGCTGAAGAAGCAGATAATAAATATTGGTCAGAGCAAACTGCGGAATACCGTTTGAAAGCATTAATGGATTTGCGTGAAATGGTGTTTGGAAATATAAAAGATCAATCAATAAAGAAGGTTGTTTATAAAATAAGTTTGCATGAAGAAGCTGAAGCTTGAAACTGATTTTATTGATTTTGTAAACTTGTGTAATAAATATGAAGTTGAGTATTTGGTGATTGGCGGTTACGCTGTAAGTGTTCATGGTTACCCGCGTTCCACAAAAGATTTCGATATATGTATTAAGATATCAGAAAAAAATGCATCTAAAATGATACAGGTAATTAATGATTTTGGATTTAAATCATTAAAGCTTACAAAGGAAGATTTTTTGAAAAGAGATTTTATAACACAGTTAGGTCATGAGCCGGTGCGTATAGATATTTTGAATGACCTTGATGGTGTGCCTTTTGAACAAGCGTGGCAAAATAAGAAAGAAATAAATTACGAAGGAGAAAAAATTAATTTCATTGGTTATCCTGATCTATTAAAAGTAAAAGAAAAAACCGGCAGACCGCAAGACATTGCAGATATTAGTAAATTGAAATCAAGAAATAACAAAACGCAATGATTCAGTTTTCAAGAGAAAAATTAGATAGAGTTAATGAACTGATGTCCCGTTATCCAAAAGGAAAAGAGAAAAGCGCAATTCTTCCGGTATTGCATTTGGCACAGCAGGAATTTGGCGGCTGGCTTGATGTAAGCACTATGGATTATGTGGCTTCATTATTTAATATTCAGCCAATTGAAGTGTATGAAGTAGCTACATTTTATTCAATGTACAATTTAAAGCCCGTTGGCAAATACGTTTTTGAAGTTTGTCAAACAGGCCCCTGCATGGTTAGCGGCAGTGATAACATTATCAATTACATTCAGCAAAAACTAGGAATTGGAATAGGCGAAACAACCAGGGATGGATTATTCACATTGAAAATGGTTGAATGCCTGGGAGCTTGCGGTTACGCACCTGTAATGCAATTTGGTAAAACATATCGGGAGCATCTAACCAAAGAAAAAGTAGACGCCATAATTAATGAATGTGTCAACAATGCAACAACAAATAATTAATTGGGAATTACAAGCGCAATATTAAAAGTAAGAGAACATCGCAAATCAGAAAAATTTGCAGAGGTTGAATTTATGGTTGATAGCGGAGCTATTTATAGTTTGGTTCCAGGCAAAACTTTAGATGAACTGGGAATAGAGCCCTATAAGGAAATGAGCTTTTCTTTAGCAGATGGAACTTCTATAAAAAGACGAATAAGTTCCGCTTACTTTGAATATGAAAGTGAAGGAGGCCCGGCGCCGGTGATTTATGGAGAAGAAGGTGATACACCTTTACTTGGTGCTACTACTCTTGAGTCAATTGGGTTAGTTTTAAATCCGTTCTCAAGAACTTTGCATCCAATGAGAATGTTGCTGGCAAACTTATCAGTATAACAATTACAATTTATGAAACTTACTCCTTACATTCACTTTGAAGGCAATGCTGAAGAAGCATTAAATTTTTACAAAGATGTTTTTAATGGTGAAATCGTTATGACAAGCCGTTATGGTGATAGTCCAATGCCTGTTGGTGATGATTGGAAAGATAAGCTTTTGCATGCAAGGTTGAAATTTGGCGAAAGCATGCTTTATATATCAGATGGACCTAAAGATTTTAAAGTTACAAGAGGTGGAGACGTTCAGTTATCAGTAGATGTACCCGACGAAAATAAAATTGAAGAAATATTTAATAAAATGGCAGAAGGCGGACAAATAACAATGCCTTTACAGGATCAGTTTTGGGGAGCGAAGTTTGGAATGCTGAAAGATAAATACGGAATTGGCTGGATGTTTAATTGTGAAAAGAAACAGGCATCAACTAAATCAACAGATAAAACTTTGGATATAACAGCATAGATAAAAACGCTATGAAATCGAATTGGAAAACTGTTATCAGAATGCACCAGGTAATGATTCTCTTATTACTGATACCAGTATTTTTTATAAATAATGAATACAAAAAGCTTTTTCTGATCTTTCTTGGCTTACTTGTATTTTCTTTATTTGTACAGGTATTTTTTTATGCTATTAAACCAGGATGGTTTGGCGATAAAGTAAAGACTTATCCAGAAAAAATACAACAACATTAAACTTAGAAGAATGTATAATTCTGTTCCCAAAATAAAAGATGCAAAACCCTTAACAGACTATAAATTGTTTGTAGAGTTTAATGATGGGATAATGGAATTATTGATTTGTCAAAATGGAAAAGTAAATCAGTATTTTTTAATTGGGATAATGAAGAAAACTTTATGAAGTTTAAGATTACCAGCGATAAAAAAATTGATTGGGGAAATGATATAGAGATGGATCCGGACCCATTTTACCTGCAGTTAAGCAATAAAACTTTTGAAGAATTTGCCGGTAATAAGCAGCTTTTATGGCATTCTCATTAAAATGTACTTTGGCGATCATTTGCCTCCACATTTTTATGCTGAATACGGTGAGTTTACGGCACAAATATCAATAAATAACCTAGGTGTCTTGCAAGGATATTTACCACCTAAGGCATTAGGATTAGTTATAGAATAGGCAAGTTTCATCGGGATGAATGATTCAGAATTGGAGTATTCTAAGCGAAGGAGGAAATGGTTTATTTATAAAAATAGAGCCGTTAAAATAAATAGGCACATGCGAAAATTACTTTTAGAAAAGGCACATATTGAAGGCATTCGCACTTATGATGTTTATCGCCGTGAAGGCGGATATCGGAGCGTGGAGAAAGCTTTGAAGACGTCTCCTAATGAAATAGTTGAAGAAGTAAAAAAGAGCGGCCTCAGAGGCCGTGGTGGCGCCGGTTTCCCTACAGGAATGAAATGGAGTTTCCTGGCAAAGCCGGAAGGTATTGCAAGATACTTAGTTTGTAATGCTGATGAAAGCGAGCCCGGAACTTTTAAGGACCGTTACCTGATGGAGTTTCTTCCGCATTTATTAATTGAAGGAATGATCGTTTCATCTTTCGCATTAGGCAGCAATGTTTCTTACATTTATATCCGCGGCGAATATGATTGGGTTACTGATATTTTAGATAATGCCATTGCTGAGGCAAAGCAAAATGGTTTTATCGGAAAAAATATTTTAGGCAGTGGTTTTGACTTTGAATTATATACTCATCGCGGTGCCGGCGCCTATATTTGCGGAGAAGAAACTGCATTGATAGAAAGCCTTGAAGGCAAGAGAGGTTTACCAAGAATAAAACCTCCGTTCCCTGCAGTTAAAGGTTTATGGGATTGCCCAACCGTTGTAAATAATGTAGAAACTTTAGCAGCAATTGTTCCCATTATAAATGAAGGAGGAGAAGCCTATTCAAAAATTGGCGTCGGTAAATCAACCGGCACTAAATTAATTTCTGCATGTGGCAATATTAATAAACCAGGTGTGTATGAAATTGATATGACCATTTCTGTTGAAGATTTTATTTACAGCGATGAATATTGCGGCGGTATAGCTAATGGCAAAAAACTTAAAGCCTGTGTTCCCGGCGGTTCATCAGTTCCTATTCTACCCGCTAATTTATTATTAACAACAGCCAAAGGCGAAAAAAGACTCATGAATTATGAAAGCCTTGCTGACGGTGGCTTTGCAACGGGATCTATGATGGGTAGCGGCGGTTTTGAAGTATTGGATGAAGACCAATGTATTGTTCGGCATACAATGAGTTTAGCAAGATTTTATCATCATGAAAGCTGTGGACAATGTTCACCATGCCGCGAAGGAACCGGCTGGATGGAAAAAATATTAAAGAAAATAGAGAACGGTAAAGGGGAATTAAAAGATATTGATTTGCTTTGGGACATTCAAAGAAAGATAGAAGGAAATACAATTTGTCCGTTAGGGGATGCAGCAGCATGGCCTGTTGCCGCAGCTATCAGGCACTTTAGAGATGAGTTTGAATGGCATGTTTTAAATCCGGAAGAATGTTTGAAGAGAAATTATGGTTTGGCGCATTATGCTGAACCACTTGTTATGGCTGTTTAGTTGTTTTTATTACTTTGCGTTTCTTTGCGCTTACTTTGGTTTTCTTTGCGGTTAAATACAATGACAGAAAATGAGCTTTCAAATATTGTAATTGGTGAGGCTATAAAAGTTCATTCTCAATTGGGTCCGGGCCTGTTAGAATCTGTGTATGAAGAATGTCTTATCTACAGATTAATTAGGTCTGGAGTTTATTTTGAAAGACAAAAGCCAATACCATTAATATTTGAAGAGGTAAAATTGGAATGTGGATTTAGATGTGATATCCTTGTTGAGCACAAGTTAATAATTGAGATAAAAGCAGTTGAAGGATTAAACGATATTCATCTTGCTCAAGTTCTAACTTATCTAAAATTGTCAGGAATTAAATTAGGATTACTAATGAATTTTAATGTTTTGAAACTTAAAGATGGAATTAGAAGAGTGGTTAATAATTTATAACCGCAAAGAATACTAAGAAGAAACGCAAAGAGACGCAAAGATTATGCCTGAAGAACAAAAACTTTTTAAAGTAACTATCGACAACATCTCCATTGATGTTCCTGCCGGCACTTCAATCCTAAATGCCGCAAGAAAGATTGGAGGCGAAGTGGCGCCTCCTGCAATGTGCTACTACAGCAAGTTACAGGGCAGCGGCGGCAAATGCAGAACATGTTTGGTGGAAGTTGCCGCAGGCTCCACAGCCGACCCAAGGCCAATGCCTAAGCTTGTTGCAAGCTGCAGAACAAATGTGATGGATGGAATGGTAGTAAAAAATATTACCAGTGAAAAAGTAATTGATGCAAGAAAAGGCGTTGTTGAATTTTTATTAATTAATCATCCGCTTGACTGCCCTATTTGCGACCAGGCAGGTGAATGTCACTTACAGGATCTTGGCTATGAACATGGCGCAGTTCAAACCCGGTACGAATTTAACAGAAGAACATTTGTACGAGAAGATATTGGCCCATATATCCAGTTGCATATGACACGCTGCATCCTTTGTTACCGGTGCGTTTATGTAGCTGACCAGATAACTAATAAACGTGTTCATGGTATTTTAGACAGAGGCGATCATTCTGATATTTCTACTTACATCTCCAAAGCAATTGACAATGATTTTAGTGGCAACATGATTGATGTTTGCCCTGTTGGGGCATTAACTGACAGAACTTTTCGCTTTAAAAACAGGGTTTGGTTTTTAAAGCCAGTAGATGCCCACAGAGATTGTGATAAATGTTGCGGACAAGTTACTTTGTGGAACCGGGGTGATGAGGTATTTCGGGTAACCGCAAGAAAAGACCAGTGGGGCGAAGTGATTGACCAGCCAGATGGAAAACCGGGATGGATATGCAATACATGCAGGTTTGATAAAAAACATACCAGTGACTGGGTGATAGAAGGACCAACAAAAATAAACAGGCATTCTGTAATATCTGCCGGGCATTATGCAGGCGATGTCGGTATGGCAATGCCTGCTGATCCTTTAAAAAAGGTATTGGCAGGCAGAAAGCCGCATCTGCTTTTAGACATTCATAAGGTAAGTGAAGTGAACCAGCCGCAGGTGCATTTAGATGAATTATTTGGGCCTGCAACAAGCAAAACTTTTAATGGTGATCCACATTCAACAGGACATAATGTAACAGATGTAAAAATTGGTGTTGGCCCAAATGAAGAAGGAACGGATTCTACAAATCCAAATGTTTGAACGTGGATTTTATAAATTAAAGGACTTTAGGAATAAAAATAAATCAGTTTATGCCACGGTATAAAGTTTATAGTAAGTAACATAAAGGTTGTATTGCAAAAAAGAACTGCAAAAGAAAAGAAGGTTTGCATTCTTTGCGAATTTTAGCGCATTTGTGACACTTTAAAAAAAGCTGAATAAAGAACCGGAGGTACAAGTGAGTGACACAACGAAGATGAGTAAAGAACAAAATGTTGGTTCAATAATTTTTAATGCACATAAAGTGAACAATGATTTTAGCAATTGATTGGGTAGTTTTTACAGAAAAATTAATTTTGATAGTAGCTGTAGTAAGCGGCTCACTTGTAATCGCTATGTATTCAACTTATGCAGAACGCAAAGTAGCAGCCGTTTTACAAGACAGGCGCGGACCAAACCGTGCTGGCCCGTTTGGTATATTGCAACCTATGGCAGATGGTTTAAAACTATTTTTCAAAGAAGAAATCATCCCAAGTTTTTCTTCTAAATTCTTATTCATTCTCGGCCCGTGCCTGGCAATGCTTACAGCCATGATGATTGGCGCAGTGGTTCCCTGGGGAAATAAAATTCATTTATTTGGCAGAGATATTTCTTTACAAATTGCTGATGTAAACATCGGAATTTTATATGTTTTTGGCGTGGTTAGTATGGGTGTATACGGTATTATGATCGGCGGATGGGCAAGTAATAATAAATTTTCTTTATTTGGAGCTTTAAGAGCTGCATCGCAGATAATAAGCTATGAATTGGCTATGGGCCTTGCTTTAATAGCATTGCTTATGGTTACAGGTACATTAAGCCTCAAAGAAATGGTTGGCGGCCAAATGGATCATTATTGGAATTTTTTCAAGCAACCTTTGGGGTTTCTTATTTTCTTAATTTGTGCATTTGCAGAATGTAACAGAACCCCATTCGATCTTGCAGAAGCAGAAAATGAACTGGTTGGTGGTTATCATACTGAGTACTCATCTATGAAGCTTGGCTTCTACTTATTTGCTGAATACATTAACATGTTCCTGAGCAGTGCCGTGATGGTAAGTCTATTTTTTGGCGGATATGATATTCCATTTGTGAATGATACCAATTTAATACAAAGCTGGGGATTAAACCCCGTAACTATTTTGCAGGGAGTTGTTTTATTTATAAAGATCGTTTGTTTTTTATTTTTATTTATGTGGGTAAGATGGACAATCCCAAGGTTCCGGTATGACCAATTAATGAACCTCGGCTGGAAAATTTTAATTCCATTGTCTTTAATAAATATGGTGATAACAGGCGGATTGATCTTATTAAAACAAAATCATTGGCATTTCTAAACATAAAAATATATTTGCGCAACTTTTAGTTGCAGAACTACATATGCAGGCATTAACAAACAGGATAAAGATAGTTGAGAGAAAACCCATGACCATTTGGGAGCGCATGTACCTGCCTGCAATTTTTAAAGGTATGCTGATCACATTCAGTCATATTTTTAAAAAGAGACCAACAATAAATTATCCTGAAAAGAAAAGGCCTTTTAGCCCGGTATTTCGAGGCTTACAAATATTAAACAGGGATGAAGAAGGCCGTGAAAACTGTACTGCATGCGGCTTATGTGCGGTTGCATGCCCTGCTGAAGCAATAACGATGGAAGCCGGAGAACGCCAGCCTGGCGAGGAACATTTATACCGTGAAGAAAAATATGCAGCTAAGTATGAGATCAATATGCTGCGTTGTATTTTTTGCGGCTTGTGCGAAGAGGCTTGCCCGAAAGATGCCATTTATTTAAGCGAAACTTTTGCGCCGTCAAATTTTCAACGTAAAGGATTTATTTATGGGAAGGAAGATTTGTTGATCCCTAACCCAAAAACAGATCCTGAAGAATTTGCCAAAGCAAGAGGCAACAGGGCAAAACATCCTGAAGGGCATGGCAATGAACACTGATCAATTGAGAATTGAAAATTGAGAATTGAGAATTATGCAAAACTTAAGAATACCTTTTGCGGCCATCAACTATCAACTGTCAACTATCGGCTAATAATGGAGATAACACAAATACTATTTTGGTTTTTATCATTGCTTGCAGTTGGTGCTGCTGCAGGTGTTGTGCTTAGTAAAAACCCGGTGTATAGCGTTTTGTGGCTTATAGTTGTTTTCTTCGCAATCTCCGGCCATTATGTTTTAATGAATGCGCAATTTTTAGCAATTGTAAATATCATCGTTTACGCCGGCGCTATTATGGTGCTGTTTCTCTTTGTAATAATGCTTATGAATCTGAATGCTGAAGCAGAGCCGGCCAAACATATTTATTTAAAGATAGCAGGTGTTATTGCAGGAATGTGTTTATTAATAGTGTTTGTGGCAGCATTATCAAAATCAACAGATATAAAAGTATCCATGGCAAAGGGAAGTGATATCGGTTTAATAAAAATTTTAGGTAACGCTTTATTTAAGGAATATGTTATTCCATTTGAAATTAGCAGCGTACTATTTTTGAGCGCAATGGTAGGCGCAGTAGTAATCGGTAAAAGAGATGAACCTCAAAAAGTAAATTCATAAATGAAAAAAATCCTGGTTACTTTACTTATATTGTTTTGTTGCTTTTGCAGACAGGCTTCTGCCCAAATTGATTTAAAAAAGTTTGATATTAATAACATCGATATTAATGATATTATTGGCAAAGTGATGAATGTGAAACGCGGTTTCGCTCCTAAGTTTTCTTTAGAAAATATACAAATCCCAAAAATTCAAAAAGTTGCAGAAATATTAGGTGTAAAGAAAAATAATGAAATAAACAGGTTATTCAACACCTTTAGAACAGGCCGCACAGTTTATAAAATTGCTTCCTACGCCGGTGGTGCCATCATTGCCTATAGCCTGGTTAGAAAAGTTGATAATTCTATAATAAGTAAAGATTATAAAACGGCATTAATCTCAGGTTTAACCACAGTAGGTTCAGGGTTGATTGTAAAGTTTTTAACCAAAACAGCCTCTTATAAAGCAGTTGATATTTTTAATGGCATTGCTGTAAAAAAAATAAAAGATATATTTTCAATAAAGCCTGCATCAAATACAATGGGTATTGGCTTATATGTAAAATTAGATTGATGGAAATTAAGTGGTATATATTTTTATCCGTAGCCTTATTTTGCATCGGCATTATCGGCGCACTTACACGCCGCAATGCGATAATTGTTTTTATGTGCATTGAGCTCATGTTAAATTCAGTTAACCTTTTGTTGGTTGCATTTTCCAAAATGCACATGAGCGGTGTTGCAGCTCAATATCCTGCACTGGCAACTGATGCACAGCTTTTTGTTTTTTTTATAATGGTGGTTGCGGCCGCAGAAGTGAGTGTAGGCCTGGCTATTATTGTGATGATGTATAGAAATACGCATTCTGTTGATATTAATTTTTTAAACAGGTTGAAAAATTAATCCCCATCCCTTAAAGGGGTGTAAGGGAATTTATTAATCAAAAATAGTAGCCCTTAGGGTTGATGAATATGAGTTCAATTCAACTTATTTACTTAGTTCCGCTTCTCCCCTTGATTGGTTTTTTAATTAACGGCCTTGCAAGAAATGTGTTATCAAAATCTTTAATAAGTATTATTGGCAGCGGAGTTATCCTCGGTTCTTTTATCGTAAGCCTGTTGATCTTTTTCCAGGTAAGACATGAAGATTTTTCTGCGCAAACAATTTCTTATTTCGATTTTATAGATGTTGGTAAAATAAAAGTTGACTTTGCTTTCCAGGTAGACCAGCTTTCTTCACTGTTCTTATTAATAATAACCGGTGTTGGTTTTCTCATTCATGTTTATTCCACATCATACATGCACCAGGAAGACAGCACTGCTTTTGCAAGGTATTTTTCTTACCTCAATTTATTTGTTTTTTCGATGCTGATACTTGTGCTTGGCGCCAATTATGTTATCATGTTCATTGGCTGGGAAGGCGTAGGATTGTGTTCTTATTTATTAATTGGTTACTGGTTTAAAAATACAAGTTATGATAATGCCGCAAAAAAAGCATTCATTATGAATCGCATTGGAGACCTCGGCTTTTTACTTGGTATTTTTTGGATGATAAATGCTTTTGGCACAGTTTCTTTTCATGATCTTTTCAATGCTGAAAACGGAGTTATCTCTTTAATATCTTCAACAAATTCGCCCACTTTAGTTGGTATTACGCTATTGCTTTTTGTAGGTGCGGTGGGTAAAAGCGCCCAAATTCCCTTATACACCTGGCTGCCCGATGCAATGGCCGGCCCAACTCCGGTATCAGCATTAATACATGCCGCCACAATGGTAACAGCAGGCATTTACATGATAGCAAGAAGTAACCTGATGTACACACACGCACCAACCACTATGACGGTTGTTGCCATCATTGGATTATCAACTGCAATACTTGCTGCAACAATCGCTTTAAAACAAAATGATATAAAAAAAGTTTTGGCTTATTCAACAGTAAGTCAGTTGGGATATATGTTTTTAGGGTTAGGTGTTGGAGCGTATACCGGCGCTGTGTTTCACGTGATGACACATGCATTTTTTAAAGCATTGCTTTTCCTCGGGGCAGGATCTGTTATTCATGCAATGGGCGGCGAACAGGACGTTAGAAAAATGGGCGGATTAAGCAAGCACATGCGTATCACCTATGTTACATTTTTTATTGGTTGCATTGCTATTGCGGGCATTCCGCCATTTGCCGGATTTTTCTCAAAAGATGAAATTTTAGCCGGTGCATTTGCACAAAATCCCATTTTATATATAATAGGTTTGGCAGGTGCATTGCTCACAGCTTTTTATATGTTTCGCTTATTGGCAATGACCTTTATGGGAAAATTCAGAGGAACCGATGAGCAACTTCATCATCTTCATGAAAGCCCTGCTGCTATTACAATTCCCTTGATCTCTTTAGCCTTTCTATCTATTGTTGGCGGATTGGTTGGTATTCCGGAATATATGATACCCGACAGCCACAGGCTGGGAAAATTTTTGAACCCAATCTTTGCTCAGTCAAAAGGCATCTTAACCAAGCATCAGATTGAGCATCAAACGGAATTAATACTTACAGGCGTATCAACAATTTTAATTTTAATAACAAGCATTTGGGCATGGAATAAATATAAAAATTATCAAACGCAAACAGCCCACGAAACAGGTGTTGGAAAAGTGCTTGCAAATAAATGGTATGTTGATGAATTATATGATTCAATAATTGTAAAGCCATTGAAGTCTTTATCAGTATTTTTTAATAATGTTATTGAAAGATCAGGAATTGATGGCATAGTAAATGGTGTTGGCCGCGGCATAAATTACAGCAGCAGGCAGATACGGCTTTTACAAAGCGGCCAGGTAGGCACTTACATTTTAATGATGGTGATAGGCATGGTAATTTTATTCATTATTCAATTGTTTGCAAAATAAATTTGATGCTCGGTAATTATTTTACATTTCCTGAACTCCTTCTTTGGTGTCCGCTGGTAACGGGTTTCATTACTTTTTTTATAAAAGATCAGAAAAACGTAAAAGCATGGGCTTTGTTTTCTTCTTTAATCACTTTACTTATTTCATGTGTAAGTTTATATTATGCTGACAATACAAAATACTTTTTATACAACAATGTAAGCTATGTGTGGATGCCTTATATTGGCAGCAGCTTTTCCGTAGGCCTTGATGGAATGGGACATATGCTCACTTTTTTAACTGCATTCTCTTTCCCTTTAATTTTTGCCGCTACTTATAATAATGATTACAAAAAAGCAAATGCATTTTATGGATTGATGCTTATGAGCCAGGCAGGGCTTATGGGCGTTTTTGTTGCAATTGATGCGTTGGTATTTTATTTCTTTTGGGAACTTGCATTAATTCCGGTTTATTTTTTATGCAGCAAATGGGGAGGGGAAAGACGAATCCAGGCCACTTTTAAATTTTTCATTTATACGTTTGTAAGCTCATTACTGATGCTTACAGGTATCATTTATGTTTACTTACAAACGTCACCCACGCCTACTTCCGACCATTCATTTTCTTTGCAGGCTTTTTATAATTCACTGATCGTGGTTAAAGATCAGTCGTGGTTATTTTGGTTATTTTTTGTGGCGTTCGCAGTTAAGATGCCGGTGTTTCCTTTTCATACATGGCAGCCTGATACTTATGAGCAAGCACCTGCGCCGGCTACAATGGTGCTTAGCGGAATCATGGTAAAAATGGGCGTATTCGCAGTTATCCGATGGGTACTTCCAATTTTTCCTGTAGCAGTTGCAAAGTTTGATAATATTGTTATCGTCCTTTCTATCACAGGAATAATATATGCAAGCTGCATTGCGATGGTACAAAATGATTTAAAAAGGCTTGTGGCGTATTCTTCAATTGCTCACATCGGGTTAATGAGTGCAGCTATGTTCTCCCATAATACAACAGGGATGCAAGGTGTAATGATTCAAATGCTTAATCATGGCATAAACATTATAGGGCTTTGGATAGTAGTTGATATTATAGAAAAACACACAGGCATCAGGAAGCTATCTGAGCTTGGAGGGCTTGCATTACACACTCCGCTTCTTGCTATATTTTTTGTAATACTCGCTCTTGCTAATATTTCATTGCCGTTAACCAACGCATTTGTTGGTGAGTTTGCAATGTTTACCGGGTTGTATCAATACAATCCCTGGTATGCGGCATTTGCAGGTTTAAGTATTATTCTTGCAGCCGTGTACACGTTAAATATGGTGCAAAAAGTTTTTTACGGCACAGATAATATATATACTAAAGTTATTTCGCAGGTATCTTCAAAACAAAAAATAGTTTTAACGGTTATCGTGCTGTTTATTTTTATATTAGGCATATATCCAAAGCCTGTATTTAATTTAACTGCAGATACTGTTTCAACTGTTTTACAACATTTTAAAAAATGATGCGGATGTATTAAGTATGAAATACAAAAAATACAAATTGACTTAATGCCGTTTGACTTTAATTACCATCGATTATTAAAACGAATGACTATAATAAATACTTTACTAACCATTAAATTAAAGGTCTTTTAAGGCCAGGGTTTATGAACGCAATTATTTTTTCTGCAATATGGGGAGTTGTTATGATGTTTGGAGGAGTTTTTTTTAAGAAAGCTTCTACTCCAAAATATTGGGCTATTGCAGGAGTGATCATTATTTTATTTGCAAATATTACTGAATTTTCGGGCTGGCAAATTTTTAATATTGATACAAAAGGAATGTTGCAGTTTGATAATTTTGGTTTGCTTTTTAATAGCATTGCACTTTCATGTACACTTCTTTATTTTTTATTGAGTGGAAGAGATATAGAAAAAGTAGGCGTTAATGTTTCAGAATATTTTGCCTTGATATTTTTTGTTTTGTGTGGCGTAGCTATAGCATCTTCCTTTAAAACTTTGCTCATGTTATTTTTGGGCATTGAAATAATGTCTATTCCCTTATACATCCTCACAGGCAGCGATAAGCGAAATTTAAAAGGTAATGAAGCTTCACTGAAATATTTTTTGATGGGCGCTTTTTCCACAGGCATTATGCTTATGGGAATCGCCTTTTTGTACGGAGGAAATACACTTGGTTCGTTTTACATTGATCAGTTACAATTAGGCACTGGTCAATTACCTGTAATGATCGCAGTTGGATTGGTGATGCTTGTTGTATCTATGTCGTTCAAAGTGTCGGCAGTTCCGTTTCATTTTTGGACGCCTGATGTGTACGATGGAGCGCCAACTGTATTCACCTCTTTTATGGCAACTATTGTAAAGGTTGCCGGGTTTATTGCCTTTATCCGTTTATTCCACAGTTCCTTTGGCACAATGCAGCCGCAATGGCAAATCCTTATTGTTATAATTACAGCAGCTACTTTGATTGTTGGTAACTTAACGGCAGTATTTCAGCAAAGCGTTAAGCGCATGCTTGCTTACTCAAGCATTGCCCAGGCAGGCTTTATGATGCTTGCATTGTTTGCTCTTAACGATACAGCAAGGGAAGGTTTAATACTGTATTCAGCAGCTTACAGCCTGGCATCAATCGGGCTTTTTGCAGTACTTATAAAAATGCATGACTATACCATTAGTGGTTTCAATGGTCTTGCTAAAACGCAGCCTGTGCTTGCTTTTACGGCTACAATCTTCTTATTATCTCTTACAGGAATTCCTTTAACGGCCGGCTTTACATCCAAATTTTATATGTTGCTTGCCGCCGTTAAAACGGGTCACCAGTTTTGGCTGGTTATAGTGGCAGTAATTTGTGCGGCTATAAGTGCGTATTATTATTTTAAAGTAATCCAGGCAATATATTTTAAAGAACCTGCAGATGATGCGAATCATCAAATGGATATAACACCATCGTTCAAATGGTTGCTTATAATTACTGCTGCAATAATCATCATTTTAGGCATTGTTCCCGGCCTTGTTATAGATTGGCTCTATCATTATTAGCCGATAATTGACAGTGGATAATTGATAGTGATTGCAATGCTTCTTATTAAGATTTATTATATAATTTTAAAGATCCCTTTTAAATCAATTGTTAACTAATCTATGCAAATAGCTGATACATTTTCGCTGGCATTCAGAACAGTTAAAGGCAACAGGCTTCGATCCGGGATCACAGTGGCTATTATTGCCTTTGGAATAATGGCGTTAATTGGCATTATCACAGCTATTGCAGCAATGAACCAAAGCCTTACTGAAAGTTTTTCTACAATGGGAGCCAATGCTTTCAGCATTCGTTATAAAGAAAGACAGGTGAGAATGGGAGGAGACAATAATGAAGTAAGAAAAACAACCAAAGGCTCCTTAAAAGAAAAAAAATCAAACACCGGCAAAATTATTACTTACCAGCAAGCTAAGGCGTTTGCTTCAAGATATGCATATCCTGCGTTGGTCAGCATTTCGCTAAGGGGCCCGGGAGGTGTTATTATTAGTAATGAAAAAACAAAAACAAATCCCAATGTTACATTGCTGGGAGGAGATGAAAATTATTTGCAGTTAAGCGGCTATACAATAAGTGCCGGACGAAACTTTAATAAGCTTGATGTGGAAACCGGCAGAAGCGTATGCGTATTGGGAAACAGTGTTGCCAAAAAATTTTTCGGCGATAATCCTCAAAAGGCAATCGATAAAATCATCAAAGTATCTAATAACAAATACAGAATTATAGGCGTTTTGAAAGATAAAGGCTCCAGCGCTTTTTTAAATGCAGACAATGTTGTAATAACTACTTATAATAATATCAGGCGTTTATTTACATCTTCTTCTACTTCTTTTAATATTGGTATTATGGTAAATAATGTGAAGGATATGGATATTGCGATAGGAGAAGCTAAAGGTATTTTTCGGCCCATACGTAAATTGGCTTTTACAGAAGATGATAATTTTTACATAGATAAAAGTGACAGCATTGCGCAAATGTTTCAGAACAGTCTTGGCAGCATTACCACAGCCGCAGCATTTATAGGATTAATAACCCTTATTGGCGCAGCAATAGGCCTGATGAATATTATGCTGGTAGCAGTAAATGAACGTACAAGAGAGATCGGCTTGATAAAAGCTATTGGAGGAACACGTAAAAGTATACGGCAACAATTTCTTTTTGAATCAATAATAATAAGTTTGATAGGTGCAGTGTTCGGGATTGTGCTTGGTATTTTAGTAGGAAATTTATTCGGTATTGTTTTAAATACAGGGTTTGTAGTGCCGTGGGGCTGGGTAGTAATCGGTATTGTCACCTGTTCTTTGGTGGGGTTATTTGCGGGTTTATATCCTGCTGTTAAAGCTTCCAAGCTTGATCCGATAGTAGCCTTAAGATATGAGTGAATTTTTCTTTACTTCAACCCAATGGTCTTTTGTCAATCACCTCAATTTCGCCGCATTACAATTGTCATCTTACCTTAAGCTTCTGCGGCTTTGTTGATTAATTCAAAAAAATCATCAAATAAATAACGGCTATCATGTGGGCCAGGCGTGGCTTCCGGATGATACTGAACAGAGAATGCAGGCCTGTCCTTCAGGCGTATTCCTTCTATTGAATCATCGTTAAGATTCATATGCGTTACTTCAATATTTTCGTTGGCCTTTATTGCATCAGGGTTCACGCCGAATCCATGGTTCTGTGTGGTGATCTCACATTTACCTGTTATAATATTTTTTACAGGATGGTTCAATCCCCTATGCCCGTGATGCATTTTAAAAGTAGGGATATCATTTGCCAGTGCAAGCAACTGTTGTCCAAGGCATATACCAAAAAAGGGGGTTTTCGCATCAAGAATTTGCTTTATTACTTTTATTGCATAATCCATTGGTTGCGGATCACCGGGGCCGTTGCTGATGAAATAGCCATCCGGCTTAAACTCTTCCAGTTCGCTAAAAGTAGTTTTAGCATTAAATACTTTTACAAATGCACCCCGCTCAAGTAAACAGTTTAAAATATTTTGCTTGATACCGTAATCTAATACGGCTATTCTTATTTCACTTACAGCATCTCCCAGCACATAATTTTGTTTTGTAGAAACCAGAGAAGCCAGTTCCAATCCTGCCATATGAGGCACTTCTTTTAACTGCTTTTGTAATTTATTTACATCAAACGTTTCAGAAGAAATAAGGCAGTTCATAGCGCCTTGCTTACGTACATGCGCCACCAATGCTCGTGTGTCAATTCCGTCTATAGCAACAATTTCCTGCTCCTTAAAATAATTTTGTAAAGAATTGTTGGCCTGGAATCTTGAATATTGGTCTTCGAGATTTCTTCCTATTACTCCCTTTACTTTAATAGAATTGCTTTCAACATCTTCACGCTTAACACCGTAATTTCCAATATGAACATTGTTCATAATTATTACTTGACCGTAATAGCTTGGGTCAGTAAAAACTTCCTGGTAACCTGTCATGCCTGTATTAAAGCATATCTCTCCTGTAGTTGTCCCTTTGTTACCAAATGCCTTTCCATAGAATATGTTTCCATCTTCCAATATTAAAATTGCAGGGCTATCGTTTTTAATTGAAGACATGTATGATTTTTTGCAAAGAAAAGAAAATCGAATGATTACAAAGGCAGTGAAATAGATTTTAAATAATTATTTCTTCAATAAAAGGCACAAAAAAGGAAGTCCTAAAGACTTCCTGTAAACAATTAAATATCGTAACATTTATTTTGTAGCATCTTCTTTTGGCGTTTCAATTCCTTCAGTACCTCCGGTTGAGGGCTGCTGTGATTCATCTTCAACTGCACCTGGTAAACTGGTATCTTCTGCCACCGGCACATCCTCTTTAACTGTTACACCTCCACTTGGTTTTTTACGACTACCTGCACGCCGTGTTCGTTTAACAGTAGTTTCTTCTTTAGCTTCTATTCCTTTTCCATAAACATCATTGTAGTCCACCAATTCTATCATAGCAATCTCCGCGTTGTCACCTACTCTTTTTCCTAATTTAATAACACGTGTATAACCACCAGGACGAGCAGCTATTTTGGGACTGATAACATCAAACAATTCTTTAATTGCTTCTTTATCCTGAAGATAGCTAAAAACAATTCTGCGCTGATGTGTTGTATTTTCTTTTGCTTTTGTTATCAGCGGCTCCGCATAAGGCCTAAGGGCTTTCGCTTTTGCCAATGTGGTAACAATTTTTTTATGCATAAAAAGCTGACAGGCCAAATTACTTAATAAGGCTTTTCTGTGGCTTGCAGTTCTGCTTAAGTTTTTGATTTTATCTCCGTGACGCATTACTTTTGTTTGTTTAAACTCTGTACCGTGTCAGGAATTACAGAGTTATTTGAAAATTTAATGATTTGATGATTCGAAAATTAATGAGGCGCAATCATCAGCACATCATTAAACTTACCAAATCAAAAGATCTTTTATTCGTCGTCCAATTTCAATTTGCTTAGGTCCATACCAAAACCAAGTCCTCTTTCATTTAATACCTGCTCAATTTCACTTAAAGATTTTTGTCCAAAATTTCTAAATTTCATCAGATCTTCCTGCTCGTACTGAACCAATTCACTCAATGAGTTTATCTTGGCAGCTTTAAGGCAATTAAATGCTCTTACAGAAAGATCAAGATCTTCTAAAGGAGTCTTTAATACTTTACGTAATTGCAAAGTTTGTTCATCTACCAGGTCTTCTTTTTTATCTTCTCTTGTATCAAAAGTTATGTTCTCATCTGTAATAATCATCAGGTGCTGAATCAAAATTCTTGATGCCTGCTTCACTGCATCTTCCGGGTGAATAGTACCGTCTGTTACAACTTCCATCACTAATTTTTCAAAATCAGTTCTTTGCTCAACACGTGTATTTTCAATGCTGTATTTTACATTTTTTATTGGCGTATAAATAGCGTCAACAGGTATATAACCAAAATGAGGGCTCTTATCTTTATTCTCTTCGGCCGGAACATAACCACGTCCCTTCCCTACTGTAAGTTCAATTTCTAATTTGGCAGAAGTATCCATTGTGCAGATAAGCAAATCAGGATTCATCACTTCAAAAGAAGGAGAAGCCTCGCCGATCATTCCGGCGGTAAATTCAGTTTTATTTTTAAGCGATAAAGTAATCTTTTCTGTACTTATTTCATGATCCACTTTCTTTTTAAAGCGAACCTGTTTGAGGTTTAAAATTATTTCAGTTACATCTTCAGTAACACCTTTTAGTGTGGCAAATTCATGATCTGCTCCCACTACATTAATTCCAATAATTGCATACCCTTCAAGAGAATTAAGTAAAACTCTCCGTAAGGTATTTCCGATAGTTACACCGTATCCGGGTTCTAAAGGACGAAATTCAAATTGTGCTTCAAAATCTGTACTTTTTTGCAGAACGATTTTGTCAGGCTTTACAAAATTTAAAATAGCCATTTTTTATTTTGTTGTTTTAATTTAAAATTTTTGTTACCGGCTTATTCAGCTCTGGTCATCTTCGTTGTGTCACTCACTTGTACTTCCTGTTCTTTGTGCAGCATAACTCAATGCTCTTGTCTAACGCCAACGATCAATTGTCACTATCAACTATTTACTGTACAATTCCACAATCAGCTGCTCCTTAATATTTTCAGGAACACTTTCTCTTTCAGGATAAGCTATAAAAGTACCTTGCATTTCTGCCTCGCTCCAATCAATCCAATTAAACTTCGGATTTTTCGGCCTAAAACTTCCGGTAATAGAAGCATTACCTTCTGACTTTTCTTTTAACCCAATTACATCACCTGGCTTTAACGTAAAAGAAGGAATATTTACAACCATATCATTTACGGTAATATGTTTATGTGAAACCAGTTGCCGTGCAGCCTGCCGGCTTGGCGCAATTCCCATACGATAAACTGTATTATCCAGGCGGGCTTCCAATAGCCGGATTAAGTTTTCGCCTGTTACACCTTTTTGGCGGGCGGCTTCAGTAAATGTATTACGAAACTGTTTTTCAAGTACGCCGTAAGTATATTTCGCTTTTTGCTTTTCCCGAAGTTGTAATGCATATTCTCCAAGGCTTTTTCGCTTACGGGTAGCCCCATGCATACCTGGAGGATTACTGTTTTTTGTTAACCACTTACCATTTCCTGTAATTGGTTCTCCAAAAATTCTTGAGATCTTGGTTTTTGGTCCTATGTAACGAGCCATATTGTGCTGATTTTTTAGTGTCGGTACATCATCAGTAAAAATCAAAAATTAATAATGTACCCTGTTATTGAAACTATCAACTGACAACCGTCAACTGATATTATACTCTTCTCTTTTTTGGCGGTCTGCAACCGTTATGCGGTAAAGGAGTAATATCCTTTATCATAGTAATTTCCAGCCCGGATTGTGATAAAGCCCTTATAGCGCCTTCCCTTCCTGAGCCCGGGCCTTTTACAAATACATCACAACGCTTCATCCCGGCTTCAAGCGCTACCTTTGCTGCATCAGATGCAGCCATTTGAGCTGCATATGGCGTATTTTTTTTGGAGCCTTTAAAACCCATTTTACCTGCTGAAGACCAGGAGATAATTTGACCTTGCTTATTTGTTAGGCTAATAATAATATTATTGAAACTTGCGTTAACATGTGCATCACCGTAAGTGTCTACTTTTACTACTCTTTTTTTTGATGCTGCTTTTGCACTTGGTGCTTTTCCACCTGTAGCTTTTGCCATAATTAATATAGGTGATCTTTGTTATTTAAATTTATTGATTTAAGGTTGAAGATTTTTATCTTGTTTTAAATCATGAATCAATCCTCCATCAGCTTAAGAATATCCGGTATTGATTCAAAAAAAATAAGCCTTATTTATAATTTAAAAATGGAATCCATTCTTAATTATAAAACTCTCAATTACTTCTTTGGCGCTTTCTTTTTACCTGCAACTGTTTTTCGTTTTCCTTTACGAGTACGGCTGTTGGTACGTGTACGCTGGCCACGCAATGGCAATCCTTTACGATGCCTCAAACCCCTGTAACATGCAATATCCAGCAAACGCTTAATGTTCATTTGAACTTCACTGCGCAATGCACCTTCTGTTTTAAATTCGTTGCTTATAACATTACGGATGGCAGTTTGCTCATCATCGTTCCATTGGTTTACTTTTTTATCATACCCAACTTCTGCCTTATCTAAAATATAACGGGCAGTGGAGCGACCTATACCATATATATATGTCAACCCAACTTCACCTCTTTT
>CAXSDW010000008.1:35474-46227 GCA_964236235.1 uncultured Chitinophagaceae bacterium
GATTATCCCTGCCTTTGTTTAAATCGGGGATTCTTTTTATTTATTACAAATAAAACTCCCTTCCTCCGTACAATTTTACAATCAACACTTCTTTTTTTTATGGAAGCTTTTACCTTCATTGCTATTTTATTTATACCTGAATATTATTCTTCCTCTTGACAAATCATAAGGACTCATTTCAACACCAACTTTATCTCCCGGCAAAATACGGATATAATGCATCCTCATTTTTCCTGAAATAGTAGCCAATATTTCGTGACCATTTTCTAACTTTACTCTAAACATCGCATTGGATAAGGCTTCAAGGATAGTTCCGTCTTGTTTAATCAATGCTTGTTTAGCCATAAAGTTTTTGGGAGCGCAAAGATATGAGTAAATATTTAATTTTTATAAAAAAACCCAATTAATTACCTTTAGCCCATAATATTAATACACATGAAAAAAAATTGGATTGGATGTATAATACTTTCATTAGCAATAATTGCAGGTTGCTCTAAGAACGATTCTCCAACAGTTACTCCCCAGGATAATACTTACTTAAATACTTCTGCAAACAGTTCGTGGAATTACCAGGAAAATGACAGCTCATTATCCACTCCGGTTGTTACCAATTACACTATTACCTCCACTTCCCGTGACACTGTAATAAATACAAAGAGCTATCATATTTATACAAATTCTTTAGGTGGATTCAATCTTCAAAATATGTCGGGTCACGATTATTACCAGTTTGATTCTTTACCTGCAGGATTAGGTACTGGCGTTTTTGAAAGGTTATATTTAAAAGACAACGTTACACCAGGCACTAACTGGTCACAAAGTTTAAGTGTTACAATACCCGGCGTTCCAATACCAATACCAGTCACAATTACAAATACAGTTGCTGAAAATGGAATTTCAAGAACAGTAAACGGAGTTGTTTATAATAATGTAATACACGTTTCTACTTCTCTTTCATCTGCATTGATACCTGCAGCGTCGCTTACTACAAATATCAATAGTTATTATGCTCCTAAATATGGTTTGATAGAAAACAGTACAATAGTTGTATTAGATATAAGTAGCCTTGGCTTAATGCAAAGCATAAACCTGCACACGAAACTGATGAGCGCAGATTTAAAATAATCAAAAAAGTTTACCATTTAAATGAACCTTCGTCATAGCCAGGTAATGGTTTTGTAATTCATGCAATCCAATTGGATGTAAAATTTGCCTCTTTTCATCCCGATACCATACTTCAAATTTGGAAAAATTATCTTTTTGAGGAAGAAGAATTCTAAAAGCCCCTTTTAAATATTTGACAGAACCATCTTCATTCTCCTGCTTTTGAAAATTTAATTTCCTTAATTGTTCATCATTCAAAGGCAGTGGGCTCAGTTGCTCTGCTTTAAACCAAAATTCCTGCACGCCATCGTTTACGCAAATTTGTTTTTCATCACGGTTAAAGCCCATCACTTCGCCCTGTTTAATTTTACCATCGTATTCTGCGAGTATATAATCTCCCGCTTTAAGTTCCTGAAACTTTATCATACTTACATTTTTGCTGATGAATAATAGAGAAATAAAACTAAGAGAAAAAAAAGATAAGACAAAACTTATTAACTAAGAGATAAAAAGGTAAACATTAAGAGTAAAAATGTAAGAGTGGTGAGGTAAAGAGAAAAGCATATTATTTTTGTCAATTAACCATACCTGCCTTTTCCTACAAGACTATTTATTCTTTCAACAAATAAATCAAGGGAATTAATTAGAAGGTTTATATTGGCTTTCATCCACCGGTTTATTTAATTCAATTTTTGTGAAAGTCATAGAACCGCTGCCAGGGCCGGTTCCGGGGTTACTAAGTGTATGCGCAAACAGGATACCATCAACAGGCGAGTAATCACTGTAATTAGTTATCATTTCACTTTCTTCATTTCCATTGCCATTCATCCCTGCTCTCATTTGCCTCATTTGTAACAGCAGGTTTGTTTTTGTATCAATGTAATAAGTTATGTCTTTACCTGAGCCTGGTGTAACTGTTACTTTATAAGCTTCCTTTCCATCAATGTCTTCCTTACCTGCAAGTCTCGCTTTGTTGCCTTTGCTTGCATAATCAATTATAGGGCCCATAATATCAAGATCTGTTTGCATCGTTTTAAGCCTGTCTTCAGGTATGGCTTCTGCGTTTTGAGAGCGCATTGGAATAAAAGACCAGCCTGCATTTGGTGTTACAATTGTATAGCCTTTATTACCAGCAAATTCAAAATCAGTTCTAAACAATTTGCCCTGCACTTTGGTAACTTTTACAGCAATATCATTTCCCATCATTTGCCTGGAACCTTCCATGTACAAAGATGTAACAGCTTTTAATTTATCTTCTCCACCTCTTGCTTCAACATATTTGTTAATTATTTCGTCAACTGATTGCGCCTGTATAAATTGCATGTAAACCATGCCCAGCATGAAGATTACTAATAATACTATATTTTTAATTTCCATGATTCTTTTTGTTTTGCAAGTTACTTTAATAATAGTAATAAGTTGTAGGTTGTATGTAATAAGCCGAAGCAGGTTGCGGTTTAAATTGTTGTTTTATTGAGGTAAAAAAATACGTCGTTAAGAAATTGACTGCCGTCAGCTATCAACTTTTAAACAGCAAATCTTATAAATAATTATGAACTTTTCTATCAAGGCAAATATTGTAGATATAAAAGCTAAACATATTTTTTATGGTGAGATAACTATTGAAGATGAAAAAATATTCTCTGTAAAGAAACTGTCGTCTGTCAACCATCAACTATCAAAATATATTCTTCCCGGCTTTATTGATGCTCATGTTCATATTGAAAGCTCTATGCTGGTGCCTTCTGAGTTTGCCAGGCTTGCGGTTGTGCATGGAACGGTTGCTACTGTAAGCGATCCGCATGAAATAGCAAATGTATGTGGATTAAAAGGTGTTGATTTTATGATAAAAAATGGAAATAAAGTTCCGTTTAAATTTTATTTTGGTGCTCCGTCTTGTGTGCCTGCAACAGCTTTTGAGACTTCCGGAGCTGCGCTTGATGCTGGGGAAGTTGATCTTTTACTTGCAAAAAAAGAGATCAGTTATTTAAGCGAAATGATGAATTTCCCCGGAGTTTTAAATCACGATGAAGAAGTATTTAAAAAAATTAATTCAGCAAAAAAATATAATAAGCCAGTGGATGGCCACGCTCCGGGCTTAAGAGGTGAAGACGCAAAAAAATATATTAATGCAGGAATATCTACCGACCATGAATGTTTTACAAAAGATGAGGCGCTTGATAAATTAAAGTATGGAATGAAAATTATTATAAGAGAAGGAAGCGCTGCAAAAAACTTTGAAGCGTTGATTGATCTGTTAAATGATTATCCTGACAAAATAATGTTTTGCAGTGATGACAAACATCCCGACAGCCTTGTTGAAGGCCACATTGATAAACTTTGCAGCAGGGCAATTGCAAAAGGAATAGATATGTTTAAAGTTTTACAGGCCGCCTGCATAAATCCCGTTGAGCATTATTTAATGAATGTTGGTTTGCTAAAAGAAGGCGATCCTGCAGATTTCATTATTGTGGAAGATCTTACAAACTTTAATGTTTTACAAACTTATATTGATGAAAAACTGGTTGCCGAAAATGGAAAATCAAACATTAAATCAATATCAGGTGCGGTGATCAATAATTTTAATTGTGATGAAAAGCAGGTTTCCGATTTCCGGTTTCCGGTTTCAGATTTTGGCCCAACAATACCAGTTATAGAAGCATTAGATGGGCAGTTGATAACTAATAAATTATGGTATAAACCAAAGATTGTAAATGACGCTATTGTTAGTGACACACAAAATGACGTATTGAAATTAGTTGTTGTGAACCGTTATAAAAATTCGCCTGTTGCAAAGGCATTTATAAAGAATTTTGGTTTGAAACATGGCGCCATAGCCTCTTCAGTGGCTCATGACAGCCATAATATTATTGCAGTTGGCGTTGAAGATGAAAGTATTTGTAAAGCAGTGAATTTAATAATAAGAGCTCAAGGTGGTATAAGTTGCGTACAATTTGAAGGAGAAAATGAAGGCCTGATTTTGCCTTTGCCTGTTGCAGGTTTAATGAGTAATGAAGATGGTTATAAAGTTGCAGAAATGTATACAACCCTTGACAGGGCAGCAAAGGATTTGGGGTCACAATTATCATCACCTTTTATGACATTATCATTTATGGCTTTATTGGTAATCCCTCATTTAAAACTAAGTGATATGGGCTTGTTTGATGGAGATGGTTTTGAATTGATAACTTTTGATAAGGCAGATTTATTCTGATATTTTAGCGCCTAACACTTTCAATGAAACGCTGTCACTTCCTTTAGGTGCAAAATATTTTGTTTTAAAATTTTTAGTTTCTCCGGGATTAATGTTTTCATAAACAGTTTCTTTATCAGTTTCCAGCAAAGCGCCTGTCTTGCTATAGAAATATAATTGTACATCAATATCTTTATAAACAGCCACAGAAGCCTTATTTGAAATGCTCCCTTTTACAACTGTTTGGCCAAAAAGATTGTGCTTGTCACTGCCGGATACAAATAAAAAATCCTGGGGATTCTTTTGTTCTTTTTGTTTCAAAGCTTCTTTGGTCACTTCATAGTTTTGCTTTTCAAGAGCTGCATCTTTCTCTTGATTATTGTTACACGATAATAAAATAGTAAAACAGGTAAATACTATAAATGATGAAGTTCTCATAATAATTTTATCGCAGGAAAACTAAAAATTGCGGAAACATCACGTTAAAAAAAAGTATGAAATATTGTAAATAGAAATAGCAAATAGTAAATTTATACAAACAATAATTATGAGCACAACTTATAATTTTATTTTTTTACTGGCGGCGATATTGCTGCTTCCATTAATACCGGCTTTCTTACTGTATAAATTTCTTCCTTCAAAAACAAGTGTTGGCGGGCCTTTCAAGGGATTAAACCTAAAACTAACAGGCGCTTTTAGTGGTTATTTTTTATTGGTGTTAATTGCAATCGGGCTTTTTTTCCCTTTACTAAAAAATGAACAGGCCAAACTTATAGAACAGCAAAGTGAAAAAATAAAACAACTTGAAAATGCTATAAGTGATCATCAGCAATGGGTAATGAAAGGCAATATTTTATCAACATCACCAAAGCAAACGAAAGTTTTTTTTGATGAAAGCGGTACTAATTTTTGGGAAACAGGAGAATTTGCCATGACGTTTAATGCTGAAATACAAAACGGAAAAGCTGTGCTGCCAAAAGCGCTTTGTATTTTTAATAAAGATGATGGTTATAAGGTGCTTAATCTTAGCCGGGATTTTAATGCTGAAGATATCAAAAATTACGGCATCCGGTTTAATGATTCCTTACATATGATAAAAATTGACAGCTTAATTGACATCCAGTCAAAAGCTAAAGTGAGGCTTGAGATCGAAAATAATTTGCTGTCGAAAATAAAAGCTAACCAGGTTAATATCTCTACATATAATCCAAAGTCAACAATTAAACTTTTACGTCCTGAGGAAATAAAAAATTTAAAAAAATAAAATGTTTTTTGCTTTATGCTTCAGTTCCCAACCATAGCGCTCCGCCAATGCTATTTCTGCTTGCACCGGTTACTGAATTTAAGATAGTATATTCTTCCCTCCAGCGCAAAGTGCCTATCAGCGCCATTATCAGGGCTTCTTTATAATTCACAACATCCTCTTCAGGAACAATTACAGTAATACCTAAGCTAAGTAAATTCTCTCTTAATTTCTTTATTAAAAAGCTATTGAAAGCGCCGCCACCAGTTACTAATAAATTATTATTTTTTGCAGCAGGAAAATTAACAACAGCATTTTTTACCTGGAAAATTATATGCTCTATATAAGTGTTCATGGCATCTTCCGGACTTATGGAAAAAGAATTTATTAACGGGTAAACAATGTTAGTACCAAAGCTGTTTGATAAAGATTTCGGATAAGTTTTTTTATAATAATCAAGCGCATTTAATTGTAGAAATAATGCATCATTAAATATACCTGCCGCGGCCATCTCTCCGTCTTTATCGTATTCCAGATTTTTCTCACAAGCAAGCATATTCAGAATCCTGTTTGCCGGGCAAACATCAAATGCAATTATGTCTTTTGCGGAAGTTGTATTTCCTGTTACAACAGAGATATTTGCAATGCCTCCAAGATTTAAAAAATAATCAAAATCATTAAATAAAAGAAGCTCTCCGATAGGAACAATCGGCGCTCCTTGTCCGCCTAAGGCAACATCCAAGGCCCTGAGATCTGTTACGACAGGCAACTTTGTTTCGGCAGCAATTGCAGCTCCGTCACCAAGTTGTGCTGTCATTTTTTTTTCAGGAATATGAAATGTAGTATGCCCATGAGAAACCACAAGATGAACCTGGTGATGAAGGTTATTTTTTTCAATAAAATAATTTACACATGAACCGATATAATGTCCATAAAATGTATGCAATAATTGATATTCCAGTGCATTTAAATTATGCGCATCTCTTAACCTCAGCATCAGTTGATCAGAATATTTATTGCAATTTGAATGTATAATTTTATACGACCATTTACCCGCAATTTCATGTAATTGTACAAAAACAAGATCCAATCCATCAAGTGAACTGCCGCTCATTAAACCTATCACATTATAAACCATAATTTGATTTTATATTGCCAAATTTAGATTTAGATTTGTTCAAATAAAGCAATAAAATAGTAACGGTGTTGGCAAATACGTTAATTTCAATCCATAATAATGGTCGTTAATTTTAGTAAAGAACATTCATTAATAAGTAACTGGATAAGTGAACTTCGGGATGTTGACATACAAAACGACCGAATGCGTTTCAGGCATAATCTGCAGAAGCTCGGAGAAGTAGCTGCTTATGAAATAAGCAAACAATTGCCCTCAGTAGAAAAAGAAACCACCACGCCATTAGGGATAGTTCAATGTAAGGTATTAGCAAGCCAACCCGTACTGGCAACCATTTTGAGAGCCGGGCTCCCAATGCACCAGGGCTTACTTAATTATTTCGACAGGGCTGACAATGCATTTATAAGCGCTTACAGAAAACACAATCCCGATGGTACATTTGATATAAGTCTTGAATACATAAGTTGTCCAGAAATAGAAGGTCGTGTGGTAATTATTTCAGACCCCATGATTGCAACAGGAGCAAGTTTGGTAAAAACCATGCAATACCTTAAAGATGAAGGCGCTCCTTCAGAAATTCATATTGTATGCGCCATTGCCTGCACGGTGGGCATTGAATATATATTAAGAGCGGAACCAAAAGCAACTATCTGGTGCGGAGATATTGATGATGAACTTACTGCCAAAGGTTATATAGTACCAGGGCTTGGAGATGCCGGTGATCTTGCATTCGGAGCAAAAGTTCAGATGTAAACATTTGCTACGAGCAGCCTGGCATCAGCCGTCAGGTACCAGATAAAGTTTCAACTCTCAATTCTCTGCATCCTGCTTTAAGGAACGAAAATAAAACTTATCTTTATTTACCCGAATTGTTACTGACAAATGAAAAAAACTGCTTGTATCTTATTTATCTTTTTGTGCATTTCTTGCTTTACAATAGCCCAGGATCCTCACTTTTCACAATTTTTTTCTTCGCCATTAACTTTAAACCCTGCACTCACTGGTAAGTTTGATGGTACGTTAAGAGTCGCCGGTAATTATCGCAATCAATGGCCTGCATTTAATAACGTTTATACTACATCAACATTAAGTATTGATTTCCCTATAATGCAAAAGCATATTCCTGAAAATGATACATGGGGACTGGGAATTCTTGCCCTGACAGATAGAGCAGCCGGTGGAATTCTTACTAATAATTACGTTGGTATTTCAACATCTTACCATAAAGCTTTAAATGAAGATGGCTACAGCCAGATTGGAGCCGGGTTTCAGGCTACTTATGGGCAAAAAAGATTAGATAACACAAAGCTTTTTACTGAGGACATGTTAACTCCATTTGGGTTTACCGGAGTTTCATCAGATAACCTTTTTGATGAAAGAAACCCAGGTTTCTCATACATTGATGTTAATGCCGGGATTATTTATACAGGCAGCAGCAGTGATAAGAATAATTATTACGTTGGTGCATCAGTTTATCACATTAACAGACCTAAAGAAAGTTTTATGGGAGGTAATTGGAACATTAGCCCACGTACTACATTAAGTGCAGGTGGCTATTTCCCGGTATCTGATATTCTTACTTTGCATACAAGCGGTATTTATCAACTTCAGGCCAAATCATCGGAAACCACGCTTGGAGCAGCTTTGTCTGCACCGCTCAATAACGATGATGTGAATGCATCCAATGTATATGCCGGTGCGTGGGTGCGGTTAAAAGATGCATTAATACCTTATGTAGGTTTGGAGTTTAGCGGTATAAGAATTGGAGCGAGCTATGACATAAATATTTCAGATCTTAAAGCTGCTTCTCAAAGCCGCGGGGGTATGGAAATTTCTCTAATTTATATTAAACGTCCATCAGGTACCGGTAAAGGAATTCCTTGCCCTAAGTTTTAATGTGGCTTATTATTTTCGGTCAAAATTTCAGTTGTTATATAATGAGAAACTTATACTAATTATGTCAAAATTTTTTAACCAAAACTCCCGCCGCTCCTTCATTACAAACGTTACTAAAGGAGTTGTCGGAGCAGCAATTATACCATCAGTTATTACTGCAAAAGACCGGAAAGTAAATCTTGAAAAACTAATAAGATCAAACCAAAACTATTCTGCAAATGATCAAATACAGGTTGCATTAATTGGCGCAGGAGGAATGGGAACCGCTGATACCAACACCACTATTACAGTCCCCGGAACTAAGCTGGTGGCTGTTTGTGACCTTTACGATGGCAGACTTGAAGACGCTAAAAAGCGATGGGGAAATGATATTTCAACCACCCGTGATTACAGGGAAATAGTAGAAAGAAAGGATGTTGATGCAGTAATTATTGCCACACCGGATCATTGGCATAAAGACATTTCTATAGCAGCAATGAACAAAGGCAAACATGTGTATTGTGAGAAGCCAATGGTGCATGATATAATTGAAGGACCAGCAGTTATCGCAGCACAAAATAAAAATAAAGTTGTGTTCCAGGTTGGCAGCCAGGGCCTCAGCTCTTTAGGAAATGAAAAGGCAAAAGAGTTATTAAAGGACGGCGCAATTGGTAAATTAAATTATGCAGAGGGCTTTTGGGCACGCATGTCGCCAACCGGTGCATGGCAATATCCTATTCCGGTTGATGCTTCGCCTAAAACTGTTGATTGGGATACCTTTGTTGCCAATACAAATAAACACCCTTTTGATGCAACAAGATTTTTTCGCTGGAGGAATTATCGTGATTATGGCACCGGTGTTTCAGGAGATTTATTTGTGCATTTATTTTCAAGTCTTCATTTTGTAACCGGATCAACCGGGCCAAATAAAATAACGGCAACAGGCGGCCTGCGCTACTGGAAAGATGGGAGAGAAGTGCCGGACATAATGCTTGGTATGTTTGATTATCCTGAAACAAAAATTCATCCTGCATTCAATCTTTCTTTAAGAGTAAATTTTGCAGATGGCACCGGCGGAACTAACTATCTGCGCATGGTGGGAAGCGAAGGTTCAATGACAGTGGAATGGGACAAAGTTACTTTACTTAGAAATAATGAACAGGTTGATGCAGATGATCCTTTATCAAAAACTAAAAATATTAATAACGCTGCAAAAGAATATGTGTATGAACGCAAAACCATGCTGGCACCTGAAAAATTAGAATACACAGCAGAGCAAGGCTATAAAGGTGCGCATTTTGATCATCATTATAACTGGGCAAAAGCCATCCGGAACAATGGTCATGTTACTGAAGATGCATTATTTGGATACCGGGCTGCAGCGCCGGCTTTGCTTTGCAACGACAGTTACTTTAATAATAAAATAACACAATGGGATCCGGAAAATTTAAAAGTGATAAACACCAAATAATTAATTATGAAACAAAAATTTTCATCTTACATTTTTATCATTTCAGCAATATTATTTTCCTGTTCTGCCTGTAAAAATACCGGTGACAATCATCTTACAAAAGAAGAAAAAAAACAAGGGTATACTTTATTATTTGATGGACAAACTATGAACGGCTGGCGAACTTATCAAAATAAAAAGAATGATTCATGGGCAGTTGATAATGGCATTCTTTATTGTAAAGGAAGCGTCTCGGATCACGGTGCAAGAGCAGACCTGATGACGAATGATGAGTACGAAAATTTTGATTTGTCCATTGATTGGAAAATATCTCCAAAAGGAAACAGCGGGATATTATATATGGTGAAAGAAGATACCAGTTCTTCTTATTCAAGCGGTCCGGAATACCAGATAATAGATGATAAAAACTTTCCTGAGCATATTGAAGACTGGCAAAAAACGGCTGCTGATTATGCAATGTATCCTGCTCCAAATGCAGAGCCACGGCCTGTTGGCGAATGGAATCATGCCCGTATTATAGTAAACCAAAATCATGTAGAGCATTGGCTTAATGGCAAAAAAGTAGTAGAGTATGAGTTGTATAGTGATGACTGGCAAAAACGAAAAACGGCAGGGAAATGGAAAGATTATCCCGGCTATGGCTTAACTAAAAAAGGCCATATCACTTTGCAGGATCATGGAAGTGAATCATGGTTTAAAAATATAAAGATTAAACGCCTTAATTAAAGATTA
>CAXSDW010000008.1:46327-48581 GCA_964236235.1 uncultured Chitinophagaceae bacterium
ATTAAAATGAATTTATTTATTTTTTCCACTCACATATTTATTACCACGTACATAAAAACGATAAGGTAACAAACCATCAGCGCCTGCACTTGCCACGCCTATCCTGGCGCTGCTTCCAATTTCATTTTCATGCAGCACGAGCCCGTCATCTGCAATAAAAAGTTTATCATCTAATAAATGCAAGCCGGAATGTTGTTTAAATATCCCTAAAGCTTTGCCAACATTGCCAGGGCCTCTCGTTAATGTATGATCAGGTTTTGATTTACCTGTACGCTTCAGCATAATATCAATGCCTTCCAAGGGCTCAATAGCCCTTATTAGCACGGCATCAGGAATTTCTTTTTCGTTGGTAACGATATTAAACATCTGGTGCATACCATAGCATATGTATACATATGCTGTTGCAGGCGCTGCATACATGTGCTCATTGCGGCTTGTGCGTCGTCCTCCATAAGAATGTGATGCTTTGTCAATCAAGGCAACATATGCTTCGGCTTCCATAATTCTGCCTGATGTTATAAAGCCGTCAAAATTTGTTACAAGAATTTTTCCTAATAATTCACGGGCTATGCTTACTGCATCTGTACGGTTATAAAAAGACAATGGCAATTTTTTCATGTCAAAACTTTATCTGTATTCTTCCATCAGGAATAAATTTATAGCAATTGTTTTTAAATACTCGAAACCAAAATTTAATTTTACGTTTAGCATTTACAACAATTTATTTTATACTGTACCGCTATTGCTTAAAGAAATTATTATATCCATTGCAGCATATTTCAAAGCACATCAATTTATTGTAAAAAACAGGTTATGGAAATGGATATTAATTCCGGGGATTATCTACGCCATTTTATTTGTAGCAGGTATTTACTTTTTTTGGCATTCATCAGCAGAGGTTATTAATTATGTATTATCTAAAACAGGTTTAAAAAGCCGGATGCAAAAAGAACAGGAGAGCTGGCTGCAGTTTGTTTTTATTTTCGGTCAGCTGATCCTGCATCTTATACTGATGTTTTTCTATTTTTCATGGTTTAAGTACTTTTTTTTAATTATCGGTTCACCCATATTTGCTTATCTAAGTGAGAAAACTGAAACACTGATTAAGGGTGAAAATTTTCCTTTTAACTCAGCTCAATTTTTAAAAGATATAATAAGAGGAATAAGAATAGCTTTTCGAAACACGCTCTGGCAAACGGTTTATACAATTTCGATTTTCATTCTTTCCCTCATTCCCGTTATAGGATGGGCAACACCGGTTCTTGCCTTATTTATAGAATGTTATTATTTTGGTTTCTCCATGTTAGATTATAGCAGTGAACGAAATAACCTATCGGTTGCTGAAAGTATTTATTTTATCGGGCATCATAAAGGACTGGCTATTGGCAACGGAATGGTATTTTACCTGATGCATGGAATACCTGTGATAGGATGGATATTTGCGCCAAGTTATGCAGTAGTTGCGGCAACATTGAGCTTTCACGATTTTAAAATTTCTAACAAGTCAGTATAATTATGCCATCGGTTATATTTTTAATTCCTTCTGTATTAGATGAAGAGGCCATTGAAACCATACCGGCTTATATAATAAATGCAATTAAAATCTGCAAAATAATATTTGCTGAAAACGAAAGAACTGCCCGGCGCTTTTTAAAAAAAATTTATAAAGAAATTGTTATTGACGATTACGAATGGTTCACTATTCACAAGGCAGAAGCAGAACTGATTGCTATATTTAAACAAAAGATAAGAGAAGAAAAAAACATAGCTATTATAACCGAAGCTGGTTGCCCGGGCATTGCTGACCCCGGGCAAATATTAGTGAAGACAGCGCAGGAAATGAATGTTACTATAAAGCCATTAGTTGGGCCAAGTTCAATTTTATTAGCTTTAATGGCAAGCGGACTTAACGGGCAACAGTTTCAATTTTCAGGTTACCTGCCAATAGAATCACTTGAGCGGATTAATAAAATAAAAGAGTTGGAAGATGAATCTGCAAAGAAAAAATGTACACAGATATTTATAGAAACACCATACCGCAACAATCAGATTATAGAAGCAGTATTAAAAACCTGCAAGCCCGGCACACAATTTTGTATTGCTGCAGAACTCACATCAGTAAAGGAATTTATTAAAACAAAATCAATTTTGGAATGGAGAAAAGAAAAAATTGATTTGCACAAAAAGCCAGCTATTTTTTTGCTGTTGGCGGGAGATAGTTGACAGATGACAGATGACAGATGACAGATGACAG
>CAXSDW010000009.1:0-24967 GCA_964236235.1 uncultured Chitinophagaceae bacterium
TGGTAGCGCTGGCAATAGGCGCTGCAACTGCCGGCCGGGACATAAGCCATGCAAGCGCCACTGATGCAGGTTTGGTGTTATTATAAACTGCAATTTCATCCAAAGCATCTAAAATAAGATGGCCACGCTCATTCAAATATTTCTTAATGCCTCCTCCTCTTGCACTTTTAGAAAGATCATTTTCTGAGCGGTACTTTCCTGTAAGAAAACCACTGGCTAAAGAGTAATAAGGGAGAACACTAATATTATTATCTACACAATATTGCTGATAATTTTTTTCAAACTCTTCACGGTCATATAAGTTGTAATGAGGTTGAAGCGTTTCATATCTTGGAAGATTTTTGGATGTACTGTAATCCACAGATTGCTTCAATCTTTCAGCAGATAAGTTAGAAGCGCCGATGGCTCTTACTTTACCCTGCTTTATAAGTTCTGAATAAGCGTCTATGGTTTCTTCAACCGGTGTTGAAAGATCATCATAATGGGATTGATAAAGATCAATATAATCTGTTTGTAAACGGGAAAGCGAGTCTTCAACTTTTTTTAAAATATATTCCCTGGAAAGCTTTTTGCCTTCTCCCATATCGCTGCCGACTTTAGTAGCTATAATCATTTTATCCCGGTTACCTTTCTTCTTTATCCAGTTGCCAATAATAGTTTCAGATTCTCCTCCTTTGTTTCCAGGCACCCATCTTGAATAGCTATCTGCTGTATCTATTAAGTTGAAACCTGCACTGCTAAAGACATCCAGCACATCAAATGAAGTTTGTTCATCAATCGTCCATCCAAAAACATTGCCACCAAAGGCAAGCGGCAAGGTTTCTAATCCTGAATTTCCTAACGATCGTTTTTCCATTATATAAATTTGAACGCTAACTTTTTTATCTTATAACTTTACAGCGTTGCCATGTCAATCACAAATCTATACCTCACATCACCTTTAAGCATCCTCTCATAGCTTTCATTAATATCTTTTATATCTATCACTTCTACATCAGATACAATATTATGCTCTGCACAATAATCAAGCATTTCCTGTGTTTCAGGAATGCCGCCAATCAGTGAACCTCCAAGACTTCTTCTTTTCATAATAAGATTGAAAGCAGGCACTTCTGCAGGAGCAGGTGGCGCACCAACACATACCATCACCCCGTCGGTTGCAAGCATGTTTAAGTACATGTTATAATCATGCGGAGCTGAGACAGTATCTAAAATAAAATCAAAATAATTTTTCATAGATTTTACCTGTGCCTTATCACTTGTTAAAAGGAATTTGTGAGCGCCCAACCTTTTTGCGTCCGCCTCTTTTGAAGGTGAATGGCTAAGCATGGTAACCTCTGCGCCAAAAGATACAGCAAGCTTTACGCCCATATGGCCAAGTCCGCCAAGGCCAAGAATACCAACTTTATGACCCTTACCAATCTTCCAGTGACGCAGCGGCGAATAAGTAGTGATACCTGCGCAAAGCAATGGTGCTACGCCTTCCAGCGGAAGCTTATCTGAAATGGTAAAAACAAAATCTTCATGCGCAACAATTTGTTTACTATACCCGCCATATGTTACACCGCTGCCATCTCTTTCCTGGCCGTTATAAGTGCCCACCATCCCTACAAGACAATACTGTTCCAGGCCTTCTTTACAATTTTCACATTCACGGCAACTATCTACCATGCAGCCGATCGCAGCAAGATCACCTTCTTTAAATCTTTTTACATCAGAACCAACTTTGGTTACACGTCCAACAATTTCATGACCCGGAACTGCAGGATAAATAGTGCCGCCCCATTCATCACGTACTGTATGAAGATCGCTGTGGCAAACTCCGCAATATAAAATATCTATTTGAACATCATGAGGTTTTGGATCACGTCTTTCAAGTGCCCACGGTGCAAGTGGTGTAGTTGCTGACTGTGCAGCATATGCTTTAGTTTGTGTCATAATTTTTTTTAAGGCAACAAAACTACGGCCAAAAATGTTGGATAAAATAAAAACATTGCAATCAGTTAATAACAGATGTTTTTTAGTACAACTAACTTTTATTAAAAATTTTTGAACATAAGTTTGTAAAAAAAAGGAATATATGGCAATACTTTTTGAACCTTTAAAAATTAGAGGCATTGAACTTAAGAATAGAATTGTAGTGTCTCCCATGTGTGAATATTCAAGCATTGATGGATTTGCAAATGACTGGCATCTTGTGCACCTTGGCAGCCGGGCAGTTGGCGGCGCAGGATTAGTAATTACAGAAGCAACAGCAGTATCGCCTGAAGGAAGAATAACTTATTCTGATCTTGGCATATGGAAAGATGAACATATTGCTGAATTAAAAAGAATAACAACATTTATTGAATTGCATGGAAGTGTTGCTGGTATTCAGTTAGCGCAGGCCGGGCGCAAGGCAAGCCATCATAAACCGTGGGAAGGTGGCGCAGCACTTAAGCATGAAGAGAATGCCTGGGAAACTTTTGCGCCAAGTGCTGTTGCATTTAAAGAAGGTGAGCCACTGCCAAAAGCAATGAGCAAAGATGATATTAATAAAGCTGTTGCTGATTTTAAAGCGGCAACTGTAAGAGCACTTGAAGCAGGTTTTAAGGTAATCGAAATCCATGCAGCACATGGTTATCTGATCAATGAATTTTTATCTCCTTTAAGCAATTTTAGAACAGATGAATATGGAGGAAGCTTTGAGAACAGGATAAGATTTTTAACAGAGATTATTGAAGCAATACAGGAAGTATGGAAAGATGATTACCCATTATTTGTTCGCATATCTGCATCTGATTGGGTTGATGATGGCTGGAGTGAAGAAGATTCTGTTGCACTTGCAAAAATCTTAAAAGCGAAAGGTGTTGATCTTATAGATTGTTCTTCTGGAGGAAATTCTCATGCACAAAAAATTGCTGTCGGGCCGTTGTACCAGGTTCCATTTGCAGAAAAAATAAAAAAAGAAACAGGTATTCTTACAGGCGCTGTTGGTATAATTACAACACCAGAGGAAGCAGAAAAAATCCTTACAAATCAACAGGCAGATTTAATTATTATAGCCCGTCAATTTTTACGTGATCCATATTTTCCTTTGCATGCCGCAAAGCAATTGGGAGTAGATATAAAGTGGCCTTCTCAATATGAAAGGGCTAAAAATAAATGAAGCCTTAAAGCTATACTTTACTAAATTAAAGTTCACAATTTCACTTCACCTTCATCTTCATTTTGCCAATATTTTATGTGGGTTGCCTTTACATGTATCATTACAAGACCCGCTGTGTCTATACCTTCAGGAAACCATTGCTTTAATTCATCAAGCCAATGTTCTTTTAGTTTTTCTTTATTATCAATAAGCTTTGCCTTTCCGCTTAAAGAAATATATAGTTTGTTATCTCCTTCAAAGTTCAGACTTACATGCTCATTTTCTTTGATGTCTTTAACTGTTTGTGATTTTTCAAAAGTGAAAAAGTAAGAATTGCCATCAAATTCCACATCGCCATTATTAGACATTGGCCGGCTGGAAAGCTTACCACTGCCGGATTGTGTGGTTAACATACAAATATCAAGCTTACGCATTTTTGAACTGATATCGCTGAGGTCTTTTTTTGCCATGATTATTTTTATACTTCAACATTAAAAAAATAATTTAGTTGAGAGATGTGCAAAAAATATGCAGTAAGAATAATGTACTGGTTCTGCAAATTAAAATTCTCCGGTTGCACCTCCGCCACCGCCACTTCCGCCAAGATACAATCCCTGGCTTTCCGGGGCTGGTTTACTGTTGAATGTTTCTGCAATAACCAGGGCTTCCAGGTTTAGTCTATCTTTTTTGGAAGGATAAATATTATCAGATGTAAAACCATATTTTGGAGTCTTTAGATATTTTATTAAGGCATAGCTTACAGCGATAAGTAATATTCCGGCTATAAGCATTTCCATCTCTGCAGGTAAAACGGTATAATAATATTTAACTGTAAAAATTGTTGCAGCTATTAAACCTAATCCTGTTTTCATAACAAGAAAATCTTTTTTTATAATCCCATAAATAATATACATCGGTGGAATTGTAAAAGTAAATATCCAAAAAAGCCAACCTAACGGAATCGGATTCTTCAATGACAACTGAAGATGAAACATTTGATTGCTTAATTCTTTTACAATAAAATAATTTCCGGATAGATAAAATGTAACAAGAGTCAATGCTGTTACAGCTTTAAAGCAAAGCTGATACATGAAGTTTTTACTGCTAATAAACTTTTTCGCACCGAAATAAATAAGCGCTGACACAATCATCATTGTAAGTGGTGCAGTAGCTTTTGCAATGTTTCCTCCCTTTAAATAAAGCAGGAAGCAAAACGCAAACAAACAACAATAGGCCAACATTGCCATAAATGCATCGGTGAATCTTATGGTAAGCCCTAAGGCAATAATGAATGTAACACTGCTGATAATTAACCATGGCGTGTGAAAATCAGAGATGAAAAATGCGCTTATGGTGAATATTATTACCATACACATTAATACATTATCCACGCCTGCATTATAAAATTGTTTACTTTTTACAAGAAGCTCAAGAACAATATAACAAATGATAGCAAGAAGAATTAGCAACGTTTTTATTGATGCATCGTTTGAAGCTGAAGAAACGAGCCACATTAACAACCCTGAGAAAATAACTGCAACTACAGTTAATAAACCCAATGCAATTCTTATAAAATAATTAGGCGTATATAATTTGGATGGGTAAGCCTGCTGTATCTTATTATAAGTTTCATTATTGATACACGACGTTTGTAAGGCTTCAGCAGCCTGCGCTTTTACATAATTATTATAAAGATCAGTTTTGTTGTAAGCCTGCATTGCGCTTTAAAATTTTATTATAATGAATAAAAAGTCTTATTAAACCAATACCTGATAATATGAAATAAATAAAGCCAAGATAAATTTCACCGCTTATGCCGGCCATTGAAACCAATTCAATTATTACATAGCTTAATCCTATGTAAGCATACAATAATGTGATAACAAGAAAATAAAATGAATGCTCTTTAAAAGCAATTTTATAAGATAAAAAACTTACAACTGCAAAAACTATAAACCATAAAAGGTAGAAATTTTCAAAGTAAAACATTAACGCAAGCAAAGAGATAAATAAGATATGTATTCCAAAATTTTTATATGTAAAAGCAAAATGAGCTTTGATATTTTTATGCTGGCTCATAAAGGACATACCAATAAAAGTAACTCCCAGCACCAGGCCGGTGTAAATAATACGCGTTTCATTAAAATTATTTTGCGCAAGAATTTTCATAGGCGTTATTGAAATACCCGCCCACGCTGCAAAGTTGGTGATTGCAAAACTTAGCACGCCTATATGATCAAAATAATAAGCAGCGATAAATAACAAAGCCGTTGATAAAAACAATGCAAGACCCCAGCGATTGCCAAAAACATTATACTCAAATTGAATGTATCCAATGAAAGTTAACAATAGTAAACAGCCCAGCAGCAACACATAATCAAACCAAATGCCGGGTGATTCTGTTTTATTGTTACTATATCTTTTTGAATGCTTAATACAATAGGCAAAGCAGGCCGCACATACCAATGCAATAATAATAAGCATTGCCTGGTGGCCAATTGTATTGATATTTCTATAGATTAATATACCTGTTGCAGAAGTGAGCAATACAATGCCGAGGTATAATAAAGTTCGAAGATCCCAATGCACTGATAACGGCTTATCTTTTTGAGATTCTATCTTTTTATATTCTCCTGCATTGATAAAATCTTCATGAAGAAGTTTACTAAATAAAGGAACATCTATCATGAGATATAAATGTAATAAATTATAACAAGTTAACTGAAGTTAATAGCTTATCCTTCACTCTTACTAAATAAAAAGCCCGGCAAAGCCAGGCTTGTATTAATTTAAGAAATTTTAAAAATTATTTTATCTGCCTTCTTTTTTATCCTTTTCATTACCTATAATATAGCCACCTGCAGCACCGGCAATACCGCCAATCAATGCACCTTTGCCTTTCTTTTTACTAACAACTGCTCCTACAACAGCTCCTCCAACTCCGCCAATTGCAGCGCCTTTAGCTCTATTGCTCCAGCCGGTTTTATGTGCCGTAGTTGCTGTTGTATTAGATGAAGAACTTGTAGTTTGTGCCACCGTATTAGTTCCTGAACTAACTGTTTTTGCAGAAGGTGTAGGTGCAACAGAAGACGTTGACTTAGACGCAACTGTTGTAGTTGTAGTGGAAACAGTTCCATCAGCATTTCGTATTTCAACTACACGTTTAGTTGTTGTGCCTGGAACGATAGCATCTAAACGGGCGGTATCAGCCATTATATTATTTTTATACAGCCCGGAGGAATCTATGCCTGCAACATCTTTATTGGTTTCAGTTTTTGCATTGCACGACGCAAAAAATAAACTGATTAACATAACTGCAATTAGTGGTTTCATTATTGGAATTTTAAAGTAATAAATCACATTTATAAATCCTATGGATGTAATATTATTTAATGGTATCTGTGGCTGCAGCAGCATCTTTCTTGTCTTTCTTTCTTCCTAAAATATAACCACCTGCTGCACCAATTGCACCGCCTATTAATGCACCTGTACCTTTCTTCTTGCTTATTATAGCGCCACCTATAGCTCCACCAACTCCGCCTATTGTAGCACCTTTTGCTGCACTGCTCCATCCTTTTTTTGCAGGAGCCACAGCCGGAGTTGAAGTTGTTGTTGTTGAAGTTGTTGTTGTTCCGGTTGTTGCACCTGTGCTGGTTCCGGCCGTAGTGCCTGTGCCAGTTGTAGCAGGAGTTGTGGTTGTCGGAGTTGTAGTAGTTGTAGCCGGAACTGTTTTTGTATTTGATTTAGTGGTTGTTACTGTTTTGGCACTGCTACTTTTGTGTGTGCTTACTTTAGTTTCCCTGGGAGTTTCTACAGGCTTTGCAGCGGCTGGCGGTGTTACGGGTGCCTCTGCAAAATGCCCAGTGTCTGCAAGCGTATTATTTTTATAAGTTGTTGAATCTACGCCCACTACATTCTTGTTTTCTGAATTAGTATCTGAATTGCCATTGCACGAGGCAAAAATTGCAGCAATTGCAGAAATGATTAAAATCCTTCTCATAAATTATTCGTTTTATTATTATAAATATTTGTTAGCTGTAAAGAGAAAATTGTGCCATAACGTTATTAACATGGGCAATTGAGAAACGAAAAATGTTAAGAAAAGTTGTTAGGCTTAAAAAGAATTTCCAATATTATTCTACTACTGATAGAATATTTTATGCAGGTTTTTCAAACACCTTAGAGACTATGAGCTTATTAAAATTATACCGTACCCAAATTAAATTATAGTTATGCTGTAAAAAATAAATATCTACATCAGGCAACTGATTAGCTTGTATGTTACAGGTGATTTTAAAAAAAAGGTACATCAATTTTACAATCGCTTTGTGCCAAAGCTTGTTTTTTTGCTTTAATTCAAAATCACTATATAGCCATTTTCCATTTTGTTTTAAACACTTGTGCAATTTTTTAAATATATTATTGCATTCAACGTGAGAGAAATTATCTAAAAAGAAAGGCGTAATAATTACATCATAATAATCTTCTTTTAATGTGACAGTGTTAATAGACTGATTAATAAAATTTACTTCATTTAAACCTGCGGCTCTTTTTTTTGACCTGCGAATCATTTTTGCAGAAATATCTATATAAGTTATCCGCAAACCTGAGGGATATAATTTTGTAATTTCTTCTAATATCCAACCGGTTCCACCTCCTGCTATCAATACATTTTTTCTATCTCCGATAAATGGTAATATCTGTATTTGTGCATTCCTGATGGCGCTTCCAAATACTATACGGCTCAACCAGTCATAACTCCAGGCTATATTATCATAATTGATTTCTTTCATTATTTAAAAGTAATCAGCTATATATACGTCACCATCATTGGCTATCTAATCTTTTAAAATTTATTTACAGAAATAATTTAAAAAGGCAACCCTTCTATCTAAACATCGTTTTTTCTTGTACCGATGAACATTGATTGTTAATCGCCAGATCAATTGATATTTCTGTTATGCCTATTTGACGAACGGCAACATAATAAAAACTGCTTTTCTATAAACATTTTCTTAACTAAATCAACTTTTATGCAAAAGATCATTCGACAAAACAGCAGCCTCTTGTTCTCCAATACATGGTTGCTCTTCCTGGCGTTTATATTGGCCACCGCTTCTTGTAAAAAGCCGCCTGAACCCAGAAAAAATTATGAGCAGGTAAATCTTGTCGCAAGTACCGATGAGTACCATGCAACCCGCATTGATCCTAACTTTATTAACGGATGGGGATTAGCATTTGGCCCTTCAGGTGTAGCATGGATATCTGCTGCAGGCGCCGGTTTAAGCGAAGTTTGGGATAAAGATGGTAACGAAGTAATTGCCGGCGGAGTAACAATTCCTTCGCCCGCTAATTCCACCACCGGAGGGCATCCGTCAGGGCAGGTATTTAATGGTACCGGCGACTTTAAACTGCCTAATGGTAATCCGGCAAAATTTTTATTTGCGGGTCTCGATGGAATCATTTCAGGATGGAATGGAGGCAGTTCGGCTGCGATAGCGCTTGATGATTCCAAGAGTGGCGCTGTCTATACAGGCATAGCAATCGCACAGGATGGCGTAGCTAATTTTTTATATACAGCTAATTTCAGTGCCCGAAAAATTGATGTCTATGATAAAGATTGGAAAGAAGTGGATAAGCCATTTAAAGATCCAAATTTGCCGGAAGATTACTCGCCTTTTAATATTCAAAGTATTGATGGCAAGTTGTATGTGATGTATGCAAAAGTAGCCGCTGATGGCGATGAATTAAAGGGAGCAACGTTAGGTGCAGTAGATATTTATAATCCTGATGGTTCGTTTTTAAGGCGCTTCGCCTCACATGGAACACTTAATGCACCCTGGGGCGTAGCAGCGGCTCCAATAGGTTTTTGGGGTGATAATAATGCTGATGATGCTGAAGGAGTGATACTTGTAGGAAATTTTGGTGATGGACGTATTAACGCTTTTGATAAATGGGGCCACTTCCTTGGGCAACTTAAGAGTGAAGGAAAGCCAATTGAGATTGAAGGATTGTGGGGAATCTCATTTGCTCCTGCAACAGCTACTGCTATTGATCCGGGATGGTTATATTTTGCTGCAGGCCCGGATGATGAAACTCATGGCCTCTTTGGATATATCAAAAATGTAACAAAAGGTGATTAATAAAGTGCAAGTATTAGGTAAAAGCCGGAGTTTTCGGCTTTTACCTAAATTATCTTTAACGATGAGTCGCAATAATTTTCAATTAAGTTCGCCTTGTTCATTGCAGTTCAAAGAAGCAATTGATGTATTAGTATCTAAAAAAAGTAGTTTTAATTTCTGCTTCTTCCCTGGTATATTAAAATGTATTGCACCAGCATAGCAATTGATGCAAGCGCTGCAACTACATATGTGAGTGCTGCCCATTTTAATGCGTCTTTTGCATCATCGTGTTCCGTTCTGGAGGTGAGATGGGATGTGTCCAGCCACCTTAACGCCCGTGCTGATGCATCAAACTCTACAGGTAATGTGATCACTGCAAACAATGTAGAGAGTGCAAATAAAATTATCCCTATCAATAATACAGTTTGATTACCGCCTCCTACAGCAAATAATCCAAGGCCAATAAAAATTACCCATTGCGCCAGGTTACTGCTTATTGATACCAAAGGTACCAGCCTTGAGCGAAGCATTAACATAGAATATGCTGTAGCATGCTGAACGGCGTGCCCACACTCATGTGCAGCCACTGCAGCCGCAGATACATTTCTTCCTGAATATACATCAGGGCTTAAGTTAACTGTCTTTTTTGTGGGATCGTAATGATCGTTTAAAAAGCCATTAACTGATGTTACCTGCACATCATAAATTCCATTATCTCTAAGCATTTTTTCTGCTACTTCTTTGCCACTTAAACCGCTGCTTGTAGGCTCCTGGCTATATTTTTTAAACTTACTTTTTAAAATCGCTTGTACAATCAAACCAATAATCATAAAAAAGATCGAAATGAAAAGCATTCCCATTGTCATCACAAAAAATTTAGGGCGTAAAATTACAAACTAACGCCAATTGCAAATAAATATGCCCGCTAATCTTTTATTAAAATAAAAAGGAGAGAAATATCTCTCCTTAGTTAATATCATTTATAAGAATTATTTTGAGAAGCTATTTGTATTGCGGAATCAACTCTTTGGCCAGCTGAGTCATTTTCTTTATACCATCCTCAGGTAAATTTCCTTTTTTAAATTCAGCTAAAATTTCAGGGTGTCTATTCTCCATTTCCATTAAGAAATGTTCTTCAAAGGCTTTTACATTTTTTACAGCCACATCACTTATTAGGCCGTAAGTTCCTAAATATATTATGGCCACCTGCTTCTCAACGGAATAAGGGGAAAACTGCGGCTGCTTTAATATCTCCACGTTCCTTGCGCCTTTATCTAATACTGATTTTGTAGCAGCATCAAGATCACCCCCGAATTTAGAGAATGCTTCAAGCTCACGGTACAGCGCCTGGTCAAGTTTTAATGTACCGGCAACTTTTTTCATGGATTTTATTTGGGCATTACCTCCCACACGGCTTACTGAAATACCTACGTTGATAGCAGGGCGAATGCCGGCATTAAAAAGGTTTCCTTCCAAAAATATCTGGCCATCTGTAATAGAAATTACATTAGTAGGAATATAAGCAGATACATCACCAGCCTGTGTTTCAATAATAGGCAAGGCTGTTAATGATCCGCCGCCTTTTACAAGATGTTTGATTGTTTCCGGAAGATCATTCATTTTTTGAGCAATCTCATCTTTAGAAATAATCTTAGCAGCCCTTTCAAGCAAACGACTATGCAAATAAAATACATCACCGGGATAAGCTTCACGGCCCGGAGGTCTTCTTAATAAGAGAGAAACCTCGCGATATGCTACAGCCTGCTTGGAAAGATCATCATAAATAATTAAAGCAGCACGGCCAGTATCACGAAAAAATTCGCCAATAGCTGCACCGGCAAAGGGTGCGTAAAACTGCTGTGGCGCAGGATCTGATGCCGAAGCGGCAACAATAGTTGTATAAGCCATTGCGTCATTATCTTCCAGGGTCTTCATTATACCTGCGATAGTTGAGGCTTTTTGACCAATAGCCACATATATACAATACACCGGCTGGCCAGCTTTATAAAACTCTTTTTGATTAATTATGGTATCAACACAAATAGCGCTTTTGCCGGTTTGGCGGTCGCCGATTACAAGCTCTCTTTGTCCGCGGCCAATGGGTATCATTGCATCAATTGCTTTGATGCCTGTTTGCAAAGGCTGCTTTACAGGCTCTCTGAAAATTACGCCTGGAGCTTTTCTTTCAAGCGGCATTTCATATAATTCACCGGTTATAGGTCCTTTGCCATCAATTGGCTCACCAAGTGTATTGATAACACGGCCTGCCAGGCCGTCACCAACTTTTATAGAAGCAATTTTACCTGTACGACGAACAGTTCCGCCTTCTTTAATATCACCACTGTCGCCCATAAGCACCACACCTACATTATCTTCTTCAAGATTTAATGCGATGGCTTTTACACCGTTTTCAAACTCCACTAATTCGCCGGCACCTACATTATTCAACCCATACACTCTTGCAATACCATCGCCAACCTGCAGTATGGTTCCTACTTCTTCAAGACTGCCTTCAACATTAAAATTATTTAACTGCTGGCGGAGTATCGCCGAAATTTCATCAGGTTTAATATCTACCATATATTGAATTTAATTTTTTAAAATAAGTTAACCAATTTCATTGGCTTGTCATCTTAGTTTATGTATCCATTCGTTATCCTGAAATTGCTTTCTTACATCTTTAAGGTCTCTTAAAACGCTTGCATCTACTAACTTACCGTCCATTTCCAGAACAAACCCTCCAACTAATTTTTCATCTACTACAGTTTCAAGTTCAATGTTAGAAATATTATTTGCCGATTTTATTTTAGTGATAAAAGTGTTTTTCAAATCTTCACTTATTTCTGTGGCAGTAGTGATCTTTACTTTGTGAATGCCCTTTATCTGGTTGTATTGATCTATAAAAGATGAAATAATTTCAGGCAGGCTTGATTCCCTGTTTTTAGATGCCAGCAGTTTAATAAATAAAGTTGTAATGTTGCTGACATGGCCTGTAACTATGGAATCTATTATCTTATTCTTTTTATCTTCAGGTATAATTGGACTATTAAGTAAGGCGACAAAATCTCTATTGGTGTTGCAGATATTTTGCAGGAATTTAATATCGTTATATACCTCATTTAACTGATCTTTTTCTTTGGCAAGATCAATTAAACTCTTTGCATATCTCTCAGCTAAACGTGGATTCGTCATATATTAGTGGCTCCGTAAGTCCTCCAAACCCCCGGACTTTAAATCTGGTTAAACATTTGTTTGCACATTTATTCTCCTTTTGGAGTCAGAGGCTTTTAATTCATTTTTACGTTATCTGCTAATTGCCTTATGTAGTTTTCCTGCTCTGCTTTATTACTTAATTCTCTCCTTAAAATTTTTTCACTTACTTCTATTACAAGATTTCCTACCTGGTTTTTAAGATCAGTAATAGCGGCCATCTTTTGTTGATTTATGGCAGATTGGGCATCAGCAATTATCTTATTAGTTTCCAGCTTTGCCTGTTCTTTTGCTTCATTAATAATGCGGTCTTTTGTTTCCTTTGCTTCCTTAAGCATTAAAGCTCTTTCTTCACGTGCTTTTGCAAGCAATGCTTCATTCTCGCTTTTCAAAAGCGCCATTTCAGCCCTTACATTTTCTGCGGTAGCCAATGAATCGGCAATGCCTTTTTCACGCTTGTTCATGGATTCCAGAATTTGAGTCCATGCAAATTTCTTTAGTATAAAAAAGACAATAACAAAAGCTAATATTGTCCAAAGAATCAATCCAAAAGCAGGAGTAAGTAGTTGCATAAGAGAAAACCCTCCATCTCCCTAAAGGGAGTGTTTTTATGTTATATATTATTGTTGTACAATGTACAGGCAGGCAAACATTGCTTCAACCTGTACAAGTTTCTATAAATTATTATTTGAGCCAGCCAAATAACGGCATCAAGCTGTAAAGAACTTCTATAGCCCCTTTAGGGATTTGAGTTTTAAAATTACCACACTCTCCGCCCTGTGCTTTGAGTGTAGTAATAATTTGTTACACAAACATTGCAAGAATACCCACAATTACTGCGAAAAGAGCAACCCCTTCCACCAACGCTGCAGTAAGGATCATGTTAGCCCTTATCTCATTAGCAGCTTCAGGCTGACGGGCAATGGCTTCCAGTGCGCCTTTACCAATTTGGCCAATACCTATACCTGCGCCTACTGCACCCAGCCCTGCACCTATAGCGCCGCCCGCATTAGCCCAAACTGTCGTGCTTAAAAAAACATTCAATAGATCCATAATACTTGTTTTATATTAAAAAAAAGATTGCTAAACTATAACCGGATCTGCATGCCCATCTGCATCATCGTGACTGCCTTCAAACGCTTGCCCAATAAACACAGCGGTAAGGGTGGTAAATATATACGCCTGTAAAAAAGCCACCAACAATTCAATGAAATAAATGAAGACTACAAATGCAATTGAAAGCGGAGAGAATCCCCATCCGATACCTGCATTTAAAGAACCGAAAATAAATATGAGTGAAATTAAACAAATGATGATAATGTGACCCGCGATCATATTGGCAAAAAGCCTCACCATTAATGCAATCGGTTTTGTAAAAATACCTAATACTTCCACCAGGATCAGGATAGGTTTTACCGCAAGAGGAACCCCCGGAGGCGATATAATATGCATCCAGTAATGTTTTTTAGTACTTAATAATATGATGATGAACGAGATAGCAGCGAGCACTAATGTAAAAGCAATATTGCCTGTAACGTTGGCTGTGCCTGGTATCAAACCAACTAAATTGTTTATAAGAATAAAGAAAAAGACAGTAAGCAGGTAAGGAAAATACTTTTTGTAGTTATTACCAAGATTAGGCTTCGCAACATCATCACGAATAAAAGTGATAACGGGCTCAATTAAATTTTGAACGCCTTTAGGCGCAGTTTCTATGCCTTGACCTGTGCGGTATTTTTTTGCCATATATAGTAATATCCACACCAACAAAGCAAGCGATATAAACATCTGTACAACATTCCTGGTTAAAGAAATATCATACACCTTTACATTATTATTAAACTCTCCATTATCATTTACTGCCACAATTTGCCCGGCCGAATATTTTTTAGGATCAAGCTTCTCTTCTGTGATCTTTTCGTTCGTTAAAAGTTCATAGCCTTTATAAATTTGCTCACCGTGGTGAAACCTTGATGACATGAATACATCAAACCCTTTTTGTGGCGAATACAAAATTACAGGAAGCGGAATGGTGGCATGATGGTCTTTTCCGTCGTTGCCTTTGTATGAAAGAAAATGAAATTCATGAGCATCAAGTACGTGCCCGAAAATTACCTCATTGGCATCAAAAGCACTTTTCTTCTTTTCTGTTTCAGGCTTTGATGCTTCATTAGAATCCCCGTTATTTTGTGCAATTGCTATATTGAAAGAAGCTGTTGCAATTAAGCTGAAAACCGCTACCAATAAAGACTTCATGCTTTTCAATCTCATACTTCTCCTAAATTTGCGGCAAAGATAAGGGATTAGAAAGTGAATTAAAAATGCATAAATAAGAAAATTGAGAAGGCGATTTATTGGTCAAGACCCATTTCTTTTCGCAGTTCTTTTATTTTTTCAAGTTCAATTACATCAATCTGATCTTTGGGGCGATTAACTGCTTTTTTATTAGCTATAAGCTGGTTAATATGCAGAAAGGGAACTTTCACTCCTTCAATGTCAGCCATAGTTGCTGTCTTAAGGCAATCCTCAAAAGTGAAATCTTCCAATCCTTTCATCGTTGTCATAATATCCAGCCTTAATCCATTGTTTAATCTGATATCCGTCCATCCTGGCACAAATTGCATTGTTTCTATCATAAAATAATCACCCATTCCGGCTTGTTTGAAAGCTACTTTCAACCTTTTCCTGTTATCGTTGGAATCCTGTATCCACATATCCATATCACCTGTGTAACGCTGATATCCATGAATATTTGTAGCAAATCCGCCTATCATTATATACCTGACATTATTATCCTGAAATGACTTCCAGAGTTTGATTATTTCATCATCAAAAAAATCCATGAAAAATACTTTACTTATTTAAAGCGTTTATGGCTGGTGGATAATTTTCGCTTTACCAAGCATTTGTTGAATTTTGTATAAGCGGGTAGCTACAAGAAACCTTTCTGTATGTGTTCTTCGCAGTGCATCTTTCAATAAATCCCTCTCAGCCTTTTCATAATCAGCTTCATGCTCGTGTAAAACATTTTGCGGCTCAATATTTTGTGCTTCAGAGTGTATTTTATCTTTTGAAAAATTCATATTGCAATTTAATTAAAAACCTTTACTCTTGTCTTAATTATAAGTTACTTCTTCTTCAAACTGCATTTTATGCAATTGATAATAGAAACCCTTTTTGGCCAATAACTCAGCATGAGTGCCGGTTTCCTTAATTTCTCCTTTATCTAAAACCAATATTTTATCAGCTTTTCTTATAGTAGATAAACGATGTGCTATAATTATAGAAGTTCTTCCGCTGATAAGTGTATCTATTGCATGCTGAATAAGCATTTCACTTTCAGTATCTATAGAAGAAGTTGCTTCGTCTAAAATTAATATAGAAGGGTTGTAAAGCAAAGCACGGATGAAAGAAAGTAATTGCCTTTGGCCTAATGAAAGTGTTGCGCCGCGTTCCATCACATTATAATCATATCCGCCGGGCAACTGCATAATAAAATTATGCACGCCAATAATTTTTGCTGCCTCTATCACCTGTTGCCGTTTTATGTTTTTATTTCTCAGCGTTACATTATCAAACACAGAACCACTGAATAAAAAAACATCCTGTAATACAACCGCTATTTTGCTTCTTAAAAAATCTACATCATAATCCTGTATTGGTTTGCCATCAATTTTTATAACACCTTTTTGTATGTGATATAACCGGTTCAATAAACTTATTATAGATGTTTTACCACTACCGGTATGCCCAACAATTGCCAATGTTTGCCCCGGCTGAATATGAAATGAAATATTTCTCAAAACATATTGCTCATCATTATAGGCGAACCAAACTTTTTCAAACTGTACTTCTCCTTTTATGTTTACATTGTGTTCAAAAGGATTTTTTTTAATGTCAACATCATCTTTTACATCTTCAGGCAATGGAATAAAATCCTGGTTTTCTAAAACCTTAAAAACCCGTTCACTGGCTATCATGCCCATTTGCAATACATTAAATTTATCTGCAATTACCCTTAACGGCCTGAACAATAAATTAAGGTACATGATAAATGAAATAATTACACCTGCATTAAATGAATTATTAGCGCCCCACCAAACCAGCAATCCGGTTGAAAATGCCAGCACAATTTCTACAACAGGGAAAAAAACAGAGTAAGCAAGGATTGATTTAATGTTAGCGTTGCGGTGTTCTTTGTTTATCTTTTTAAATTTATTAAATTCTTTATCTTCTACTGCAAAAGCCTGAACTACGCTCATGCCGGTAATATGTTCCTGCACAAATGCATTAAGGTTTGCCACAGCATTACGAACCTGGATAAATGATTTGTTTACACTTTCTTTAAAAAAATAAGTGGCAATAATTAAAATAGGAAATGGTGCTAAACTTATAAGTGTTAATCTCCAATCAACAAAAAACATGAATAATAAAATAGAAAGAATAGAAAGCAAATCTGCAATGATGGGTATCAGCCCGTCAGAAAAAATATCATTTACAGATTCAATATCATTTATGGTTCTTGTGGTTAATGTGCCAATGGGCGTTTTATCAAATTGAGAAAGATTTAAACTCATTATTTTTTTATAAACCGTAACCCTCATATCCTTTACCACGCTTTGCCCGAGCCATGCAGTAATGTAACCAAAATAGAACCGCAAAGCTGTTTCTATAATCAACATTCCTATTTGAATAACGGTAATAAGAATGAGCCATGAAGTGTTCCTGTCTTTTACAAAAACATTTATAGTATATTGAATAAGGTAAGGCCTTAAGGGAGATATTAATGCCAGGACAATGGAAAGAATTATAGAGAGATAAAACTTCTTTTTGTAAGGAGCAGCGAATTGAAATACACGACGTAACAAACTAAAATCAAATATTTTCGCACGAATCTTTTTCTCCGCCATAAGCAAATTTAATAAAGCAATTGAACCTGGAAACAGATTAATAATATACTACGAATCTGACCTGCTAAAAGCCTTTATAAATAAGGCGCCAAGGTTTTTTTGCGGAGGGATATAATCATCAAACAGATCTTTTTTATCTCTTGGCCCTTTAGCGAAATTGTTTTCAAGATCATTCCACATAACACGCCAGTCAATATTTTTACCGCTTCTTAATGTATTATTTATGGCATCTATTATTGGCTTATTAATGTCTCTTGCGCCAATTTGTTTGGTTGAAATTATATGTGCTTCAGGAGCATAATCTAAAATTGCTTTTAGGTTTTTATAGCCGCCGCAGGAACCTAACATGATGATCTTTGCTGATTCCGGCAACTGCTCAATTGTGTAAGGAAGATGATAACTGTGGCCGCGATGAATTACAATGCCGGGTCTTAAATTATTATCTGCCAGGTAATCAATAAGATCTCTTTGAGCGTCAGCGTCTTTATCAGTTTCATTATCTAAAGGAAGATTTGCGTATATCCAGATTGGCTTTCCTTTTAAAGATTTTATTTCAGTCCATTCTTTTGTTTGTGTTATTTTCCAATCTGCCTTTGGAAATGAGGATAAGAAACTTGCATAAGATTCTTTACCATCTTTGTCGCCGTAAAAAAATACCTGCTGAATTACTCTTCCGCTGTCATCAGCTACATAATTATAATCAACCGTATAAACAGGCGGAATACCAATTTCCTTTGAAAGATCAATATGATTTGAAGTATCAGCAGAAAGAAAAATTGTCTTTAAAAGATCATATAATTTTTCGCCTTTTTGATTGTTATTTATTTTACATTTTACTTCATTATCGCTAACATTTTTCAACATGGATTTTAATAATATCGGATTTTTTATACTTCCGTACGAATCTGCTACATCTACTGCATCTTCAAGCGAGCCTGTGTTTTCCAGGTTAGATACAAAAGCCTTCATCAATATCTCCGAAGAATTATTCATTGTTCGTAAAAATGTATCCAGCTTATTATAGCCGGCCGCCATTTTTATAAACTTTTTAAAGTGATCAAAATTTACAGACATCAATAAAGAATCCCCTTTGGGAACTGGCCCCAGCCGTTGCATCATTTTATCAAAACTGGCTTTATAGCTGGAAGTAAATATTTCGTTTTCTCCCAAAACCATCATATAATATAACTCCTGCGCAGAAAGCGGCTCAATAGCTCTGAAGCGTATTGCAGGGTTACTAACTTCATGCAATTCATTAATAGGATTCACAAAATGTTGTATCGCTTTTCGCTGAAGCATATCTGTTAATCCGTCAACGCCAAGCATGGCAACAGGAGTATCACGGTGTACAAGCCTGTTATAATACTCTATCTGGGTTTTTACCAGCAGTTTAAAATATCCAACACTGTCATACTTTTTATTCTCTGTTCCAACAATTTTTGCAATGTCTTCAATTTTTTGCTTACCGCTTATCAGGTCGTCCAGAAATGGAAAATAAAATAATGCATCTTTTAGTTTGCTTAACTCCACTACTGTTTTTATCCGGTTGTCACTGTTTCTTCTGATGAGTTTCCCCTGCAAAGTACCGGCAGCTTGTGAATAGGAATACAATTGAGTTGGATTATTTTTGAAAGCCAGCACTATCAGGCTGTCTGCAAAAGGCTCGTTAACGTATGGTCCGATATTAGCAAGTATTTTATCAGGATGCAGTTGGCAAAATTCTAAGAAAAGGATCTTTTTGCTTTCCTGGTAACCAATATTTTCTTTAAAAATTTCAGCATTAATAATGCCTGCTTCATAAGGCACTTCATCTACTAAAGGCGCAATGCTTTTTCCGTTCATATTTGCCGTCATCATGGCGGTAAAATTATCTACCAATGCCGGAGCCAGCGATGGAGTAAATTTGTGTGTTCTCCAGTTGATATTAAAATCTTTTACAAGATTTTCAATATACCTTAAATACCTTATTTTATCATTGTTGGTAGCCAATACAGTGTCCTGCTCTACTTTGTTGCGAAGTATATTTACTTTACGAATTATCGCATCAGTAACTTCAAAGTTAACATCGTCTACATTGCAAACTTTTATAATACCATCTTGTTTGCCATCAAATTTATCAGCACGCTTTTGTTCATCTTTAATTTTGTCATGAAAGTTCTGGCGGCTTAAAGGAATGTTAGTAGTGTCGCCAGCGTAAGTTATAAGAGGTATAAAGCTAATTAAAACGAGGTATAAAATATTCTTCATAAATAGAAATCCATAATAAGAAGCAAAAATAGTTCCATTGGTTGTATTAATACCAGGTTAACGTTAAAGATTTGAATTAACATCAAAGCGCTGCATAAGTAAAAATGATTAACATTTTTTAGAAATTGATAAGCCCCCTAACATTAAGAAATTGTAAACAAATACATTTTAAAACCTGAACAATGTAATTTGCAACGTTTTGTTAAACCATACAATGCAAGCAAAGGCCGGAAAAATATTAATAGCTGATGATGAACCTGATATTCTGGAGATCGTGAGCTTTAACCTGCAGGCTGAAGGCTATGAAGTTTTCACTGCAAAAAATGGTGATGAAGCAATAGAAGAAGCGAAAAAAAATAAGCCGGATCTTATTATTCTTGATGTGATGATGCCACGAAAAAATGGCTTTGAAGTGTGTAATATTCTGCGCCTGCAACCGGAATTTAAAGATACGCTTATCATATTTTTAACTGCATTAAATGACGAATCTACCGAGATTAAAGGCTTAGAAACCGGCGGTGATGATTACATAACAAAACCTATAAGTCCTAAAGTTTTGGTAAGCCGCGTTAATGCTTTATTTAGAAGAGTAAGTAAAGAAACCAACGGAATTGTGCAGATAGGTGATTTGCAAATAGACAGGGAAAAATATAATGTTACTTACAAAAATGAGCAGATTATTTTGGCAAGAAAAGAATTTGAGCTACTTGCTTTTTTAACTTCAAAGCCACATAAAGTTTTTTTACGCAACGAGATATTAAACCAGGTGTGGGGAAGCGATGTAATTGTTGGCGATAGAACGATTGATGTTCACATCCGTAAAATAAGGCAGAAGCTGGGCGCAGACTGTATTACAACAGTTAAAGGAGTTGGCTATAAATTTCAGTTATAATCTTCTTAAAAACTACAGGCAATTTTTTCTTTTCTTATTTTATGCCTTCCGCCTTCAAACGCTGTATGTATAAAAATATCTACCATTTTTTCAGCATCGCCTTCTCTTACAAAGCGGGCAGGTATGCAAATGACATTAGCGTCGTTATGTTTTCTTGCAAGCTCTGCAAGTTCTTCGCCCCAGCATACTGCAGCACGTACGCCCTGGTGCTTGTTGGCTGTGATGGAAACACCATTGCCGCTTCCGCATAATAAAATACCAAAAGCAGACTCACCTTTTTCTACAGAGGAAGCAACGGGATGTGCAAAATCAGGATAGTCAGCAGAAGTAATTGAGAAAGTGCCAAAATCTTTATACGCAATACCTTTGCCTTCCAGGAAAGATTCAAGGTCTTCTTTATATTCAAAACCTGCATGATCACAACCCATCGCAACAGGAAGTGATAAATTAAATGGTGACATGGCTGACAAATTTTGTTTGTACTAAATTAAAACAAAAATGGGATCACTTCTAACAAAAAGATGTCATCCCTAAGAAAGTGAATAAATACATCAGCGCTTATTTTTACCAATTGCTAAACCTTATTCCCACATTATAAGGCATTACATTTAATCCATTTGTAAAGATCGATTTGGGGCTGTATGAACCATATAACCTCACAGGTCCAAGGCCTAATTCTCCAATGTAAGACAACTTCCATTTTTCTGCATCATAATCGCCATGATTTTTATGTTTGCCACGTTCATTGCTTATTTGTTTATTTCGGCTGCTGTATAAATAGCCAACACTTACGCCGCCGCTAAGGCTCAAGCCCTTTCGTGAAAAATCAGGGTTAGTACGAAAATTCAGCATGAACGGAATAGTAACATAATCCAGTGCCAGCTTGTTCTTTGAAAAATTAATTGAATCCCTGAACACAAACGGATGATCTATATTTTGTGAAACATTATACGGATTTGTACCTCCTTCTTTAAAGCTTACCGGCGACTTAAAACGGTAATTATTCATTTCGATACCTAAGCCATATTTAAGATTTACATATTGCTTTATAAGGTTAAGGCGCTGCATAAAAAACCAGATATTCACGTTGCTTGATTTGCCTGTTTTAAGCTTGAAATCATTGGCCGTTAATGGAGCAGAACCAGGCCTGTTCACTATATAATTTTGTGAAGTTGCGGAAGTATAATCCGTTTTGTCATTATAGTTTGCAAAGCCTAAATCAAAAATCCAGTTAGCTGTACTGATGTTGGAATGTTGCTTTTTTTGCCTGTTACCTAAGGTGACAATGGTTCTGTTATTTTCATTTCCGCCACTCTTTTTTATTATTATCATTCCGCCAATGCGAATGGTATCAATAGTTCGTTTGGTTACATTAGCGCTGTCTTCCTGTGCCATTAAATTAAGTGAAATTAATATCGTCGAAAGTGTAATAAAAATACGTTTCATATCTAATGATAATTTAATTTGAAGTATACATTGTTAAAGTGATTAGTTATGGGCTGTTTCCTGGCTATCTTTTATTGGAATAAGAAATCTTCTCTCGACAACCCGTTTTATTTTATGTAAAAGACCGCCCAGCCTGGTTTTGCTAAATTTTTCCTGCGGCATATTATAAAAGGCATAATTATCAGAATTTTCATTTTCATCAGATGCATAGGAAGCAGAAAGTGCATCAGGAATTATACTTTTATTATTAACCACTATATAGTTTTGTGTTGAAATTTTATTTGTTGAATTATTCGTCTGGATATCTTTTTTAATTATTGAAACATTATTTTGCGAACGCTCTTCCTTAATTGAAAGTTTTTTTTCGTTATCAATAATCTTATCATCAATCACCTTAACCGGCAGATAATTTGATTCTTTATGAATTTTAATTACCATTGAACTTTTTAATACACCAGCTTCCTTTTTAGATAGTTTAGTTATGCTGTTTTTTGCTTTCGGTAAAGTATTTTTTGCAATCATTTTTTGTAAAACTGTATTCTTTTCATCCTTATTAGCTGAGTCACTATTTTCAGTTTGAATTAAAGGCTTGGTTTGAGTTGCAACCGGTTGCATTCCTTTTATTTTTGTTGGATTATTCTCAACTGCAACAGGTAAATTGTTTTTATGAGGAACCAAATAATCTACTCCAATCCAAATTCCTAAACCCGCTATAATAGCTGCTGCCAAAGCTTTCCACCGCATACGTAAAACTTTTTCATCGCTATCTTTTTTGTACAGTAATTTTTTGTCAGGAAAAATTATGTCTTTTTCAGGCTGAAGTTTTACTTTCTTAAAAAGCTCAAATTCACTTTTAAGCGAAGCATTCTCTGATAAAAAAGTTTCTGTTTCTTTTCTTTCAGCAGCAGTTAATTCGTCATCATTGTACAGTATAAGAATCTCCTTATAATTTTCATGATTGATAAACTCCCTTTCCTTTTTAAATAAGAAACTTTTATCATCTAATTTGATATTATCATCAGGTTTAATTATTGCCTGTTTTATAATTAACAACTCTTCTTCAAGATCGGGATGATGCTTAACAAAATCTTCAACGGCATATTTTTCCTGCTCTGATAATTCATTGTCAGCAAATAATAAAAAGTATTCTTCGTAATTATTTTTATTGATAATCATTTTTAAATTCACTTTTAAAGTACGTTCTCTGCTTTTACCAGGTAATTTTTTAATTGTATCCTGGCTCTATGCAGGTACACTTTTACCTGGCTTTCACTCAATCCGGTTATCACGCCAATTTCCTGGTAATTATAGCCTTCATAATCTTTAAGTAATACAAGAGTTCTTTGTGTTTCACTTAATTTATGTAACGCTTCATCTAAAATTTTTTTAATATTCTTATTATTTTGATACGTTATTCCGCTCGTTTCATTAAACTCATCTTTAAGTTTTATTCTTTTATTCTTTCTGATATGATCAATCATTTGATGATACGCAACTGTAAATAAAAATGATTTGCTGCTGATGTTATCTACCTTTTCCCTGTTGATCCAAAGCTTTTCAAATGCAGTTTGCACCACATCTTTTGCATCTTCCTGGTGCCCTATATTTTTTACGATAAACCTATACACATTGTCTGCATAAAGCGTTACACACTCGTTATATTCCTTTTCCGTCATAACAAAATTGGCAATTTACAATTACTCTGATAAGCGTACAATTTTTAAGTAATACGGTTTGCAATCATAAAAAGTTACACTGTATGTTCCATACTTAAAATCTCTTATTTATTATTTTGCATTTATGTAGGTTTGCTTTTTAATAAAGAATGTATGAATAAGAATTTTGTTGAGAGAATCAGTGCAGAATTAACTGGAATAAAAGATGCCGGGCTTTTTAAGCATGAAAGAATTATTGAAAGTAAACAGGGCGCAAAAATTATAGTCAATGATAAAAAGGTATTGAATTTTTGCGCTAATAATTATCTCGGTTTATCCTCAAATAAGAAAGTAATTAAGGCAGGTAAAAAAGTGATTGATAAACGTGGCTATGGCTTAAGCAGTGTGCGTTTCATTTGCGGCACGCAGGATATTCATAAACAACTCGAAGAAAAGATTTCAAAGTTTTTAGCAACAGAAGATACCATTTTATATGCCGCAGCTTTTGATGCTAATGGTGGTGTATTCGAGCCGTTATTTAATGAACAGGATGCAATAATTTCTGATGCTTTAAACCATGCAAGTATAATAGATGGAGTAAGATTGTGTAAAGCGCAGCGCTTCAGGTATGAGCACAATTCCATGGAAGATCTTGAAAATAAATTAAAAGAAAGCGCAAGCCTGAGAAGCAGGATAATCGTTACTGATGGCTCATTTAGCATGGATGGCACTATTGCAAAACTGGATAAGATTTGTGATCTTGCAGATAAATACCAGGCCATTGTAATGATAGATGATAGTCACTCAACAGGCTTTTTGGGTAAGACGGGAAGAGGTACGCATGAGTATAGAAATGTGATGGGAAGAATTGATTTAATCACCGGCACATTGGGCAAGGCATTAGGCGGCGCCAGCGGCGGATTTACCAGCGGAAAAAAAGAAATAATTGAAATGTTACGCCAGCGAAGCAGGCCATATTTATTCAGTAATACATTAGCGCCGTCAATTGTTGGCGGATCTATTGAAGTGCTAAATATGCTAAGCAAAACCACCCAACTTCGTGACAAGCTTGAAGAAAACACAAAATATTTTAGAAAGAAAATGACAGCGGCCGGCTTTGATATAAGGCCGGAAGAGCATCCTATTGTACCAGTTATGTTGTATGATGCTGTGCTTGCTCAAACTTTTGCTGCAAAGCTTTTAGAAGAAGGAATTTATGTGATAGGATTCTTCTTTCCTGTAGTGCCAAAAGATAAAGCACGCATACGGGTACAATTAAGTGCGGCACATAAAAAAAAACATTTAGATAAAGCAATCAAGGCATTTACAAAAGTTGGGAAAGAGTTGGGAGTGATAAA